>CAYOBW010000116.1:0-21363 GCA_964402115.1 uncultured Victivallales bacterium
CCCCGGCAAGGCGTTGCCGCGGCTCTCGTAAGGGTCTGGCTTGGCATCCGCGGCCGTGACTGCGTGCTCCCGCCGGACAGGTCCTTCGCGGCATGGGCCTGCGGCCCCTCACCCCGGCCCTCTCCCCGCCGGGGAGAGGGAGACTGGCGAAAGGCCCGCGTCCTCACCGGTACGGTGCTGTGAATGTGCAGAGAAAAAGTGGAGGGCTACTCCCGTTTCCAGGTTCAGAAGTCCGCATTCAGGAGTCAGAATGAGAAGATCGACAAAGACCGCCTCCTGCAATGCATTCTATTCCGACTCCTGACTCCTGTCTTCTGACTCCTTTGTCTCACGGAGGCCCCCACAGCCAGGCCTGCGGCAGCGGCTGGCGGGGGAGGGCGGGGGCGGAAATCTCCAGGACGGGTGTTCCCTCCCACATCTGCTCGGGCTGCCACGGCATGAGGTACTCGTTACGGAAGGCCTTCCAGCGATAGTCGGTGCAGGCCACGCGCAAGCGGTGGAAGCCGGCGGCGAGCGCGATGCTCCACGTGTGCTCCGCGTGCAGGCGCGGACTGGGGAACCACTCCTCGTCGTCCACGAAGACGCGCAGGTCGTAGCCGGCGTCGCGCGTCGGCGTGAGCAGGTGGAGCGGGGCGTGGAAGGTGTAAACTCCCGTCGCCGGCACGCGCAGGAACCCCGTGTAGGCGACGGCCCAGGCGCGTTCCGTGGTCCGCAACGTCGCGAGGTGACCGGGGTCAAGCAGGGGCGCGCCCGTGCCGGAGGCGCGCGCCGCCAGCACCCCGGGTTCGCCGGCGTACGTGAAGAGCGTCGGCCAGTCGCCCTCATACACCTGCCAGGCGAGCCCGGGTTGCAGCGGTGCGGGCGGCGGCCGGGCGGGCCGCGCCGCGCACTTCCGGAAAAGGGCGCTGACGGTCCTGCCGCAGGCCGTGCCCGTGAAATGCCACGGCGTGTCCGTCAGCCCTTTCCGGAAGGGGCGCACTTTCACGAGCGTGGTCTCCGTGAGGACGAGGGGTGCCGCGAGGAGGGGCGCGGCAAGGGTGGGCTCGCTGCCGTCCACCGTGTAGCGCATGTCGATGTCGGCGCTGTCGTGCGTCGGAATGTCCGCGGTCACGGTCACCGTGTCCGTGAACACGTCCGTTGCGGGCCGGATGCGCACGGTGTCGATCGGCCGCTCGATGGCCTGAACGACGCGCAGGCGCCCTGCGTCGTCCGCCGCGAACTCGCAGTCCGCCGGCCACGCGCCAGCGCCGTCCGCGCCATCCGCGCGCGCCGGGGCGCAGCCGCCGAGCAGGATGCCGCTGACGCGTCCCGCGCGCCGCACGACGAGGAGCGCCTCGCCGCGGGCCTGCACGGGGCCGCCGGCGAGCGGGGCGGACGCGGCGGGCGCAAGCTGGAACCAGACCTCCGTTCCCGTGCGCGTGACGAGGCGGCAGCCGGTCACGCCCTCCGGCCCGGCGTGCGGCGCGGCCTCGCGCAGCTCCGCGTCGGCGCTCTCCGGCCACGTGGCAACGGCCGGCCGCGTGTACAACGCGGTCACGAAAGCGTGCGGCCCCGTCGCGCTCCAGCGCACGGAGACGGGCCGGCGCCCGCCGCGGTCCGCGAGCGTGCGATACGGCTGCCCGCGCGCGAGGGCGGCCTGGAACTCCGCCAGCGCCGTGCTTGGCGCGCGCACGTGGACGCCGGCCTTGTCGAGCTGGTTGGCGAAGGCCAGCGGCTGGCGCGCGAAGAAGTGCAGCGTCACGTTGGCGAGCCCCGGCAGCAGCGTGCGGAGGCGGCGGCCGGCCTCGTCCTCCTCGTGCAGCGTGGCGCCCGCGGCGGCGAGGACGCGCACGCGGTCGGCGAAGCCGGGCTCGGGCAGCAGGGTGGGCAGGCTGAGGAACTGCGTGTACGTGTGCGTGGCGTCCGCCGGGCACGCGAGGCGGTCGCCGACCAGGTAGAGCCCTTCGCCGCGCACGGCGCAGACGAACCGCGTGGCCGTGACGTTCGTGATCGCGCCGGGGTCCTCGGCGCCGTCCGGCGTCGGCGTGTAGAGCCCGTAGTTGTCAGCCGCGTCGCGCAGGCGGGGCCGCGCATAGGGCGCGTTCTGCACCGCTTCCACGACGTCGAAGCCGGCGGAGGTGTGGAAGCGGTCGCGCACGACGTGCCGGCCGGCGCCGGCGCCGAAGTCGGTCTTGCCGCCCGTGCGGCGCAAGCCCACGTAGCGGTTGTCCGGCCTGCCGTCCACGGCGAGGCTGTGCACCTCCGCGAGCACGCGCTCGGCCTGCGTGAGCGTGTACATGGTCCGGGCGCAGGCGCGCTGGCCCTGCGAGCGGTGCACGACGTTCTGCAGGATCAGACATGCGGCCCCGGGTTGCCAGCTGTCGCGGAGGTAGGCCATCGCCGCATAGGGCGCGAGGTCGGAGGCGGCCGCGGGCGGCGGCGGCCCGGCGGCGGGCGGGGCTCCGGCCCGCAGGACCGTCTCCACGCGCAGGCGGGCGCCCGCCTCGGCCAGCACGGGGCCGAGCGGGAGGGCGCGGACGTGGGGCGACAGCCCCGGCTCGAGCAGGCGCCGCAGGGTCATGTCCGCCGGGTCCGGCGCCGCGCTCCACGCCGGCCAGTAGTTGCCGCCGGGCGTGAGGTGCGTCAGCAGCGACCGCGCGTTGATGCGCAACTGGTCGGCGAAATCCAGCCGCTCCCAGCGGTCCACCCCCGCGGGCGGCGGGGCGTAGGGCAGGCTGTGGCGGACGTACTCGAGGTCGATGCCATTGTGCCCGAAGTCCCACGCTTCCAGGTTCTCGCCGTCGAGCGCGCGGTGCTGGATGAAGTTCGCGTTCCAGAGGCGCCAGGTCTCCTGCCGCACGCGCTGCATGGCCTTGAACTCGGGCAGGAACGCGGCGAGGTGCTGCAGGTGGCAGAGTCCCATGATGCCCCAGTTCGCCATCTCCGCCCGGCGCGCGCGGATGGTGTACGGCGGGGCGTCGGCGACGACGAGCAGCAGCCAGCGCGCGAGCGTGGCGGCGTCGCAGTCGGCGGCCAGCGCCGGACGTTCGTCGAGGACGATTCGCAGCAGGGTGAGCGTGCAGCGCACCGGCTGCGGCTCGAGCTCGGTGGCGGCCCGGATGTCCGCGGGGCAGTCGTCGTAGTCGCGGCGGGCGTTGAGGCAGTAGTCGTCGAGGTAGGCGCACCAGCGGTCGAGCGGCGCGCGCGGGCCGCCCTGCGCGTAGGCGTAGAGCAGGGCGAGGAAGAACCCGGTCTGCTTGGCGGCCTCGCTGTCGGCCGGGAAGGCGCGCAGGTTCCGGTGGAAGGCGATGCGGCGATCGAGCAGGCGACCGGCCTCGGTCTTCCAGAACGGGTGGTCGCTGGGTCCGCGGCCGTACGTCGCGCCGTCGGGCGGCGCGAGATCGCGCGGCGCCCAGTTGACCGCGCCGGGTTCGCCCACGGGCCCGACCATGAGCGTGTCCCGGGCGCAGGCGACCGCGCGGCCGGCGGCATAGTGCGCGAGCACGAACGGGCTGGGCCGGAAAAGCAGGTCGCGTTTGCCGCGGATCGCGGTCAGCTCGAAGCGGATGTTCTCGGGCGCGGCGCCGTGGCGGGCGGGGTCGGCGAGCCGGGCGAAGAAGAACGCGCGGTAGGCCTCGAGCGCCTCGCGGTGGCGGCCGGCGGCGCAGTGCGCGGCGAACGTCTCCAGGCCGGGCGCGCCGGGCACGAACGCGGCCTGGAGCTCCGCGCAGAGCGCCGCGAGCCAGGCGGGTTCGTTGCGGGCCGCGAAGCGGGCGCGCCGGGCGGCGGCGTCCGGCGGCTCCGGCACCGGCAGCGAGACGATCGGCGCGTTGGCGGGCAGGGGCTGGTACGGCAGGCGGTCCAGCGCGCCGGTCGGGAACAGCGGACGGGGGCGGGCCGGATCGGCGGGCGGCGGGACGAAGGGGGCGCAGGCGTAGGCCCGGGTCATGGCCGCCGCGATGGCGGCGCCGGCCTCCAGGCAGGGCGTTCGCAGGGCGGCGGCGGGGCCGAGCGCGGCGGGATCCGCCGCCCGCAGCCGCTCCAGCGCCGTCTCGCGGAACGTCTGCTCGCACGCGGCGGCGCGCCGCTCCAGCTCCGGCAGCTCGCGGACCCGCCGGTCGTGGGCGAGAAACGCATTGTAGTTCGTCAGGGCGGCGAAGCCGGGCTGGCGGAGCGCCTGGCGCGCCTCCGTCACGGCGTCCGCGGCGGCGCGGCGTTTCGCGTCGAGGGCGGCCAGCGCCGGGTCACCGGCCTGCAGCCGCCTGGCGAGATCGCCGAAAGCGCGTTCCTGCGCGCGCCAGGCGTCCGCCGGAATGAGCCGTACGTCGGCGAGCTGCAACTGCTCGTCGGGCCAGACCCACGTCTGGGGGCGGAATTCGACGAGGTGGACGCCGGCCGCGAGGCGGACCTCGCCGATGACCGCCGGCACGCCCTGCGTCCCGCCGCCGGTGGCGTCAAGCAGGGCCGTGACCCGCGCCGGCCGACTCGTGCCGGTGGCGCATGACACGGAGACCGCGCCCTCCCGGCCGGGCGCGCAGGCGCGGGTCGCGACGACACGGTACCAGCCGCCGGGCGCGCGGATGCGCCAGCAGGGGCGCTCGCTGTCGCCGGCCCAGTTCGCGAGCCGCCCGCCGACCGCGCGCAGCACGTCGGTGGCGCCGTTGACGAGGTGCGGCTGCGTGCCCTGCCACTGCACGATCGCCGCCGCGGGGGCCGCCAGGTAGAAAACGCCGTCGGGTTGCGGCGCGATGATCGGGATGGCCGTCTCGAACGGGAGAGGGTCGGCGGCGGCGGCCGGCGCGAGGCCGAGCAGCGCGGTTGACAGCCAGACGGCCCAGCCGTGCGCGAGCGATTTGCGGCAAACATCCACGGTGCAGGACCCCCTCCCCCGGGCGATGGGCGCGAAGGTAGGCCCGCCGCTGTCCGGCGTCAAGGCGCCAAATCCGCCCCGTCCACGCGACGGCCTCCGCCTCCTCACGTCGGCGGCTACAGGCCGGGAACGGGCGGGGAGAGGGTGGCGGGCAGCCCGAGCTCGAAAGAGACGGCAGCGTCCCGCAGCTCGCGCAGGACCAGGTCGCCCTGGTGGGCGCGGGCGATTTCGCGGGCGAGGCTCAGGCCCAGGCCGGCGCCCTCCACCTTGCGGCTGCGCGCCTTGTCGCCCCGGTAGAAGCGCTCGAAGAGATGCTCCGGATCGAGCTGCGCGCCCGGGCTGGTCGTGTTGGCGATGGCGAAGACCACCCGCTGCGCCTGCTTGCCGAGGCGGATATCAATGGCGCCGTCGTCCCGATTGTACTTGATCGCGTTGCTGACCAGGTTCTGCAACGCCTGGCTCAGGACGTCCCGACCCCGCCCGACCCCGTCCGGTCCTCATGACAGTTCTGTCATCCCGCGGTTCGGCGGCCTGTCATCTTCGGGACGTTGTAGGGGGCGGAGGCGCATCAGGGGCTTCCGACGTTGACGGTGTGGCCCGGGGACGAGCAAACAGGCAAGGGAAGGAGGTGGCGCACCCGCGGGCCAGGCCGTCGGTGACGGTGCAAAGCAGACCATTGCCGACCGTTTCCTCCATGCTGCGCGGCGCTCCCCGGCGGATTTCCGGGAGGACGCTTTACATTTCGCATTCCGCTTTACATTTCCTCCTGTGTCTTCCACTCTGGTGACATGCGGAAAGGAGACAGACAATGACCATTGCCTGCTTGTCATCCAAAGGGCAGATCACCTTGCCGGCCACAGCCCGGCGCTCCATGGGACTGGTGGCCGGCGACCGGGTCGCCATCGAGATGCGGGGGCAGGAAATCGTCGTGCGACGGGCCCGCGACTTGTTTGCCTTGCAGGGGTTTCTGGGCCGGGCACTCCCGCGTGAGGAAGAGCGGATCGCCGTGGCCAAAGCCGTGGCCAGGAAGGGCCGCGCGTGAAGCCGGTCTTCGTGGACGCCAACGTGTTCTTGCGCTTCTTCACGAAGGACGACGAGGGGCAGCAGGCGCGCGCCGCGAAGTTGTTTCGCGCCGGCGCGGAAGGACATCGGCCTCTCGTCAGCGGCCCGCCCGTGCTGTTTGAGGTGGCGTGGACACTGCGCGCGGCCTACGGTCTAAGCGGACCCGCGATCCTGGATGTGCTGGAGGCCATTTTGGCGCTGCCCGGCCTCACGCTTACCGACGCAGCGGTGTGCTTCGAGGCCATACGCCTTTCGCGCGACAGCGGCGTGGACTTCCCGGATGCCTACATTGCCGCGCTCGCCAAGGCTTGTGGCGCTGCGGCGGTGGCCACTTTCAATCTCTCGGATTTCCGCAAACTGGGTGTCCCCTGCCACACGATGTGATCTTGTGCGGCTTGCATCCTGGAAAGGGGAGTAGCCCTCCATGCTTTCTCTGCACATTCACATCACCGTACCGGTGAGGACGCGGACCTTTCGCCAGTCTCCCTCTCCCCGGCGACTAGACGGCCGTGGTTGCCGGCCCCTCACCCCAACCCTCTCCCCGCCGGGGAGAGGGAGGCGCGCACGCCGGCCGCGCACCCTGCAGACTCCGCCGCGTTGGCAACGGCTGGCAGCCAGCGGGGGGGCTTCCGCTCGGCGGCTCAAGCCGTCACCAAACGGTCGTCGTGCGTCGCACCGTAAGTATATTATGGCGAACGACATGGGAGAAATGGAAGCGGGCTGCTCCCGTTTCCAGGTTCATTCCTTCCTCCGGTCCCCATCCGCGTCCAGCGGCGTGCATCCGCGGTTCAGCGTGTTACTGCCGCGCACCCGCAATAGGCCACTTTCGGGAACTCGAGGACGAAGGACGAGGACGATTACGAGTGCCGGTGGAGCGTCGGCCCTCTTCCGTCAAGCAAAGAAGGGGGTTCTTCAGCGGAATCTAGTTTCCAGGTGAGACCCTGCTACCTGCGAATTGCTGCTGCAGAAAACGCTTTGCATGCGCCTGCCTGATCCCTGTATAAAACTCCCGGCCGTGTCACGGTCCGGTCCGGCTGCGGACGGGGTGGTTGGCGCAGGTCGGAAACAGTGCGCGAGGATCTACAAGGAGCGTGTCATGCAAAGAGCCCGGCGTCGTCTGACCCCTGTTCGTCGAATGGCGGCACTGGCTCCGCTGGCGGCGGCCGTCGCCTGGTGGGCGGCAGCTTCCGCCCGGGCGGCTGTCGTGACGTTCGGTGCGCCCACCACGCTGACCGGCAACGCCGACGTCTCCGTCGCGGGGTCGCCGGCGTTCGCCTACGATTGGTCCACGACGCAGACCGTGAACGGCGTGACGTTCAAAGCAACCACCGTCACGGCCGGCAATGTCGGAACGGATCTCACGCTCGCCGGTTTCGGCACCCGCAACGCCACGGCTTACACCTCGACCGTCAACCCCTTCAACGGTTTTCCCGCTGCCTACAAGGCCGTCCTGATCGGCTCGGTCTACGGCGGGGGGACCGGGACGGTCACCCTGAACGGTCTGACCGCCGGACACCAGTATCAGGTCCAGGTCTGGGTCAATGACCCGCGCGCGGGAGCGACGACGAATCGTACGCAGAACATCACGGGCGGCGGCGGCAACACGCAGTTGCTGAAGTTCAACACCAACCGGGCGAACGGCAGCCCCGGGCAGTACACGCTGGGCGCCTTCACGGCCAACGCGGCCAGCCAGGCGTTCACGCTCGCACCCGTGTCCGGCACCGTGGAGCAGTTGAACGCCATCCAGGTGCGCGACGTGACCGGCAGCTGGAGCGGCGAGGCGGATGGCAACTGGGATGAGGCGACGGTGAACTTCAGCGGAATGAGTTTTGCAGCCGCGAAGGCGCTGCGCAACACCGTCTACTTCGGCGACAAGAACGCGCGCGGTCAGGCGGTTTCGAACGCGACGGTGACCGTGCAGGCGGGCGGCAGCACGGGCGCCCACGCGGTCTTCCAGAATCAGGCCGTCGACTACACGTTGGACAGCGCGGACACGAACGGGCTGCGGGGGGCGTTTTCGCTCACCAAGACGGGGACGGGCACGCTGACCCTGCGAGGGCCCCAGACCTACACCGGGCTCACCGCGATCGGGGCGGGCACGGTGACGCTGAACGGCGGCGACAACCGGCTGCCGGTTGGGACGACGGTGGCGTTTTCCGGCGCCAGCACGCTGAACCTCGGCGCCGTGAGCCAGACGATCGCCGCGGCGACCGTGCCCGACACCGCCAGCGCCAGCACGACGGTCACCATCGGCGGCGCCGCCGGTACGCTGCTCGTCAACGGCGCGACCGACCTGCAGTGGGGGCCGGGCGGGCCGGGCCAGACGCTCAGCGGTACGCCGCTGACCACGGTCAACCTCGCCGGCCTGGGACATTTCACGTATTCCGCTCCCGCCCGGATGTTGCGCGTGGGCCTGAAAGCCGGTTCGGGCAACAACGGGGGCGTGGGACAGGTAGCCCTCGTCACGCTGGCGCGCACGAACAACCTGACGGCGGCCACGCTGGCGGTCGGCGATATCGGATCCAACAGCGACGGGGGGATCTCCACGTTGCACCTGGGCCGGAGCAACAACCTGCGCGTCAACACGCTCAACGTGGGCGCCAGCGGCCGTTCCGACGCGACGCTGGATTTCGCCGCCGGCCTGACTGCGCCGACGGTCACGCTGCGCAACACCGACGGCGCGAGCGCGGTCGCCAACTGGCTGGTCGGGCGGGTTGCGCAGTTCAAGGCCGACACGTTTGGCGCCACGGTCAACCTGTCCGCCGGCACGCTGGATGCCCGCGTGACCACGCTGACCATCGGTAATGCGGAAACCGGGGGAGCGGTTGGCCGCGCCGGCACGGAGAACGGCGTCTTCACGATGGGGGCGGGCATGCTGGACGCGACCACCCTCACGATCG
This sequence comes from uncultured Victivallales bacterium, assembly GCA_964402115.1. Taxonomy (GTDB): domain Bacteria; phylum Verrucomicrobiota; class Kiritimatiellia; order UBA8416; family CAYOBW01; genus CAYOBW01. Next base: position 8,812 of record CAYOBW010000116.1, read on the forward strand.
GCCGCATCGCAGGCGCCGGCGGGCTTGGCGCCGCGTACGCCGGCAACGGCACCTTCACGCTGAACCACGCGGACGGCACGGTCAGGGCCGTGACGCTCAACCTCGCCGAGAACATGCTCACGGCCACGGGCGCGGTCACCAAGACCACCAGCGGCACGTTCAACCTCGACGCGGGCACGCTGCGCGCGGCGACCCTCCAGAAGGGCGCGCAGACGGGCAACGCCACGGCGACGGCGACCTTCAACTGGAACAACGGCGCCCTCCGGAACTACGGCGCCGGTACGAACCTCGTCGTGGGCGCGGGCCTGACCCTGAAGCTGGCGGCCACCGGTACACACAGCTTCGATATCGATGCCGACTGCACCGCCACGGTCAACGGCGTTCTGGCGGGCGCCGGCGGCACGCTGACGAAGGCCGGCGCGGGCACGCTGAGCCTGCCGGGGGCGAACACCTTCACGGGCGGTCTGTCACTCGACGCAGGCACGCTGAGCATGGGCAACGCCGGCGCTGTGGGACCCTCCGGATCGCTCGCCATGAACGGCGGCGTCCTGCTCTGGAACGGCAGCGCCACCGACCTCTCCGGACGCATCCTGCTGAAGGACGGCCGCACTGCGGTGTTCGATACGGGGGGCGGACAGGTGACGTTCGCGTCCCCGTTGCAGGTGGAGGCTGCGGCCGGCGGCGCGCTGACCAAGGCGGGCGCAGGCACGCTCACGCTCGCCGCCGCCAACACCTACACGGGGCTCACCACCGTCGCGGCCGGGCGCCTGGACGTGGAGGGCGCCGTCGCGGCGCCCATCGCGGTCAAGGCCGGCGCCGTGTTCGGCGGGGAAGGGACCACGACCGGCCGCCTGGACTGCGCGGATGGCGCGCTGCTGGCGGTCCGGTCAGCCACGCCCGGCGCTTTCCAGGCCAACGGGGTGGGCTTCACGGGCACCGTGCAGGTCGTGCTGGACGATCCGTCCGCGAGCAACCGGTTCGCGGTGGTGGGGTACGGTGCGGGCGGGCTGGCGGGGCTGGCAAGCCTCGTTGCGCTGGACATGCGTGCGGGCGTGTTCGCCGACGACCCGACGAACCGGCAGGTCACGCTGAGCGTAACCACCGGAGCGCGCACCTGGGCCGGCGTGGCGGGGACGGCCTGGGACGTCGGAGTCTCGACCAACTGGCAGGAGGGCGACCGGCTCTTCTACGCCGGCGATGCCGTGACCTTCGATGATTCGGCGACGGGCGGCGCCACGGTGAACCTGGCCAGCGCCGTCCGTCCAGCCTCCGTGACGGTGAGCAACAGCATGGCCGCTTACACGCTGACCGGTCCCGGCGCGCTTGCCGGCATGGCCGCGCTCGTGAAGCGCGGCGACGGGAGCCTGACCGTCGCGAGCTCCAACACCTACACCGGCGGCACGACCCTGCTCGCCGGACGGCTCCGCCTCGGCGCCGCGGCCGCGCTGGGCACGGGCCGGCTGACGCTGGGCGGCGGCGCGCTGTCGAGCGACGGTGTGGCGGCGCGGGCCTTGTCCCTGCCGGTGACGCTGGGTGGCGCATGCATGCTGGGCGACGCGGTGGACTCGGGCGCGATCACCCTGTCCGGCGGCATCGCGCTGGCCGCGCCTGCCACCCTTACCGTGCCGACCGTCCAGGGCATCATGCACGTGTTGTCGGGCAGCGTGGACGACGGCGGCGCGGCGTACAGCCTGACCAAGGAGGGGGCCTCGGGCATCCTGGTGCTCAGCGCGGCCAACACGTACGCCGGCGGCACCGTCATCAAGGCCGGCCGCATCAACGCGGGCAATGCCGCGGCGTTCGGCACGGGCCCGGTGGACGTCAGCCCGACCGGGCAGGCCTACCTGACCGTGGCCGGGCCTTTCACGAATACGTTCCGCATCGCCGGGACGGGCTACACGGAAGTCGCCGGCCAGCTGGGCGCCATCCGCCTGCAGGGCAGCACGAGCAGCGGGCCGCTCACGCTGACCGGCAACGCGCGGATCGGCGCCTACTCCAGCGCGGGGTCGCTCCTGGGCCCGATCGGCGAGACGGGAGGCGCCTGCGCGCTCGAACTGGGCGGCACGGCGACGGGCGCCCACAGCGGCAATCCCATCACGGTGGGGGGCACGGCGCCCAATACCTACAGCGGCGGCGCCACGGTCGTCAACGCCATCGTTGTCGCCGGCAAGAGCAGCGCCTTCGGCAGCGGGCCGGTCACGCTGCGGGCGCCGAACTTCAACGCGCGCATCCAGCTGGCCAACGGGGTGCACGTGACCAACGCGCTGGCCATCGCCGGCAGCCCGTGCGTCGGCGTGGTGGGGCGCGGGCTCCTGGAAGTCACCGGCACGGCGCAGGCCACATGGAGCGGGCCGATCGCGATTACCGCCGCACCCAGCGGGGGCGGCCACCTGTACACCGATGCGGGCGCGACCCTGACGTTGACCGGTCCCATCACGGCCCCGGCGGGCTTCAGTCAGCGCGCCGGCAGCGTGGTCTACGCGGGCGGCGGCGCCTGCACAAACGTGGCCCTGACGGGGACGGCCCGGCTCGGCGCCCCCAACGGGATGGTCACCAACGCTGTGTTGATCTTGGGGGCGTCCGGCGCCTGCACGTTCGATCTCAAGGGCTTCGACCAGGCGCTGGGCGGACTCACCAAGGGCGGCTCCGCCGCGCTCGTGGGCAGCAGCTCGACGACCGCCGACAGCACGCTGACGCTGAGGGGCACGTCAAGATTCGCGGGGGTGATCCAGGACAAGGTGGGCGCCGGCACGCGCAAGGTGGCCTTGGTCGTGGATGGCGGCCAGCTCACGCTCGCCGGCACCAACACGTACACGGGCGTCACGACGATCCGTTCCGGCACGCTGCGGCTGGGCGTGGCGGGCGCGCTGCAGGCGCGGCACGCCGTGACGCTGGCCGGCGGCACGCTGGCCGCGGGGACGGTCGCCAACACCCTCGGGGCGCTGACCCTGGAGGCCGGCAGCACGCTGACCGTCGAGGCTGGCGGGGCGCTCGCGTTCGCGGCCTCCGACGCGGCCGCCTGGAGCGGCGCGCTGGCCGTGCAGGGCGCGCTGACCGCCACGACGCTGCGGTTCGGCACGGATCGCACCGGCCTGACCGCGCGCCAGGTGTCGGCCATCCGCCTCAACGGCGCGTCGGCGGTGATCGACGACAACGGCTACATCGTGGCCCAGCCCGGCACGCTCCTGATCATCCGCTGAGGCGCGACATGACGCAGCGCGCGCGCGTGCCGGAAGGAGTCCGTATGAGAAGCGCAGTGAACCGGTTTCTCTGGGTGGCGAGTGTGGCGGCGTCGCTGGTGGCGCGCTCCGGCGCTGCCGTGTTGATCACCGAGGACTTCAGTGACTACGGGACGGTCTTGATCGACCCGGTCAATGGGCTGAACGGGGGCGACGGCTGGGCCGGCGCCTGGACGGCTGGCGCGACGGGCCCGGCCTACGAGCCTGCCGAGCGGACCAAGTTCGCCAATCCGGGTTACCTGGCAGGCAACAACGAGGGTGGCGCCGACGACGGGCGTGCGGGCATCTATGCCTCGGACAGTACCACGGCGCTCGCCAACCGGACGTTCGCCAGCGGGCTGACCGGCACGATCTGGCTGAGCGCGCTCGTGCGCCACGTGTCGAATACGAGCGGCGACATCCTCTTCTGGCTGGACACGGGACCGACGTACGACGCCGGCTCGCGCACGATGCTGGCGCTGCGCTTCGGCGACGTGCCCAGCATGCGGTATGCCAATGTGAACACGCAGGCGTCTGACCTCAACTCCGCCGGGCTGAACCTCCTCTTCCTGGCGAAGATCGTCATGAACGCGGGGGGCGGCGCCGCGGATAGCCTGTACTTCTGGGTCAAGCAGGAAGCCGACAACCTTTCCAGCGAAGCCGCGCTGGGCGCTCCGCTGCTTTCGGGCACAGGCGTCGACGCTTTCGGTGAGGAGTTGAACTTCATCGGCCTCTCGGGCGGGAACAACACCTCGAACATGGACGCCATCCGGTTCAGCAACGGGGCCAACGCCCTGCGCGAGGTCCTGCTGGAACCTGCCCGGGAAGCGATCTACAGCACGTCCTTCGACGGCTCGGCTGGAAGCCTGCCCGCCGGCTGGGAGGTGTTGAACGGTGTCCCCGGCTGGCAGCTGGACGGGACGGGCGAGCTTGACTACACGGGCGCCGTCGCCGGCAGCCTCGCCCGCTACGCCGGCTTGCTGACGGACCGGCACAGAAGCGCTCAGCTGGACGACTTCCGGGTCGAGGCTGCCTTCCGCAGGTCGAGCAACTATGCCGGTCTCGTGGCCCGTTTGCAGAGCGCCGGCAACTACTACCACGCCCGCCTGTACCAGGGGAAACTCGAGATCTACCGTTTCGACGGCGGCGCGGCGACCAAACTCGCCGACGTGGTGCCTTCGGATACGTACAATTCGGGCGAGACGTGGCGGGTCCGGCTGATGCTGGAGGGCACGCTGCTCACAGCCCTGGTCTGGAACGAGCTGGGTCAGCTGGTCGGCCGGGTCAGCGTCGCGGACAGCACGTACGCCGCCGGCTACGCGGGCCTCCGCGCCTCGAACCCTGCCGCGTACGAGAGCTTCGCCCTCTCCGCCATCCCCCTGCCCACGAAGGGCACCCTGTTCGTGGTCAGGTAGCGTCGCCCTGCGACTATCCGCTCCCCACAGAAAGGAGAAACAGAGCACCCAGGTGCCGGGTGAATCATCTGCCCGGCTCGACGGCGTCTCGCCCTCCCGGCGAGGCGCAACAACCTACCCGTGAAAGCGTTGGGAGGGCGACGCTCCGCGGAGCCGCTCTGTGATGCCATCGCTCGCCGATTCCGACCAGTGATGGCTCGTGCTCTTGGGGGTGTGATCCCCGTGCTGCTTGTGTTCCTGTCGAAACGGCGCAGCAGGCTGCGCACTGTTTGCCTGGCACCGTGCGGTCCCGTGTTCACAGCCCCGCCGTGCAGGGCCGTCGCCCCGGGCGGTGGAGTCGCGCCGGATCGGCTCCGGCGGCCTTTCGGCGGGTTCAGGGCAGGGCGGTGCCCTATCCGGGTCAACACCCGACAGATCTCAGTGGGATAAGATGCGTTTGCCCTGGCTACGACAATGTATCTACTGGACACTGACGGTGTCGGTCAGTACAAATCCCGTCATGAAGGCCGCCGTCGTCGCAACCACCCTGCTAACCATGTCGTTCGTCGTTTGCGCTGGCGAACCGGCCGCAGCGCCCCGCGCCATCGAGGCGGCGGAAATCGCACCCGGCGTGGTCGGCGACGGGATTCACGATGACACAGCCGGACTGCAGGCGTTGCTGGATTCGGGCGCGAGTGAAGTGCGCTTCCCGGCGCCGCTCAAGTGCCTGTTGATCGGCAAGCCGCTGACGATTCATTCCGGGCAGACCTTGATCGTGGCCAGCAACACGGTCATCCGCCTGAAGCCTCGCAGCGATTGTCTCATGATCACCAACGACGACCACGAGAAGGGCAACGAGAACATCACACTCAGCGGCGGCGTCTGGGACATGAACAACCTGAACCAGTCCCTACCGGACTACCTGAAGACCGCGCCCGCCAAACGCCGCGACCTCCTCCGCAGCCGGCCGTATTCGCCCACCACGTACGACGGCATTCTGTTGCGGTTCAATCATGTCAAGAATCTCACCATCCGCGACCTGACCATGAAAGACCCGGTCATGTGGGGCATGCAGTTGGGCCGACTGGAACATTACACAATCGAAAACATCACGCTGGACTACAACCTGAAGACACTCAACGAGGACGGCATTGATATCCAAGGCCCGGCCCGGCAGGGGCGGATCAGTAACATTCGCGGGACGCCGAATGACGACATGGTCTGCATCGCGGCGGACAATCTGGGCTACTACGAAATGAGCCGCGGACCAGTCGAGGATTTGGTCATTGACGGGCTGCATGCGGCAAACTGCTGGAACGCCGTTCGTCTCAATGCGCAGGGCAATCCCATGCGCCGGGTGCAAATCAAGAACATTACTGGTACATTCCGGCATGGTCAGTTGCTGACCATCTCCCACTACACCGCGCATCCCGGCAGTCCGAGCCGGTTCGAGGATATTTCCATCACCGGCATTTCCGCCGCCAAGTGCGGGAAGGCGAGCAGCCATCCCGGCGGGACAGGGATGATCTGGGTGAACTCGGGATGCGTCATCGATTCATTGACCGTTTCTGATTTCACGCGTGACGAACGGACGCAGCCGATACCCACAATATCCGTCGACAAGGGGGCGACGGTGGAGTCGTTGAAGTTGAGCAATATCACCGTCACCAATCGCACGCCCGGCCCACTGGATCTGCTCAGGAATGCAGGGACAATCGGCAGCCTCACCATTTCGAACGCCTCGCTCAAAGTTGAAGGCAACGCACCGCGCGGCATGCTCATCCGCAACTACGGCCAGATTAGGCAGTCGTCCCACAGCAGCAACGTGACTGTCGATGCCACCCCCGTCGCCAGCGAACCGTAACGAACAACGCGAGACCCCGAATGGACCTTCCCAGACGGCCGTTCGCCAGTACAAATCACCCCATGAGAACGACATTCTTCCTCACCGCCCTCCTGCTGCTGACGGTTTCCCTTCAGCGTACTATGAGAATCGTGCCGCTCCCGGGCTCGGTCGCCTCCAGGGCGATCGTCGGCGGGATGGCCGACGTGTTGTAGCGGATACGGAACGCGGCAGCACCGACCAGGAACTTCTGCCCGTTGGGCAGGCCCTTGAATGTCCCTGTCAGCGCGGAAGACCCGCTCGCGACCGTGAACACGGCATCGGAAGCCGGCACCTCGCCAGCGGGCAGCGCCACGGTCAACAGCGCACCGTCTTGCAGCCTCAAGTCTCCCGTCAGGGCCAACCGGTCCGCGACCCCAGCCCGGATGTCCACGTGCAGGACGCCACCCGCCGAGATGGTCACAGCGTTGTTCACGGTAAACGTCGCCACCGCGTTGGTGCCGCCTGGAGCCAGCACGGCGCCGCTGGCGACAGTCACCGCGCCCGCGATCTGACCGCCGCCGCCCAGGATTCCGCTGCCGACGGCGTACGCCCCCGTGCCGGTGTTGGCGCCGTTCACAAGCAAGGTGCCGCCGGCAACCGTAGTCGTCCCACCGTAGACGTTGGCGCCGCCGAGCACCAGCGTGCCCGCGCCGGTCTTGGTCAGCGAGCCGGTTCCGGATATCGCCGTGTTGACGGCGCCCCGCCGTCCGGTGTCGATGTCGAACGCATGCAGTCCGGTCCCCACGAGGTTGAAGGTCCTGGTCGGCGTGACGAGATTGATGGTCAGGTCCGTGGCGCTGTTGTAGTTGTGGATGGTGCCGTTGTTCCAGGTGATGGTGCTCGTGCCGGCGTTGTCGCTGCCGATGGTCTGCGCGTAGATATGCGCGCCGGAGTTGATGTTGAACGTGGCCGATCCAGCGTTGCCGCCGCTGTCCTCCACAAACGTCATGGTCTGAGCCTTGACCGTTCCTCCGCTCACCGTCAACGTGCCATTCGACGTCTTGTTGTTGGGGGCATTGGCCTTGGCCAGAACGATACTGGTGGCATCGAGAGTCCCGAGCCCGAACGTGAACGTTCCGCTGGTAGCGTTGTTGAAGTTGCCGGCGCCGTTCGCGTGGTTGCCGAGCGTCAACGTGCTCACCAGCGCGTCGAGCACGCTGCCGGTGACGCCCGTGGTCAGATCGATCGTTCCACTGCCACCCGCATAGTCCGTGTTCGCCTCGGTAGCCCAGCCGACCTCCATCGTCGCCCGACTGCTTCCACCCGCCGAGCCACGGATGGTGAGCGTGGGCCCGGCGGCCAGGCCGGTGTTGAACCGCAGGGTCGCACTGGACGACTGGCCGCCGTCGCGCAGGACGCGAATAGTCCCCGCATTGAGCGTGTTGTTCTGTCCCAGGTAGAGCACGCCGGTGGCGTTCTGACCCGAGCCATCCGGGCCGTCGCAGCCGACCAGAACGGTCGCCGCCGTGACGGTGTTGCTGCCCGCCAGGTAGGCGTTGGCGGTGGAGTTGTCGGTCGTGCCGCCGACTCGGAAGTTGTTGGCGGACCTGTTGTACACCCAGTTGCCCAGGGCGCTCATGGTCAGCGTGCCGGCATTGACCTGGAAGTCGGCCGCGCCGTTGACGGTCAGCGTGCCACCGCTGCCGGCGATCGTCGCGTTCTGGCCCGCGGTTTTGGCGAAGCTGGCGACGGTCTGGCTGTTGGTGCCAACGTCGAGTGTGCTGCTGCCGGTGAAACTCAGCGTGGTGCCGTTGGGCAGGCGGTTGTTCCCGCCGCTGAGACGCAGTGTGCCGGCGCCGAGGGTGGTGGCACCGGTGTACGCGTTCGTAGCCGTCAGAACGATGACGCCGCTACCGGTCTTCTCGATGCCGTACGGCCCTGAAACGACACCGCCAACCGTTCCGCTGTCGGCCGCACCGTAGGCCGTGATCCGGCTGTTGGTGGAGAGTGTGACAGCGCCCAACCACGTGCTGTTGCCCGCGAGCCGCAGGGCGCCCAATGTACCCGCGGTTTCCACCCAACCGTTGCCGGCGAGACTGAGGGCATTGGAGTAGGTTCCGGCAGACGCGAATACCTGGCCGCCCGAAAGAACGGCGATGCTACCGGAGCCGACAAGGTTTACGTTGCCGATCCCGTACCGCGCACGGTCCACGACGGTGCGCCCGGCAAACGCGGTGTTCACGGCACTCGGATTGTACCGGCTTTGGTTGAGCGTGCCTGTGCCCAGCAGCAGCAGGGTGCCGTCACCGCTGAGCGCGTGAGCCAGGCTCAGGTCAGCCGCCTCGCTGCGATAGAAAATGTTCGTTGCCCCGGCGCGAATCTCGATCGGGCCGCCTCCGGCCAGCCAGCCGCTGGATCCCCCGGCGCCAATCCGCAGCGTGCCCCCGAGGACCACGGTCGCGCCGGTGAACGTATTGGTCGTGGCGATGGTGAGCGTGCCGCTACCGGACTTGGTCAGACCGCCGGGACCGGCCAGACCGCCTGCACCCTGAAAGATGTAGCTGGTCGCACCGTCCACCGTCACACCGGCGGGCTGCAGCATGCCGACCAGGTTCACGGTGTTGCGGGTGGCCGTGTCATCGAATGTGACGTCATCCGCGTCCAAGTACGTCACCGTGTCGCCATTCCAGTTGGTGGAGGTGTTCAGGTCCCAAACGCTGTTGGTCCCACCCGACCAAACAAGGTTCGCAGCACCGCCGCTCACAGCCTGGTTCTCCCCTGTCGCCGCCCACGCTGACGGCCCGGCCAGCACCACCGCCGCCGCGACGATCCGCGTACATACTGCCCATGCGTTATTCATTGCCTGTTGGTCCTCGTTTTGGTCCAGGACTCGTTGAAGCTCAGTTCGCCACCGACGCCAACGCGGATGACGCTTGTGACACCGCCGTCAACGATCAGGTACCGCAGGTGGTTCACGGTCGTGCCGGCATCGAGCGCGCCGCCGTTAAGCGTGACGTCGTTGTCCGTGTCGAGCGTGTTGCTCGCGTCCAGCCGCAGCGTCCCGCCGCCGATGGTCGTCATCCCGGTGTAGGTGTTCGCGCCTTCGACGCTGAGCGTGCCGCCGGTGGTCTTGGTCAGCGTGCCGCCGCCGTCCCAAGCAGCCGCCCGGGCATCTCCCGACCACAGCAGCAGACTGCCGGCCAAAGCGACCGCCATGAGCCAGCCGATCGGATTGATGATTCTCGTCCCCAGAGCGTTTCTCGTCTGCATGTTATGTCTCCCGTGCATCCTCTTGTTCCCTGCCCTCACGGCTCGCTCACGCCGGCGCGACTTGTTGTTGTGGTTCGGCCTCGCCACGGACTCACACCTTGTCGCCGCTGCCGTTGATGTCCCAGTTGTACGATACCATTATCGCACGGCAGGGGGAGCGCGGGAATGTCCCGTTGCTAAAACCGAGCTGTCACGTTTTCTGAATCGGTGGTGTCCTTTGCGCGATGTCCATGACGTCGTCATCGCCCGTCGGGCCAAGGACGACGAGGGAGGCGGGCCGCTGCGTGCCGAGGATCGGCATGCGTCGTCGGCTAACAACGCCTCTCGCGTTCCGGATCAACCGCAGCGCGGTACGCGGAGGGCGTTTGGCCGAGCTCACGCTTGAAGAAGTTCACGAACTTCCTGTACTGATTATAGCCGCAAAGCTCCGCCACGCGAGTGACCGTCAATGCCGTTGTCCGCAGATAGTGCTGCGCCCGCTCCACCTTCACACGTCGGATTTCGGCGCCGGGCGTCCGGCCATAAACCGCCCCGAACTGTTTGTGCAACGTCGGCAGCGAGACCCCTGCCAATCTCAGCAGATCGTCCACCTTGATCCCGCGACAGGCGTGTTCGACAAGGAAGTCATGGATATGACGCATCCGGTCGTCCGCCGAACCTGCCCCGCGCGTGGACTCGCGCACCACCACGGGTGGCGGCGGGATCGCGACCAGCCGCTTTGCCAGTTCACGGCCCGCCATCAGGCCGTCGAGAACCCGCAGCGCTTCGAAACCAATGAGGTCGCCGGGTTGCGGAATGCTCGACAGATGCGGCCGGCAATAGTGTGCCACCGTGTAGTCCCCCAATCCCAGCACGGCCAACTGGTCCGGCACGTGCAGCCCGATCGCCTGCGCCGACTCAACCGTCGCATAACCCATGAAGTCGTCTTTCGCCCAGAGGGCGGCAGGTAGCGGCAAGCTTCGCAGGAACGCCCGCAGGTGTTCCTGCCCGCGGGCCGTGAGCCGGGGTGCATTGCCTTGAAGCGCCTTCTGCTGGCCCGCGTCAAAAGACAACGCGCCAAGCCCCCGCTGCGTTGCCAAGCTCACGAACGCGTCACGCAGCCGCCCCGACTCCGGATCGCTCTCCTGATTGTACAGTACCATGCCTACCGTCGCACGCCCCAGGCCCCCCAGATAATCGAGCGCGACGCGCAGAACCCCGTTGCCGCTGAAGGCGACGACCGGCAGACGTTCCACAGGCCAGCCGCCAGCGGTGTTGACCGCAGGCAGACCGAGATCCAACAACCGTTCCACCCAGCGTTCGCCTGCGCCCACCCACAACAGGAACCCGTCACACTCCGGCCGGCGCCCCAGCCATTTCGGGAGGTGGCCACTCCTGAAACCCGATTCCAGCAACTCAATGCCGGGGTGTTGCTCCGCGTACCGGATCGCCCCCTCCAGCAGCCGCAGGGCGTATTGCGCACCCTCCTGCAACACAACCGCCACCTGTCTCGTGGGCTTTCCCATACGCCCGGATTATGCCACCGCTTTAGAAAAGATGACAACACCGTTTTCAGCAGTGCGCGGTATGGCTGAACATGCACCCAGGTGACGGGTGAATCATCTGCCCGGCTCGACTGCGTCTCGCCCTCCCGGCGAGGCGCAACAACCTACCCGTGAAAGCGTTGGGAGGGCGACGCTCCGCGGAGCCGCTCTGTGAGGGCTCGTGGGACCGGTGACAGGTAATTTGTGTCACGTCGCAGTCCGCTCCGTAGCCCGTTAGCAATCAGCACGATGCAGATCGCTCGCCGATTCTGGCCTGGCATGATCCGCGCTCTCCGGGGTGATCTGCGTGCTGCATGCGCACCTGTCGAAACGGCGCAGCAGACCGCGCACAGTTTGTCTGGCACCGTGCGTGGCCACGGAACATGTGCTGCGCCAGCCTCCGCCTGCGCCGGTCGGTGGGCGGCGCCACACAGACGAGTCGCACGGTTCCGCGGCTACGGCTTCGGTGCGATCCGTATGTCGGCCACGATCACTTCACCGGTCACGCTGCCGTTGTAGACGAGCACCTGGATGGAGCGCAGCGCGTCGGGGTCGGCCAGCGTGCCGGTGTGCTTCCAGGCCGTGGCTGCGCTCTTGAAGGTGCTGCTGCCGAGATCAACGGCCACCCTCTGGAACGTATTCGTGTCGGGCTTCACGGTGACCTGCTTGCTTTCGTGGAAGGTGTAGTTCGGCCCGGTCTTGAGCGCGACGGAGACCTGCACGGCGCCGGTGGTGAGGTTCGCAACGAGGAAGTTCAGCGTGCCGGTGGCGGTCATCTTCGCATCGTCCAGCGACTTCCATACGACGGCCTTGTCCTTCGCGCCGCCCCTGAAACTGATTACGAGTTGGCGGCCCTCGTCGGCCGTCTCCGTCTCGACGGGGTTCGAATACTGGGCGTCCTCGCTGACCCATCCCGTCAGGTCAACGCGCCCGTGCTGGGCGGCATCCGCAGGGTCGGCATCCGCGGCGCGGAGCGTGTGCGCGGGAACAACACTCGCGATGCAGGCGGCGAGAACGAATCCGGCGGTGCGCGACGTACGATGCATGACGGCCTCCTCTGACTGCAAGTGCGGAGTTCGCACAGTCCGCGGAAGCACCTGCAAGAGCGCTCCCCGCGGACGCGCCACTCACCCGGCAACGAGGACGCGCCTCCATGCGGGTGCGGGCACACGCCCGACGAAGCCATTCGCATAAAGCGCGTTCATGATCCGTATGTTGCAGCAAGAGCGCCCGCAAGGCAAGCACGACAGCAACTCCACGATAGCCCGGGGCGCATTCCACCTCCGTAGGGGTTCGTTTGAGGGACGAGGAGCGGAATCATC
>CAYOBW010000117.1:0-21043 GCA_964402115.1 uncultured Victivallales bacterium
CCGCAGGCCCATGCCGCGTAGGACCTGTCCGGCGGGAGCACGCAGGCACGTCCGCGACTTCCCAGCCAAACCCTTGCGAGATCCGCGGTAACGCCTTGCCGGGCACAGACATCGGTGGGTCAACCCGTGAGTCACGTACGACTGGACGGCCGTGGTTGCCGGCTCCTCACCCCAACCCTCTCCCCGCCGGGGAGAGGGCGGCGCTCACGCCGGCTGCGCACCCTGCAAACTCCGCCGCGTTGGCAATGGCTGGCAGCCGGCGGGGGGGGCTTCCGCTCGGCGACTCAAGCCGTCACCACTCGGTCGTCGGGCATCGCACCATAAGCATATTATGGCGAATGACATAGGAGAAATGGAGGCGGGCTACTTCCGTTTCTAGGTTCATCCTCCGCCCCCCTCCTCCTCAGCCTCGGCGCCACGAGGGTGGCGGTGCAGGGCCTGCGGCTGGCGTGATCCGCGGTGTTCGTCTATTTGACCACAACCAGCGTCCCCTGGCAGCCGACATAGTTGACGTAGCCGTCGGCATTCAGCCTCGCCGGTTCGCCGTTAAGCACGATCGACGCCACCTGGGCCGGCGTCAGGCCGTTGACGGACGTGCCGAACCGCAGCTGCGACGGACCGCTCACACCGAAGCCCGCGCCGGTCACGTTCAGTGTCGCACTTCCCCAGTCCATGGTGCTGCTGTCCGCGAACGTCAGCCACGAACCGGGCCCGAACGCGAGGCTGGCGGCGCCGTTGAGGTCCAGCGTGCCCGCGGCATGGCCGAAGTTGCTGGCGTCGAGCGTGCCGCCGGCCAGAATGACGTTGCCCCCTGCCGGCAGCGCGCCGCTCCCCGCCAGCACGAGCAGGCCGGCATTGAGCGTCGTGGCGCCGGCGTAGGTGTTGTTGCCGACGAGCACCTGCGTGGCGGCGCCGGATTTCACCAAGCTGATCGCGTTGGCGCTGCCGCCGTCGCTGATTGCGCCGCTGAACGTGGTGCTGCCGGCGGTCGCGTTGAGGGTCAGGACCACGGGCGTGGCGGCGGCGCTGTTGATGACGGACCCGCCGCCGGCCCCCGAGTCGGCCAGAGACGCGATGGCCTGGTTGTTGCCGTTCAGGTCGAGGGCGGCGCCGCCTGCAATCAGCACGGGCGTGGCGGCTGGCAGGCAGTAGATGCCGGGCAGCGGCCAGCCGGTCGCATAGGTGAAGGTTGACACGGGTACGGAGCCCGAGCCCGCCCGGGTGGCAAGCGTTGTCCACGTGGAGTTGTTGGCGCTGCCCAGGATCGTCCAGTTCTTCGGGTTGCGGGCGGGTGTCTCATCGTTCGCCGTTGCCCAGTCGTAGCCCGTGAGGACTTTGGGTGTCCCGAAATCGAACGTGAGGAACTGGGGCATGGCAGCGGCGGTGTCGCACCACTTGGTGCCCGTGTTGTTGTCGTAAGTCTTGGCCGGGTCTTCATTGGCGTTCCACGTGCCGCCGCCGGAGTAGCCGGTGGGGAGCACCCGGACGCCGGTCAGGTTGTTCGTGCCGCTCGCATAGAAGGCAAGCTCGGACAGCTGGACAATGCCGCCGCCCTGCGTGGCGTCCACCTGGAACTTGTAGTAGCGATACCCGGTGACGCCGAGCTTCAGCGTCCCGCCGTTGATGACCGTGGCCCCGCCGTAGGTGCTCACGCCGGAGAACTGCAGCGTGCCGGCGCCCAGCTTGACCAGGCCGTTGGTGTTGCTGCTGTCGAGGGCGGTGCTGAACGTCACGTCCTGCCCACCGGTGTCCAGCGCGACGGGGGCGGTGCCGTTCCTGAACCGGGCGGACCAGTCCTGGCCGGCGCTGTTGGCGGTCCACTGCAGTGTGCCGCCGCTGCCGAAGACGATGGCGCCGCTGTTGCCCAGGGCCGTCGCGTTGTCTGCCCGGAGGATGCCACCGTTGATCGTGGTTGTGCCGGTGTAGGCGCTTGCGCCGCCCAGGATCCAGGTGCCGGCGCCGGACTTGACGACGGACAGCGTGCCGCCGCCAAAGCCCGACTGGTCGAGGGCGAACGTGATGGTGTTGGCGGCGGTGCTGGTGCCCGTCAGCGTCAGCGTTCGGCTGCCGCTCTGCCCTGCTCCGCCGTTGCTGCCGGTCAGCAGCAAGGCTCCGGCGCCGGAGGCGTCGAGCGCGCCGTTGGCCGTGCCCAGTTCGATCCGCCGGTCGGTCGTGCCGCCGCTGCCGGTGTAGCGCAGCGTCCCGCCCAGCAGCGCGATCGAGCCGCTCCTGCCCAGGCCGCTGGCGGTCCCGCTGAGCTGGATGTTGTCGGTCGCCAGAACGCCCTGGTTGATGAAGACGGATGCGCCGATGCTGGGCGTGCCGGAAAAGGTGTTCGCGCCGGTGAGCGTCTGCGTGCCCGTGCCGGTCTTGGTCAGGGCCAGGAAGCCGGCTTCCGCCGAGCCATCCGTCACGCCCGTGGTGTTATTGCCGTGAATGATGCCCGCAAACGCCCCCGACTTATCCCCCGCGCCGACGGTCAGGCCGTATGTGCCGTTGCCGGACTGCGCGGGCGTCACTTCACCCGCGCCATTCAAGCCGCCGATGGTGACGCTTGCGGACGAGTGGTTGACGAATACGCCGCCCGCGGCGACGTTCACCGTGGCCGAGCCCGCGATCACGCCGGCCCCGCCCGCCCCGTCGGTCCCGAAGACGCCGGAATTGATGTTGAGCGTGCCGGTGAAATTCATGGCCTGGGCGGTGTTCGCGATCACCCAGCCCCCCGTCAGGCCGGAACCCGCGTTGTTCACATCGATGATGCCGGACCCGGTGATGGCGTTGCCGGCTATGGCGGAGCGACTGGCGAAGCCGCTGACGGTACGGGTCAGGTTGAGCGTGCCGCTGGCGCCCACGCTCACGGCCGAGGCAAAGCCGGTCGTGTCCTGCAGGGTCAGGGTCCCGTTGTTGACGGCCGTTGCGCCGGTGTAGGTCACCTTGCCGGCCGCGGAGAGGGTCTGCGAACCGGGGCCCGTCTTGACGATGCCCAGGACATCGCCGGAGGTCCCGCCGTCCGTGTTGCGAATGGGGCCGGCATAGGAATAGCTGCTGCCGCTGGCCACATCGATCATGAGGGTGCGGTTGCCGTACACCGTGTTGTCCAGGTAGGGATTGATCTCGATGGCGCCGTTGCCCGCTGTCGCCGTGCTCGACAAGCCGGCCACGGTCTGGTCCGCCTCGATGTTGAAGTAGCAGCAGGGGGCGGCGTTGGCGGCTCTGAAATAGACGACCGTATTGGGCCCGAATTGATTCGGCTGCGCCGCCTCGACCCGCGTCGTGCCGGCCGCGGTGGTGGTGTCGCCGATCACCAGGTTGCCCCGGATCGCCGCGCCGCCGGCGTTGGCCAGCACCAGCGAGCGGGTGCTGGCTGTGCCGGTGGAGATCATCGGCACTGTCGTGTCGCCGGTGTAGGTGTTGGCGCCGGCGAGCACCTGGATGCCGGCGCCGTACTTCGTCAGGCTGACCGCGTTGGCGCTGCCGCTGTCGCTGATGGTGCCGCTGAACGTGGTGCTGCCGCTTGCGGAATTGATGAGCAGGCTGACCGGCGTGGCGCTGGCGCTGTTGATGATGGACCCGCCGCCGCCACCCGAGTCGGCCAGGGAAGCGACGATCTGGCAGCGGCCGTTCAGGTCGAGCGTCGCGCCGCCGGCAAGCTGCACGGCCGTCGTTGGCGGCAGGATGGAGAGCGGCCAGCCGGCGGCCCACGTGAAGGTGGCGGTAGGCGTGGCGCCCGCCCCCGTCTTCGTGTCGAGCGTGACCCACGTGCTGTTGTCGACGCTGCCGAGGACCGTCCAGTTGCTCGGATTGCGGGCGGGGGTGCTGTCGTTGGCCGTTGACCAGGCGTAACCCGTGAAGGCTTTGGGCGTGCCGAAGTCGAACGTCACGAACCGCGGCATAGGGGTGCCAGCGTACATTTTGGTGCTGGTGTTGTTGTCGTACAGCCCGGCGATGCCGGCGTCCAGGTAGGACCCTCCGTCGCCGAAGTTGCCGGTCGGGAACACGCGCGTGCCGTTGAGGTTGTTGAAGCCGCTCGCATAGAACGCAAGCTCGGACATCTGGAGGCCGTTGGCGCCGCCTCCATTCACCGTGCTTACCAGGAACCTGTAGTACCGATAGGCGGGGGATTCCAGCTTGAGCGTGCCGCCGCTGATGACCGTGGCGCCTGTGTAGGCGCCCGCGCCGGTGAGCGTCAGCGTGCCGGCGCCGGCCTTGGTCAGCGTTGTGCCGGAGATGACGGAGGCTATGGTGGAGCTGACGCCGTCAGCCACGGCGATGGTGGGCGTCGTGCCGCCCAACGTGATTGTGCCGCCCGCGAGCGTGTAGCTGCCGGAGCCGGGCGCGCTGAAAGTCAGGCCGTTGGCCGTGACCGTGCCGACGGTTACGCTGCCGGCCACGCCGCTGCCGGCCCCGAAGATGGCCACATCGGACGTGCTGTTGGGCCACAGGACATCGGTGGCGTCGTCCCAGAAGTTGGCGTTGGACGTGTTCCAGCCCGACCCGGCGCCGTCCTGCGCCCCCGCGGCGCCGGTGTCCGCATCGTAGGTCAGCGCCGCTGGCGCTGTGCCTGCCGCCAGGAGCAGCAGGCCGATCAGGGTGGAAGTGCAGGGATACCGTCTCATCGTCGTCTCCTTCGCGGCTGTCCGGGCCGACTCCGCGCGGCCGGCTGCATGCAGGCCATGACCCGTTTCTACCCGGCTGAAGCGAAAGGCCGCCATCCCGGGAGGATGACGGCCTTCGCCTTGTCACAAACTATGCGGCAACCGTCAGATCGTCTTCGGCATCGCCGTCCACGCGCCCTGCTTGGCGCTGGACTTCAGGCAGGCCTGGATGAAGGCAATGCCCATCCAGCCGTCCATGATGTTGGCGTACTTCGAGCCGTCGCAGGCCACCGGCTTGCCCGCCTTCCAGGCCCGCACGTCGGCCTCGAAGCAGCGGTGCAATCGCGCAAAGGCGTCGTGAAACGCCTCGCCGTGCCCCGGCGGAATCGTCGGCTCGGCCATCAGGTCGGCCGGCATCTGCTTGGGCAGGAAGCCGTCGCCCGGCGTGACCGAACCGCGCCAGTAGGTCATGTCCGGCTTGCCCGGCAGGTTGATCGTGAGGCACTCCGGGTCCTCCTGCCGCCACCGCAGCGTGCCCTTCGTGCCGACGACCTGGATGCCGAGGTCGTTCTTGTGGCCGTGGCAGATCTGCGAAGCGCGCACCAGCGCCTTGCCGCCGTTGGCGAGCTGGCAGTAGATCGTGAAGTGGTCGTCCAGGGGGCGCCCCTCGACGAACGTTTCCATGTGGGCGGAGACGCGGGTCACGTCCAGGCCCGTCACGTAGCGGAGCTGCATGAGCGCGTGCGTGCCGATGTCGCCGCCGCAGCCCGAGCCGCCGGCGCGCTTGGGGTCCACGCGCCACGACGCCTGCTGCTGTCCCGTGTCCTCCAGCTTCGTGGCGAGCCAGCCCTGGATGTAGTAGGAGTCCACCCAGCGCACGTCGCCCAGCAGGCCGCTGCGCACGATGAAGCGCGACAGCCGGCTGGTCCAGTGGCCGACGTACGTGTGCGCGACACAGAACGGAATCCCCGTCTTGCGCACCAGCTTGACGAGGTCGTTGGCCTCCTGGAGGTTCACGGTCAGCGGTTTCTCGCAGAACACCGGGATGCCGGCCTTCAGCGCCTTCACGGCGGGGTCATAGTGCACGTGGTTGGGCGTGACGATCAGGATGTAGTCCAGCTTGTCGGCCGGGGGCAGGTTGACCTGGTCGGCGATCATCTCGTCGTACGACGCGTAGCCGCGGATGGGGTAGGGCCACTTGGCGGCTTCCTCGAGCGCGATCTTCGGGTCGGGGAACAGCGCGCCGGCGACGACACGGCGGGTGCCGTCGAAGTGAATGGCTTTCTGATGCGGATGCACGATGAACGCGCCGCGCCCACCGCCTACGAGGCCGACATTGAGGGGTTGATTTGGCATAACCTGCTTCCCGTTGTTGCTGCTTTTGCGGGCGGCGCCGCGGCAGCAGGGCCGCCATCCGTCACGCCACCCTGACAGCCGGGAATAAACCAGAAGCAGCCGTGGGCGGCAAGTCCTTTTCGGTGGCCCCGATTCCCGCGCCACATAATCGCGGTCGCGCCCCCCCCCGCGCGGGCTGACCGGCTTTTCGCTTGCGCGCGTCTTTCGGCCGGTGTACACGATGCGCCGGACGTGGTGCGGCGACGGCGTACGCGCGCGTTCGGCGGAGGTGCAACCGATGCGGACACGGCGCGCGTTTCTCAAGCAGGCGGGAGTGGGCGGAGCGGCCTGGCTGGGCGCCCGTGCCCTGGCACGGGCCGCGGGTGCGGCCGCCGCGGTGCGCCCCAATATCCTGATTGTGCTCGCCGACGACTGGTCGTACCCGCACGCCGGGGCCTACGGCTGCCAGTGGGTCCGGACGCCCGCCTTCGACCGCATGGCGAACGAGGGGCTGCTGTTCACCAACGCCTACACGCCCGACGCCAAGTGCGCCCCGTCGCGCGCCTGCATCCTCACCGGGCGCAACCCCTGGCAGCTCGGCGCGGCCGCCAACCACTGGTGCTACTTTCCCGCCAAGTTCCGGACGGTGATGGAGGCGCTGGCCGCGCACGGCTATACCGTGGGGCACGCGGGCAAAGGCTGGGCTCCCGGCGTGTCCGGCGAGCTGAACGGTCAGCCGCGCCTGCTGACCGGGCCGCGCCTGCCTTTCCCCAAGTTCATGGAGCAGAGAGAGCCGGGCAAGCCGTTCTGCTTCTGGTACGGCAGCACGCGTCCGCACCGCCCCTACGTGGCGGGGAGCGGCGCGAAGGCGGGCAAGCGCACCGCCCAAATCGAGCGCGTGCCGGCGTGCTGGCCCGACAACCCCATCGTGCGCAACGACATGCTCGACTACGCCTTGGCCGCCGAGCAGTTCGATGCCGAGCTGGACGCCTTGCTCAAGACGCTGGACGCGTCGGGCGAGGCGGAGCGCACGCTGGTGATCGTCGCCTCCGACAACGGCATGCCCTTCCCCCGCGGCAAGGGCAACTGCTACGAGCTGTCCGTGCACATGCCCCTGGCCATCCGCTGGCCGGCCGGCATCCGCACCCCGGGGCGCCGGCCCCAGGTGTACACGAGCTTCGTCGACCTCGTGCCCACGCTGCTCGACGTGGCGGACGTGTCGCCCGAGGCGAGCGGGATGTCCGCGCTCGCCGGCATCAGCCTCTGCGATGTGTTCGACGATGTGCCGCCCATGCAGGCCCCCCGTCCGCGCGACCACGTGCTGATCGGCCGCGAGCGCAACGACGTGGGCCGGCCGCATGACGAGGGCTACCCCATTCGCGGGATCGTCAAGGACCACTACCTCTACCTGCTGAATTTCGAGCCGGAGCGCTGGCCCGCGGTCAACCCGGAGAGCGGCTACCTCGACACGGACGGCAGTCCCACGAAGACCTGGTGCGTGCAGGCGCGCCGGCTGCCGCCCTATCGCCGCTACTGGGAACTGTGCTTCGGCAAGCGCCCGCGCGAGGAGCTCTACCACCTCGCGGCGGATCCCGATTGCGTGCGCAACCTGGCGCAGGATCCCGCGCACGCGGCGGTTCGCGAGCGCCTGAAGACACAGCTGCTCGACGAGCTCAAGCAGCAGGGGGATCCCCGGCTGCACGGCCAGGGTCAGACCTTCGACGCCTTCCCGAATGCCAGCCCGCAGCGCGGCTTCTACGAGCGGGTGCAAAGCGGCGAGAAGGTGGAGGCCGGCTGGGTCCTGCCCACCGATTTCGACCGGGCCGGGGAGTGAGGCGCGGAAAGGGGCCGTCATGGGGAGTGATCGCATCAAACGCAGTCTGCTGGCCGCGGGCCTTTTCGCGCTGGGCGTTTGGCGCCTGCCGTACTGGTGGTGCGCGCGGGAGGCGGGGGGCTGGTACGCCGGCGAGCCGGCGCGGCAGCAGGCCCTCGCGGCCGGCCTCGCGGACTGGCTGCACGCGGACCTCGGGCGCGGCGCGTTTCACACGGGCTCCGCGCAGTTCGACGGCGAGTGGCTGTTCGGCACCTACCTCATGGCCGGACTGGGATTCGGCCAGGCGGCGTGCGAGCACCCGGCGTTGCGCGCGGCGTACGCCAGGGAGATGGCGGTCTGCATCGACCGGCTCATGAGTCCCGCGGTGCGGGCCTTCGACCGGGAGATGTGGCAGAACGATCCGCTCGAGACGCTGGACGACGTCAACGCGCACCACGTGGCGTTCCTCGGCTACTTCAACATCCTGCTGGGTCTGCACCGGCTGCTGGATCCAGCCTCCCCCTACGCGGAGCTGCACGACCGCGTCACCGCCGCCCTCGTCCGCCGGTTCGAGGCCAGCGAGGGGCGGCTGCTGCAATCCTACCCGCGCGAGGTTTACCCCGTGGACAACTGCGCGGCGATCGGCTCGATCGGCCTGCACGGCCGCGCGACCGGCGCCGACCATGCGGCCTTCCTGCGCGCGTGGTCCGCCCACTGCCGCGCGCACTACGTCGACGCGCGCACGGGGCTCCTGATCCAGGTCATCGACGCGCGCACCTGGAAGGCCGCGGACGAGCCGCGCGGCTCGGGCACGGCGCTGGCCGTCTACTTCCTCTCGTTCGCCGACGCCGCGCTGTCGCGCGAGCTCTTCGCAGCCGCCCGGCGCGAGCTGTGCCGGACGGTGTGCGGGTTCGGCGGCGTGCGCGAGTACCCCGCCGGCCGGGGCGGCGATGGCGGCGACATCGACTCCGGCCCCGTCGTCTGCGGGTTCGGGCTCTCGCCGACCGGCTTCCTGCTGGGCGGCGCGCGGCTGCACGGCGACCGCGCGTGGTTCACGCGCCTGTACGCCACCGCCCACGTGTGGGGCGCGCCCTGCCGGCGCGGGCCGGCGCTGCATTTCGTGACCGGCGGGCCGCTGGGCGATGCGATCCTGTTCGCGATGCTGACGGCGCAGCCGCCGGAACGCTACGCGCGGAAGGAGGGGCCATGAGCGCAGCCGTACGCTGGCGGCGGACCCTGTGGACGAGCGTGGCGGAGCTCGGCGCCCTCCTTCTCGCGCACGCCCTCCTGCTGCGCTACATGGTCACGCACGACGTGGCCTCCGCGATCCTGTCGGCGGGCAAGCACCTCCCGCCGCTGACCCTCGCCCTGGCCGGCCTTTTCCTGCTGGTGCGTTTCCTCGCCGTGCTCGCCCTGCCGGGGATGCTCCTGGCGCGGATCGGGCTGGTGCTGTTCGACGCCTGGCAGGCGCGCGACGAGGAGAAAGGTTGAAGCTCATGCGCATGACACTCGCCACACACGACACGCACCGCCGGGCCCGCAGTCGGGCCCGCTGCGTTGCCGCCGCGGCCACCCTGCTCACGCTGCGCGCGTCTGCGGCGGGCGCGGCGGACCTGCCGCCGGCCGTGACGCAGGCGGCCCGCGCCATCCCGGTCGCGGCCGATGCGGACGTTGCCATCGCCGGCGGCAGTTGCGGCGCCTGTGCGGCCGCGCTGGCGGCTGCCAAGGCCGGGGCCAGAGTCGTGCTCGTCGCGCCGCGCAATTACCTCGGCGAGGATTTCGCCGGCACGCTCCGGCTGTGGCGCGAGGAGGGCGAGGAGCCGGCGACGGACCTGGCCCGGGCCGTGTTCACGCAGTCCGTGGCGCGCGCGGGCGTGCCGTTCGCCTACAAGACTGACCGCGCCTCCAACGAGCGGCACAAGGAAACGTCGTCGCCGTCGCGCATGACCGACGGGCTGTGGGGCGAGCCCAGCCACGACAGCACGCAGTACGACGAGGACGTTACCTACACGCTGACCCTCGGCCGCGAACGCCCCCTGCGTCGCCTCACCGCCATCGCGTACCGGGGCCGGGACTACGGGGTGACCGGAATCGTGGTCACGACCAGCACCGACGGCAAGACCTGGCGGCTGGCCGGCGCGACCGACACGCCCACGGTGAACACGAACGTGCTCACCTTCCGCGCCGACCTGGAGGGCTCGGCCAGCCTCCTGCGCTGCCGCGTGCGCAGGGCCCCGGGCATGAGCCGCATCCTCATGGGCGAGCTCATGCTCGAGACCGCCGACGAGCCCGGCGGGCCGGCCGGCGGCTTCGCGCACGGCATCACGCCGCAGCAGGCCAAGGCGGCGCTGGACCGGCTGCTGGCGGGGGCCGGCGTGACCGTGCTGCCCGGTTCGCAGGCGACCGACTTGCTCCTCGACGACGCCGGCCGCCCGGCGGGCTTCGTCATCGCCAACCGCTCCGGTCGCCAGGCTGTCCGCGCGCGGGTTGTCATTGACGCGACGGACTCGGCCCTGCTCGCCCGCCAGGCCGGGGCGGCGTTCCCCCCGTTTCCGTCCGGCGCGGTCAGCGTCCGGTACGTGGTCCTGGCCACCGCCGCGCGGGCGCCCGCGGCCGGCGTGACGGTGCGGCGCCTGGCGTTGCCGAACGGGCTGACGGATGTTCCGCTGGCCGGCCGGCGTGAGCTGCCGCTGAAGGCGCAGGATGTGTCCTGGTTCGAGTACGCGTTCGATGTGCCGCTGCAGCGCGGGGCGTGGCCGGAGCTGGCCGCGCTCGAGCAGGCGGCGCGCGACCGCACCTACACAACCGGGCAGGTCTTTGCGGCGGATGCGCCCTTCTTCGTGCGGCCCGACGCCGTGCGCGGCGCGCCCTCCGGCGCGCTCAAGGCCTTCCGCCCGGCCGGCGTGGAGCGCCTGTGGGTGCTGGGCGCCTGCGCGGACCTGCCGCGTGACGCGATGGAGCGGCAGCTGCGGCCGGTGGCGTTCATGGAGGCCGGCGCACGCGTCGGGGCCGCCGCCGCGGCGGAGGCGCAAACGACCCGGCCCCCGCAAGGCGTGCGCGTGGCGGCGGGCGTGCCTGTCCCCTCGGACGGCGCGGCGGGTTCCGCGGCGGGTGATGTGCGCGAGGGCCTGGAGGGGCTGCGCCCGCTGCCGCCGCCCGAGACGGTTCCGCAGCCCGCCGCCGGCCTGCCGGTGCTGGGCCGCTACGATGTCGTCGTCGCCGGCGGCGGCACCGCCGGCGCCCCGGCCGGCATTGCCGCCGCGCGGCAGGGGGCGCGGACGCTGGTCGTGGAGTGTCAGCACGCGCTGGGCGGCGTCGGTACGCTCGGCATGATCGGCGCGTACTACTGCGGGAATCGCGTCGGCTTCACGACGAACGTGCCGGCCGACCCGGTCGAGGTCCGCATGGAGTGGTATCGCCGCGAGCTGCGCAAGGCGGGCGGCGAGCTGTGGTTCGGCGCGCTCGCCTGCGGCGTGCTGTGCGACGGCCCGCGCGTGCAGGGCGTGGTTGTGGCCACGCCGGAAGGGCGCGGCGTGGTGCTTGCGGATGTCGTCATCGACGGCACCGGGAACTCCGACCTGGCCATTCCCGCCGGCGCGGCCTACATGTTTGTCGGCGAGGACTACGCCTTCCAGAACGCCCATGTGCCGATGCGTTTGCCGGGGCGCTCCTATCTCAACGGCGACTGCCCCGCCACCGACGATGCCGACCCGCTGCACGTCGGCATGCTGATGAGCGCGAAACTGAAGGCGAACACGCGCGCCTTCGATCTCGGCGCCCTCGTCGCCAGCCGCGAGCGGCGCCGGATCGTCGGCGACCTCGTGATCGACTGGCTGGACATCGCCAACCGGCGCACGTACCCGGACACGATCATGCAGGCCCGCAGCGACTACGACAGCCACGGCTACCAGATCCACCCGTATTTCACGCTCACCTTCCCGGACCGCCGCAAGTCGTATTCCGCGAACGTGCCCCTGCGCAGCATCCTGCCGCAGGGCATCGAGGGCCTGCTGGTCGTCGGCCTCGGCATGAGCGCGCACCGGGACGCGATGCCGATCCTGCGCATGCAGCCGGACCAGCACAACCTCGGGTACGCGGCCGGCGTCGCCGCCGCCATGGCCGTGAGCGGGCACACCACCCCGCGACGGATCGACGTCCGCGCCCTGCAGCGCCACCTCGTCAAAGTGGGGAACCTCACGCCGTCCGTGCTCAAGGACGGCGACTCCTTCCCGCCGCCGACCGAGCGCGTGCAGGCCGCGGTGCGGGCCGTGGTCAACGGCTACGACCAGGTCGAGGTGCTGCTGGCCCGGCCGGACGTGGCGCAACCGCTGCTGCGCGAGGCGCTCGCGTCGGCGCAGGGTGCCGCCCGGATCGTTTACGCGCACGTGCTGGCCGCGCTGGGCGATGCCGCGGGCGTACCGGTGTTGCTCGAGGCCATCCGCAACAACGCCGTGCCGGCGCCCCCCTCGGGCGACCGGCGCAACGGCGGCCGGCCGGGCGCGATCCGCGCCCTCGGGCTGACGCGTGACGCGCGGGCCGTGCCGCTGCTGGAAGAACTGGCGCGCGATCCCCTGGTCCATGGGGACGGGCAGCTGGCGCGCGCGGTGGCCTTGAGCCTGGGCCGCATCGGCGATCCCGCGGCCGCCGACACGCTGGCCGGGCTGCTCGGCGACAGCGACGGCACCGCCCCGAACGTGCAGGATCTGCTCACGGCCTGCGCGCTGTTCCGCTGCGGCGACCGCGACGGCCGCGCCCGGAAATGGCTCGAGAACTGCGTCCGCCAGAACGACGGCACGATGTCCCGCCTCGCCTGGGCGACGCTTAACCTGGAAAGGCGTTAGGCTTGCTTAAGACTGCGGGAGTCTGTCCGGTTCTGCCACCATCTCCTGCGTCTGGTAAGCGTCCTCGCGAGCCGCGGACGCATGGAAAGAACAAGAAGGGCAGTATGCAGACGAGTACTCCCGCAGAACGGGGCAGGCGTGCTGGCCGCCGGCCACGATCAGGAGGTATAGGGGGCTCATCGCGCCGTGAAAAGTCCGGGCAGAATCGGGGACGCAGAATCGTGCAGATGATTTGCACCAATACGTGATACCAAATACAGCGCCGGCACGCCCCCGGCACAGCGGCGCGCGCGCGCGAACCATTCTCAGCAGAATCATTTGGGTTTTCTGGTGGAACATGCACTGTCGCGCCTGAAATGCGAGGAAGTGATTCTGCTGTCAACGATTCTGCGTAGCTGCCGCCGTAAGGCGGACAGGCCCCTTCACGATCCCCGTCCCCCTCCTCACGTCGGGGGCTACGCGCTGCGCACGCTCTTCCCTCCCCGTAGCTGCCGCCGTAAGGCGGCGGATTCCCCCTCCCATCGTCCTCAGCGCAGCGGTCTTTGTCCTCGTCAATCGAATTCACTGACTGCGAAGAGGCAATCGAGAACGCGAACGAGGACGAGGTGATTTGTGCCAGGTGATTCATGGCGAGCTGCCTGGCTTCAGCAGGCAGCACTGGGAGCGGGGGCGTCTTGCCCAATGCCACTCACATTTCGACGCCAGTTGTTTGATCACGGGAAAGGGAGTCGCCCTCCCGGTGCGATTTCAGGCAGCCTGTGAGGCGCCGCGCAGGGCCCTCGGCTGTTCAGCCCGCGGCCAGCGGGTGGGTCTTGCGCCAGTAGTCCAGGAAGATCCGGCGCAGGAGGGTGACAGCGAAGAACGAGATGATGACGCTGGAGATCGGGTTGCCGCCCCAGCCGAAGATCTGCAGCGCGATCAGCGCAATCCCTCCCGCCAGCGTCGCCCAGTTGGCATTGCGACGCACCGTTGCGTCGAGCCGCACGTCCGGGTCGTGTCCCGGCCCGACCGGATCGTTCGGGTCGCCCTCCGTCGCCTGGGTCTCGCGCCGGTCCGGCAGGACCCGCACCACGAGCAGGCTGAACAGGCAGGCCACGGAACCGATGAAGATCAGCAGGCTGATGGACATCTTGCCGCCCGCGGGGGTTGCCAGGCCGAAGAGCGCGTTCTCCATGGTGCGCAGGAATCCGTACTGCAGGCCGTTCTCGTACAGCCACGAACCGCTCGCATAGGAGAAGGAATAGGCGAGGTTCGACACCGACATGAAGCCCGCGAACAGCGAGCCCGCGGCCCGGGACGGGATGATGGCGCCCACGAGGCTGAACGTGCACATCCGGATGAACGAGGTGACGATCGACAGGAAGAAGTTGTAGGCCGCGTAGTACGACCAGCGGACCGTGCCGATGTCGGCTCCCGGGCAGAGGGTGTGGATGGCGTTCGTGATGCGGGTGAGGCGGGGTTCGATGATGAGGTACTGGGTGAAGCCCAGCAGCATGCTGAGCACGATGAAGATCCGGAACAGCTTCCGGAAGCCGAACTGGTCCTGCCAGCGAATGCCGTACCGCGCAAAGAGCAGCACCCCGATGAAGTAGCCGGCGTAGGACACGCTGTCCGCATAGCCGATCTGCGTCTGGGTGAATTTCACCTCGGTGATGAGGTAATTCGTCCAGAGTGCGCCGAGGGCCGGTTGGAAGTGGTAGAGGAAGTAGAACAGGATGATCCAGAGCACGGGGCCGGTATTCAGCCCGTGCCAGAAGGCGTTCACCGACTCCTTGATGGGAATGGGCTTGGCCGTGTCGCGCGGCAGGCGCAGCACGACCAGGAAGACCAGCAGCGGGACCGCGGCCAGTGCGATCAGCAGCTTCTTGACCGGCAGGTTGTCGGCCAGGAAACCCCCGGCTGCCGCCGAGACGATGCTGGTGCCGTAGATCGCCGCCCAGCAGATGGCCTGGTTCAAACCCACCGAGGCTGCTTTCGACCGTCCCGTGGTCTTCGACTCCTCGTCGCCCGCGATCACCGTGGCGCGGTCCACGGCGACATCGGTGCAGGCGAAGAGCACCGAGAGGGCGAACATGAGCCAGAAGAACAGCATCACCGACAGGTCCACCAGCGGCGTCAGCAGGTAGAAGGCCGCTCCGGACAAGAGCAGAAAAGCCAGCACGACCTTCGTCTTGCCATAAGCGTCCATGAGAAAGCCGATGATCGGCTTGAAGCTCCAGGCCAGATACGAGCGGGAGAAAAGCTGCTGGGTGGCGGCCTCAGTCAGGCCGTAGTCGAAACGGAAGTGCTTGAAGAACGAATGGTAGGTGATGCCCTGGAACGGGTTGGCGAGCCCCTGCAGAACGTACTCCATGGCGAAGAGCACTTTCATGGGGTTGATCCCGAAGATCGTTCTGCCGCGGTCCGCCGGGGCGGCTTCCGACGTCTTCGCCTTCTGACTGACCTCTGCCATATCTGCGCCCTCCCACCCTTGGCTGGCACGCATCAGGTTGCGCCCACGCAAGGAGCACGCATGATACGCAGGCAGGGCGCGGTTCGGCAATCGAAATGCCGATCGCGAAGTCATGCGTCGGTGGCGTGGGGCGCCTCCTGCCGCCTCGCGTGGCAGGGGCGCAGATTTCCGGCTTCCGTGGCACAAGGCCACGGGGAGCCCCCCAGGTCACTGATCCGCTACGTCGCGAAATAGGGCGTGCATCGGCCGGCGGGGTTGCGTATTGTTGGCCAATACTGATTACTGTTCACCGGTACGGGCAACTGCCGTTTCCAGCTTCAGGGCCGGCGGGCTTCGGGTGGGGAGGCGAGGGTGACGATGACAAGTGCGGTACGGGCGGCGGCGGATGCGTTTGTGCGGCAACACGGCCTGGCGGGCGGGATCCTCGACACGGCGGCCCTGCTGCGAACCTTCGAGAACGAGATGCTGAACGGCCTGGCGGGCAGGCCGGGCTCGCTGGCCATGATCCCCACGTTCATCCCGATCGAGCGCGAGGTTCCCGCGGATACCCCCGTGCTCGTCATGGATGCGGGCGGCACGAATTTGCGCGTGGCGACGGTCGTCTTTCACAAGACCGGCAAGCCCGAGGTCGGCGACTTCGCCAAGTATCCCATGCCGGGCCTCAGCCGGACGTACAGCGCAACGGAGTTCTTCGACGAACTGGCCGAGCGGCTGCTGCCCGCGGCCGGGCGCGCCCGTCACATCGGGTTCTGCTTCTCCTACCCCGCCGAGATCACGCCGGACGGCGACGGCCGGTTGCTGTACTGGACGAAGGAGGTCCAGGCTCCCGAGGTCGTCGGGCAGTCCCTCGGCAGCCGGCTCGTGGCCGCCCTGGCCACGCGCGGCTGCGGCGGGCAGAGCGTGACAATCCTGAACGACACCGTGGCGACGCTCCTGGCAGGCAAGAGCGCGGGCGCGGCGCGGCGGTGCTCGAGCTACGTCGGGTTTATTCTCGGCACGGGCACCAACACGGCCTACGTCGAGCAGAACGCCCGGATCACCAAGAGGAGCGACCTGGCGCCGGGCGGGGCGCAGGCCATCAACGTGGAGTCCGGCAACTTTGCCGGCGGTCCGCAGGGTGACCTGGACCGGGCGCTGGATGCCGCCACGGCCAACCCCGGCCGGCAGACTTTCGAGAAGATGGTCTCGGGCGCCTACCTCGGCGGCATAGGCTGGCAGGCCCTGCAGGCGGCGGCGCGCGAAGGGTGCGTAAGCGCGCCCGCGGCGGCGCTGATCAAGACGCTGCCGGCGCTCTCGACCATCGAGCTGGACCATTTCGTCACGAACCCGTTCCTGAAGGGGCCGCTGGCTGGCCCGGACTTGACCGACGCCGACCGGGAGTTCGTCTGGCACGTCTTCACCGCCATCATCGATCGCGCGGCGCGCCTGGCGGCCATCAACATCGCCGCGGCCGTACTGAAGTCCGGCGCCGGCACGTCGCCGCTGTATCCCGTCTGCGTGAACATAGACGGTTCGACCGTCCACAAGACCCACGGCTTCATGGCCACGATGGAGGCGCAGCTGCGCGCGCTGCTCGATGCGCGCGGCGTGGCTTGCCACCTGACGCATGTGGATGAGGCGCCCGTCATCGGGGCGGCCGTCGCTGCGTTGATGCGCGGGTAGGGGGGTGGTTGTGGAGCCGGGTGTCGCCGACAGGATCGTGTGCGGCATCGCGGGCTGGTCGTACCCGGACTGGGACGGCTACGTCTACCCGGCCGGCACGCGGGACAAGCTGCATTACGTGGCGCAGTACGTGGGCGCGATCGAGGTGAACAGCACCTTCTACCGTCCGCCTGTCGCGCGCACCACCGCCGACTGGGTGCGCCGCACGGCTGATAGGCCGCGTCTCGTCTTCACCGCCAAGCTTCACCAGGACCTGACCCACGGCGCTGGCTGGGACGACGGGCTCGTGCGCGCGTGCCGTGAGGGGTTCCAGCCGCTGGTCGAGTCCGGGCGGCTGCGGCACCTCCTGGCCCAGTTCGCGCACGGCTTCCAGGATACGCCGGCGGCGCGGGCGCGCCTGGCGGCGATCCGGGACGGCTTCGGCGACCTGGCCAACCTGGCGGTCGAGGTCCGGCACGGCTCCTGGCAGGCGCCGGCGGCGCTGGCGTTCCTGCGGGACCTCGGCGTTACCGTGGCCGCGCTGGACTACCCGCTGGCGCGCGACTCCTTCCGCCTCGAGGCGACCGGGATCGGGGCGCACGCTTATCTCCGCCTGCACGGGCGCAACGCCGCCGCGTGGTTCGACCGGCAGGCGGGACGCGACGCGACGTACAACCACCTCTACTCCGGCGCCGAGCTGGACGAGATCGCCGCCCGCGCGGCACGGATCGCCTCCATGTCGCAGACGCTGACCCTCGTCGCCAACAACCACTACCAGGGCAAGGAAGCGGTGGCGGCGCTGGAGCTGACCGCCCGCTTCACCGGGAAGCCGGTGGACGTGCCGCCGCCCCTGCTGGCCCGCTACCCCCACCTGCGCGCCGTGGCGTGCCCGCCGGCCGGCGAACTGGGCCTCTTCTGAGCGCCTGTCGCCGGATGGCCTCTCTCAGTTGCTGGGGCGGGCGTGGAGGCGGGTGCGGATGCCGCTGTACAGGCGCTCCAGGGTCTCGCGAGCCGCCGGGGACTTGAGGGCGGAGAGGCCCTGCCGGTAGATCCGCGCAGCTCGCCGCGGGTCCTCGAGGTCGCGGATCGCCAGCTCGATCATCTCCACGTACGGCTGCACCTCGTCGGGGTAGTCCGCCGCCAGTTTCTCGAAGCCGGCCATGGCCTCCTCGTATCGGCCCTTGGCCCGCAGCGACTGCGGAATGCCGTACATGGGGAGCGGTCGCCGGAAGCGTTCGTTCGGGTAGAACAGGTTGCCCGCGGGCTCCGCGATGAGCCGCGCCAGCGGCGTGGCGACGATGAGAGCTCCCGTGACCAGGAACGCCATGCCGAAGAGCAGCTGCGGCATGGCGCCCCAACCACCTTCGGCCCGGGCCAGGATCAGCCATCCGCCGCCGAACGCCCCGGCGGCGAGCACGCCGCGCCAGGCCAGGCCTTTCAGGATCTCGCGGTAGTTGGTCATATTAACCGTCTCATTGTTATCGCGATATGCGCTCTACCGGCCGAGGACGGCCGGCTCCACATGCGCTGGAGACGGCGGTCTCCGCCGTTTCGGCGCGCAGGCAGCGACAACTCCGTGACGATTAGTAACCATCGCCGCCTGTCGTCGATTGGTGCGTCAGCGCACGGTCAGGCGGCGCATGGCCGCCGGCAGTTCCTCGACGAGATCGCCGGCCAGCATGGCGGCCTGCCCATGCCGCCAGGCGGCCATGTCACCGGCCCACCCGTGGATGAAGACGGCCATCCGGGCAGCGTCGTAGGGGTCGACCTTCTGGGCGCAGAACCCCGCCACCAGCCCTCCCAGCACGTCGCCCGTGCCGCCGGTGGCCATGCCGGGGTTGCCCGTGACGTTGATCCACGTCTGCGCGCCCTTCGCGGTGATCAGTGTGCCAGCCCCCTTGAGCACGATAACGGCGCCCGTGGCGGCGGCGGCCCGCACGGCCGTGGCCGCCCGGTTGGCCTGCACATCGGCGATGTGGCAGTTCAGCAGCCGCCCCATTTCGCCCGGATGCGGCGTGAGCACGAGCGGCGAGGAGGCGCCCCGCACGATGTTGAGCCGGCCGGCGCTGACGTTGATGGCATCCGCGTCCATGACGACGGGAGCCCGGCTGGTACTGATCAGCCGTTCGACCGTGCGCCGCGTCTGGTCGTGGATGGTCAAGCCCGGGCCGACCAGGATGGCCTGGAAGTCGCCCAGCGTCTTGATCCAGCGGTCCAGGCATTCCGGCGCGAGGGAGCCGGTCTCCGTCTCCTCGCCGGGATGCACCATCGCCTCGGGCACGCAGCCGGCCACCACCGGGGCCACGCTGCGGGGTGTCAGGACGCTGACCAGGCCCGCGCCGGCCCGCAGTGCGCCCTCGGCCGCCAGGACCGCCGCGCCGGAGTAGCCGGCCGCGCCGGCGACGACGAGCACGTGTCCGTACGAGCCCTTGTGCGACAGGCGCTGGCGGCGGCCCAGCAGCCCGCGCAGCTCCGCGGCGGTCAGCAGTTCCGGGTCGGCCGGGTTGCCGGCTGCTTCGCCGCGCACGAGGCCGATGTCGGCCACCTCCAGCGTGCCCACGTATTCCAGCGCGGACTCCTGCACGAGGCCGCGCTTCGGGTAGCCGAACGTGATCGTCATGTCCGCCGTGACCACTTCGCCCTCGGCCGTGCCCGTGTCCGCATCCAGGCCGGAGGGCACATCCATTGCGAAGACGAGATTGCGGGCCGCCAGTTCATTGATGTGCCGGATGGCGCCGGCCGCGGGGCCGCGCACCGGGCCCTTGATCCCCGTGCCCAGCACGGCGTCCACGATGATGCCGTCCTCCAACACGGCGCGCTCTTCCTCCCAGTCGGCCAGTTCGGGCAACTCGAAGGGCGTCACGCCGGCCGCCTTGAGCTTGCCCAGGTGGATTAGCGCGTCGCCGCCGATGGAGCCGGTATCGGCCGCCAGCAGGACTTCGACGTCCCAGCCCCGTTCCCGGAGGAAGCGCGCCGTGACGAAGCCGTCGCCGCCATTGTTGCCGCGGCCGGCGATAACGGAGACGGGCGCGCGGCCCAGGCCGGCCGTCTGCGCCACGTACTCGACCCAGTTGGCCATGGCTTCGCCGGCGCGCTCCATGAGCGCCTCGCCCGTGAGCACGCCCTGTTCGATGGTCTTCCGCTCCAGCGCCCGCATCTGCTCCACTGTCACCAGTTTCATGCCGCTACACCCTCCCCAGCAGAATGGCCTGCGCCACCGCGTAGTTGTGCGTGTGGGACAGGCTGATCAAAATGCGCTCGACGGCTCGGGCATCGGCCAGCGCCTGGCCCCGCGGGCTCAGCCGCACGTCCGGGGCGCCCGATCGCGCGTCGCGCACCACCTCGATGTCCAGCCAGTTCAGCTCCGGGCTGATGCCGGTGCCGAAGGCCTTCGACACCGCCTCCTTGACGGCGAACCGCCCGGCGTAATGGATGCCGGCCGCGGCCTTGCCCTCGCAGTAGGCCTGCTCCCCAGGCAGGAAGACGCGGTCCCTGAAGCGCCCGCCCCAGCGCTCGAGCATGCTCTGGAGGCGGACGATCTCGACCAGGTCCACGCCGGCGCCCACGACCTGCAAGGCGCTCACGCCTGTCCCCCGGCATAGGCCCGCAGCCGGCGGCGCATGGCTTTCACGGCTGCTCCCAGCCCGACGAACACGGCGTGGGCGACGATGCTGTGACCGATGTTGAGCGTGTCGAGGTACGGCACCTTCAGGATCTCCGCAACGTTCTCCAGGTTGATGCCGTGGCCGGCGTTGACCTGCAGACCCAGTTCGTGCGCCATGACCGCGCCCGTCACGAGGCGGTCCAGCTCGCGCTGCGCCTGGGCGCCGGTTGCCGCGCAGAAGCTCCCGGTGTGCAGCTCCACGACCGGCGCACCCAGCTCGGCGGCGGCGGCCAACTGGTCGGGGTCGGGGTCCACGAAGAGGCTGACCACGATGCCCGCGTCGCCCAGCCGGCGGACGACCCGGCCGAGGTTGCGCCGCTGGCCGGCGACGTCCAGTCCGCCCTCCGTGGTCAGCTCCAGCCGCTTCTCCGGCACGAGGCACACCTCGTCCGGCCGCACGGCCACGGCGATGTCCACGATCTCCGGCACGGTGGCCATTTCCAGGTTCAGCGCCGAGGTCAGCGTCTGCCGCAGCACGTACACGTCGCGGTCCTGGATGTGCCGGCGGTCTTCACGCAGGTGCACGGTGATGCCGGCCGCGCCGGCGGCCTCGCAGACGCGCGCAGCCTCCACGATGTCCGGGTACGCGGTGCCCCGCGCCTGGCGCAGCGTGGCCACATGGTCGATATTGACGCCCAGTTTGAGCTGTATTCGCTTCATGGTTTGTCCGTTGCCTGGCGCTGTTGCCCTCAATTGCGGTCG
>CAYOBW010000118.1:0-20932 GCA_964402115.1 uncultured Victivallales bacterium
GAGCGAGCTGGGCGGCATGGGCGTGCGCGTGGTGGAGCCAGGCGCGGCGGACGCGGCGGAGTTGCCGCGGGTGATCGCACGGACGGCGCAGGAGCGCCGTCCCACGTAGGCCGGTCCTCCCGGGCCGGCCGGGAGCGAACAGAGGCGGCAAGAGGCGGCATGGGAGACTCGGCGTGCGGACGCTGGCTTGACCATGCGCCGGCAGGGGTTCACTATGCCACCCGGCTGCGCGGCGGCGCTGGTGGCTGGCCCGCAGCCCGGGAGGAAGTCCATGAAAACGTTTGCCCTGTTCGTGACCGTCCTGCTTGTCGCCGCCGTGGCTGTTTTCGCCGCGCCGGACCGTCTCGCCCGCTACAACGTGGTCTGGGACTCGCCCAGCCGGGATGCGCATGGCTCCATGCCGACCGGCAACGGTGACGTCGGCGTCAACGCCTGGGTCGAGCCCTCCGGCGACCTGGTCTTCTACGTGAGCAAGACCGACGCGTGGGACGAGAACGCCCGGCTCTGCAAGGTCGGGCGCGTCCGTGTGGCTTTCGACCCGCCGCTGGCTGTCACGAACGGCTTCAGGCAGGAGCTGAAGCTGGCCGAGGGGCGCATCGCGATTGTCGCCCAGGGCGCGCGGCTGAGCCTCTGGGTTGACGCGAACCAGCCTGTCGTGCGGCTGGAGGCGGAGACCGACGCCCCTGTCGCCTGTCGCGCGTCCGTCGAACTGTGGCGCTTGCGCGAGCGGCCGTTCGGCGGCGACGACGACAGCCACTCCGGCGGCGGCCTGGCCGCCTCGGCCTTCAAGCCCACGGTCTTGCCGGATGTCGTGGTCACCTCCGCTGTGCCGCGGGTGGCCTGGTATCACCGGAACACGCGCTCCGTCTTCCCGCTCGGCCTCCAGGTTCAGCAGCTCGCAGCGCTGCAGGGCCGGTTCGCCGATCCCCTGCTGAACCGCACGTTCGGGGCCAGCCTGCGGGGCGACGGCTTCGTGCGCGATGGCGCCCGCGCGCTCCGCTCGGCGGCGCCGGCCCGGCGGCAGGCGCTGGCGGTGACGGTGCTCGCTGCACGGACCGAAACTCCCGACGCGTGGCTGGCGCAGCTCGACCGCCTGGAGCAGCAGGCCGTCGCGTCACGCCGGGCGCACGAGGGATGGTGGCGCGACTTCTGGGACCGCAGTTGGGTTTTCGTGGAGGGGGCCAGGGGGCTCGCGCTGCCGGTCAACGCGCACCCCTGGCGCGTTGGCGTGGCCTCCGACGGCGGCAGCCGGTTCGGCGGCGCTGTCGGCGGGCCGCAAGTGATCGGCCGGGCTTTGCCTGACGCCGAGATCGCCGCGCTGGCCGCCCGGCCGCGCGCGGAGGCTGCGGCACTTGCCGGTGCGGATGTGTCGCTGTCCAACGGGTGCACCGTGGCGGCGTGGGTGCGGCCGGCGCCGGGGGAGAGCGGGCGCATCCTCGACAAGTGTACGGCGGGCCGGCCCGACGGGTTCACCTTCGACACCCACCCCGGCCTTGCGCTGCGCTGGATCGTGGGGGACGTGACGATGATCCATCCCGGCTGCCTCAAGCCCGGGGTCTGGCAGCACGTTGCCGCGACGGCGGATCCCGCCACGGGCGCGTGCCGGATCTACCTGGACGGCAAACTCGTGGCCGCGGAATCCGGCGATCCCGCCGGCGAGGTCGTCACGCGCGGCTACGTCCTGCAGCGCTACATGAACGCCTGCGCGGGTCGCGGCGGGTCGCCGATCAAGTTCAACGGCTCGATCTTCACCGTCGAAGACCAGCCCGGCGCAGCGCCCGAAACGCCCCCGGGCGACCCCGACTGGCGGCGGTGGGGCGGCAACTACTGGTTCCAGAACACGCGGCTCGCCTACTGGCCGATGCTCGCGGCGGGCGACTTCGAGATGCTCGACCCCTGGTTCCGCCTCTACCGCGACGCCCTGCCGCTCAGCCTCGCGCGCATCAAGGCCTACTACGGCTTCGACAACGCCGCGCAGTTTCCGGAGACGATGTACGCGTGGGGCCTGCCGAACAACGGCGACTACGGCTGGAACAACAAGGCGCCCGAACCGGCCAACAGCTACATCGCCCGCTACTGGAACGGCAGCCTGGAGCTGGTCGCCGTCATGCTCGACCGGTACGACTTCACGCAGGACCGCGCCTTTGCGCGGAACACGCTCGTGCCGTTGGCCGACCCGCTGATCGGCTTCCTGGCCCAGTACTGGTCGAAGCGCGACGCGCAGGGGAAGATGCGCATGGAGCCGGCGCAGTCGCTGGAGACCTGGCACGAGGCGGTGAACCCGCTGCCCGAGATCGCCGGCCTGCGGTTCCTGCTGCCGCTCCTGCTGGCCCTGCCCGACGGCACGGCCACGGCCGAACAGCGCGCGCGCTGGCGGCAGCAGCTCGACGTGCTGCCGCCGGTGCCGGTGGCCGATGTCGGCGGCGTGAGGTTGCTCCGTCCGGCGGACACGTTCTCGCGCCGTAGCAACTCCGAGAACCCCGAACTGTATGCCGCCTTTCCGTACAGGCTTTACGGCGTGGGGCGCCCGGATCTGGACCTGGCCCGCGCCACGTACGAGAGGCGCGCCAACCGGCACAACCGCGGCTGGTGCCAGGACAGCATCCAGGCCGCCTGCCTTGGGTTGGGCGATGAGGCGGGAAGGCTGGTGGCGGCGCGCGCGGCTCAGATCAACAGCGGCTATCGCTTCCCGGTCATGTGGGGCCCCAACTTCGACTGGATTCCCGACCAGGATCACGGGAACAACATCCTCACGACGCTGCAGTACATGCTGCTCCAAGCCGATGGCGACCGGCTGTACGTGCTGCCCGCCTGGCCGAAGCACTGGGACGTCGCGTTCAAGCTGCACGCGCCGCGGCAGACGACTGTCGAAGGCGTCTATCGCGCCGGCAAACTGGAGCAGCTGACCGTGACGCCGCGGTCGCGGCGCAAGGATGTGCAGCCGCAGGAAACGGTGCAGGCGGGCACGCCATGAAGCGCAACTGGAGGGGCGCAGGTGTGACGGTCACCCATCCCGTCTGCACTGGGAGCGGGGGCGTCCCGCCCCCGCAACGAGAAGACCGGGGGCGGGACGCCCCCGCTCCCAGTTACCGGGTCGGCTGTTCCGGCTGCGACCCTTACCACCGTTGACATCGTGCTGCGGAACACTTGCCGATCCAGCCAGCCGACTGCGCCGGTCGGCTACCGGCGCCACGGGGGAGTGGGAGGAGTTGACGCCACCGACCATGCCTGGGACCAGCCGCATCGAACGCCAGACGTGAACGCCGCCAGGTACGCCGTCGTCAAGCGCGGGGCCTCGGGGATCGCCGGCGGCTTCTTTCCGTGAGCCGGTGCTTGACCGCGGCAGCGGCCCGGGATACGGTTCCGACGCAGTGAGGCAAGCCCGCCGCGCCGCACGGCTGGCTCGTGCGACGGGACGCGGGGGGGGATGCGAACGCAGGGGGTGGCATGACTGTCTGGATGCGGGTACGGCGGGCAGGCGGGGTGGGGCTGGCGTTCGCGCTGGCTGGGATGGCTGCCATGGCGGAGGATTTGCCGCTGGCCAAACTCAAGCTGGCCGGCATGAGTGCGGGGTGGGGCAGGCCGACCGCCGACCGCTCTTGCGACGGCAACCCGCTACGCATCGGCGGCACGCCGTTCGTTTCCGGCGTCGGCACGCATGCCGCCAGCGCCCTGGTCGTGCAGCGCAACGGCGCCACGCGCTTTCGGGCGGCGGTGGGCGTGGACGACGAGACCAGCGGGAAGGGTAGCGTGGAATTCAAGGTGTTCGGCGACGACGCGCCGCTGTGGTCGAGCGGCGTGCTGAAGGGTGGCGAGGCCGCCAAAACGCTGGATCTCGACATCTCGCGCTGCACGCGCCTCCGGTTGGAGGTCGCGGATGGAGGCGACGGGATCGGGTTCGATCATGCCGACTGGGCCGACGCGCATTTCACCTTCGAAGGCCAGCCCCCGCAAGCTGTGGTGGAGAAGAAGCCGGGCGACCTGCCCGAAGTCGTCGCGCGCGTGCCAGCCGGGTTGGTCGAGCTGTACAACGGCAAGGATCTCGACAACTGGATCGCCGACCTGCCTGGGGGCGGGGCGAAGGACGCGGTGTGGAGCGTGCGTGACGGCATCCTGTATTGCACCGGGAGTCCCGGCGGACACCTGATCAGCGACACCGCGTGGAAGGATTACCGGCTGGTTGTCGAATGGCGTTGGCCTCCGGAGGGCAAGGGCGGCAACAACGGGGTGCTGGTGCATACCTCGGAGCTGCATGTGCTCGGCAACCACTTTCCGCGCTCGATCGAGGTGCAGCTCATGTCCGGCAACGCCGGCGACTTCTGGGTCATCGGCGAGGAGATCGCCGTGCCCGACATGGCCAAGCGCCGCGAGGGCCGACACATCTGGAACCTCACGGACGGCGCTGAGAAGCCCATCGGCGAGTGGAACCGGATGGAGATCCACGCCCGCGGCGACACGCTCAAGGTGTGGGTCAACGGCCAGCTCGTAAACGTCGGCCACGGCTGCAGCGCCGCCGAGGGGCGCATCAGCTTGCAGAGCGAAGGCGCGCCGTGCCAGTTCCGGCGCGTGACGATCCAGCCGCTGCCGGCGGAGTGAGCGGCGGGGGAGTGAAGATCGCGACCAGGCCGCGCGCGCCGGCTCCAGGCCGATGCCGCGGTCGTTCAGTGCGCAAGCGAACGTGACCGTGTCCGGCCGCCTGGCCAGGACATCGCGCTTGAAGCGCTCCGCTCACGCGACTCCGCGCCCCGGTAGCCGCGGGCGCCAGCCCGTGGATGTCGGTGCCCCGCAGCCGGCCCGGAGCCAGCCACGCCCTTGGCGGGCGCGGCTACCCGCGTCGGCGTGCCTGGCACCATGGCGCACGCACGCTGCGCGCTGCTTGCTGTCCCTGATTGCAGGTGGCGGGGAAGCCGCTGGGCTGTGGTGCCTGGAGCGGCTGGCTTCGGCAAGCCGCGCGAGTCTGTCGGGCGCACGAACGCTCTTGCAGGGCGCACACCGCCCGCGCGTTGGGGGCGCGGCTGAAGCCGCGAGGGAACTGTCCGGCTGACGGGTGGCGATCAAGGGTTTGCCTTGCCCGCGCGTTCGCGCTACAGTCCGCCGGCAATGCGACGACTTGCTCTTCCATGCAGTCTGCTGCTCGCGGCGGCGCTGTTCCTGGCCGGCTGCTCGCGGCGGCTTGAAACGGAGCCGCTGACCGCCGCCACGGATGCCCCCGCCGCCTGCCCCGCGCTGCCCGCGGGAAGCGTCGTGGTGAACGCCACCAACGGGGTGGTGACCGCGCCGTTCGCGGTGGGCCTGGATGGCACCACGCCGCTTGGCGTGGCCCTGGCCCTGGCCGAGGGCGCGGGCTCCCGCGGTCTGACGGGCAGCGCCACCTTCACCGTTACCGCGCCCACGCAGCAGACCAGCACGGTATGGATCCACGCGCGCTGGCACAACTCGTGCGGCAACTCCCTGTCGCTCACGCTCGACGAAGGGAAGCCCGTCTCGGTCGGACAGGACGCCGTCTACGGCACCTGGCACTGGGTCAAGGCTGGCCGCTTTGCGCTGGCCGCCGGGGCGCACAAGTTGGCCCTGCTCGAGCGCGAGGACGGCATCGCTGTCGATCAGCTCCTGCTGGCCGCCGACGAGGCGTTTGCTCCCACGGGGTGTGTCATCGGCGAACGGGCCTCGCTGGGGATCCGCCGCTTCGCCGACGTGTTCGATCGTTCGCCCGGCCACGGCCTCGGGGGCTGGGACGTGCAGTCCGGGAACTGGCAGATCGCCTTTACGCTCGATCCCAACCGCATCCCCCACCAGTACGCCCTGACGGGTGCGCCCGCCTCGAACGCGACCGGGTCCGCTGAAGTGCTCGTGCAGGGCGCGCCGTGGCAGGGTTGCCGGCTGTCGTTCAGCGCGCTGACGACCGGCCCCGGTGTGATCGGGGCGGTGCTGGACCGGGTTCCCGGCGGCGCGGAGCCGCTGCGCCTCGCGTTCGCCGCGAAGCCGGATGGTGGCCAGTTCGCGTGGACGGGATACGGGCGGCGGGGCGTGCTGCCCCTGGGCGACCGCATGCGCACGAACCAGTGGCACCGGATCGAGATCGAGCGCTGGGCGTGGGTCCTGCGCGTGGCGCTCGATGGCGCGTCCCTGCTGACGGTGACGGACCTGCCCCTCGCCGCGGGGGCGATCGGCCTTTGCGCGGAAGGGGGCGAAGCGGTGTTCGACGATGTAAGCGCCGAGGACCTACCCTGGCAGACCGAGAACGGGCGCGACCGCCGGATGGCTTGGCAGCCCGCCGCCGACGCCGCCTGGTCGCGTGTCGTGGATGCGCGGTCGGATCTGGGGCTGCTGGGCGAGCGGGGCGTGCTGCGCTCGGCGGAGATCGGCCTGCCCGTGGCCGGGCTGCTGTTCGATGCGCCTGGCGTGCCTCTCCCAGCCGGGTTCGTGCCCGTCGCGGGAACAGTGGTCACCGGGGCGCAGGCGGCCGCGGCTGCGCTGATCCTGGCGCCCGGCGGGGAGGCGTCCACGGCCCCGATGTCCGTCGCGCTGGCCGTGTCGGCCCGTGCCGCCGTGGGGGTGCGCCGCCTGGCCGTGCGGTACGGCAGCGTCGTCGACGATGCGTTTGGGGTGGGCAGCTACCACTTCACCCGCGCCGTGGCTGACGACCCGTCGGACTACCTGGATTTCACCGAGGCGGAGTACGCCGCGATCGCCAACGCGCCGGACGAGGACAAGCTCAAGCGCGGCGTCAAGATGCGGCGCTTGCTGGGCTGGGACGACACCAGTTTCTGGGTGCAGCAGCGGGGTTCCTGGCAGCTCCGGAATGGGGTGCTGCAGGGTGTGGGGCCGCAGGCCGTCGTGAAGCACTGGCGCGATGTGAACGGCTGCCTGGACCTGTCGCTGCGCATCCGGCTGGCGTCATCGAATGCCGTTGCGGCGGTCGCGCTGTACGCGGATCCGGGCACCGGCGCCGTGGTGCGCCTCTGCGCCGCCGCAGCGCCGGCGGGCCTGGCCGTGCCACCCGACGCCGGCTGGCACACGGTTTCGCTCCGGGCACGCGACGGCGTTGTTGCGGGGCGCGTGGATGCGGCGTCGTGGCGGGAAGTGGCGCGCGTGCCGACCGTGGCCGGCGGGATCTTGCTTCGCGTCGCGGTGGGCGGCGCCGAGTTCGACGAGATCGAGATCTCCGCACCGCGGGATATGCCGCGCACGCACTACTACGCCTTCGACCGCCGCGAGACGGACTGGTGGTGCGAAGGGGCGACGTGGAGCGATCACGCCGGCATTTCCTGCGTCCTGGCCTCGAACTGGATTTCGCTGATGGCGCCCGGCGGCGCCGGCACGCTGTGGAACAAGCGCCGGTTCGGCAGCGACATCGTCCTCGCCCTGAACGTCGAGGAAAGCTCCGAATGGTTCGGCTGGCACAAGAATCCCACGCACGTCCATCATCCGTACGACAACGTCCAGCTGCGCCTGGCCGTGGAGGGGCGCCCGGACGAGGGCTACCTGCTCGAGGTGAACGCCCGCAAGCGCACCGCCACGGTGCTCTATCGCAACGGGCAGGAGGTGGCCGTCACGCCCCAGGACAAAGCCTTCCCGATCCGTTACGTGGGTGGTCATGCACAGTACGAGCCGCGGCGCAATCGCGTCACGCTGGCCAAGACCGGCGGTTCGCTGCGCGCGATCGTCAACGGGCGCGAGGTGCTGACCTACACCGACCCGCAACCGCTCCCCGTTGCGCGCGTCGGCATCGGCGGCCGCGACACGCACGTCAACTTCAGCGCGATTGAAATCGTTGAGTTGACGCCGTAGGCCGGTCCTCCCGGGCCGGCCGGGAGCGAGCAGGGCAGCATGGGAGCGCAAGCGACGGAGTAAGGCGCGGCGGATGCGTCTGAGTTGCCGTGGGCGATCTCACGGACGGCGCAGGAGCGCCGTCCCACGTACGAAAGGATCGTGCGATGAGAGTGACGAATCCAGGGCTGCGGCTGGGCGCCTTGTGCGCGCTGCTGCTGTCGCTGCGGGTGGTCGCGGCGGCGGGCGCGCAGCCCGCAGGCGGACTCATCGCCCCGGGCACACGCTGGGAAACACCCTACCACGTCATTGCCAGCGACGTGCCCGGGCCGACGGTTCTCGTCACCGGCGGCCTGCACGGCAACGAGCCCGCCGGGGCGCGCGCGGCCGCGCAGATCGCGGCCTGGCCGATTCTGCGGGGCAAGCTGGTGGTCATTCCGCGCTGCAATGTGCCCGGGCTGCAGGCCGGCTCGCGCGGATTGCCGGATGCGCCAGCGGGCGCGACGGACCTCAACCGGAGTTTCCCGTTGGCGGGCAAGCCCGGCGACGCACGCGGGGAACCGGCCGGCTCGATCTGGCGCTTTGTCACGGAGCTCAAGCCGCAGTACGTGCTGGACCTGCACGAGGGGCAAGGCGCGCGCGCCGCCGGCTCCCGGAGCGTGGGCTCGAGCGTCATCCATGCGCCGCCCGCGGAGTGCGCCAGGCTGGCGAATGTCATGCTCGCCGCGGTCAATGCCGAGATCGCGTCCGCGAGCAACCGCTTCGTGGCCCTCAAGGGCGGTGCGGACGGGTCTCTCGCGCGGGCCGCGTACGAGCACCTCGGGGCGCACGCCTTCATCTGCGAGACCACGCGGGTGGATCGTGATCTGTCGCTCCGCGTGCGGCAGCACCGGCTGATGGCGCACGCGCTGCTGTCGGCGTTGGGTATGGTCGGGGACACGCGGGCGGTGATGTTGGGAGTCGATGCGCGGGCGGGTGCACGCGTGGCGGCGGTGGCTGTCTACGACGGGCCGGGCGCGGGCGGCCCCGAAGCCTGGGAGCGGCTGTTGTCAGGCGAGCCGGGCATGACGGTCGCTCCGGTGCACCCGCTCGACATCCGCGACGGCGCGCTGGGGCCGTTCGACGTGGTACTGTTTCCCGGCGGCAGCGGCAGCGGCCAGGCCGAGGGCCTGGGCGACGCCGGCCGGGCTGCCGTGCGCAAGTTCGTGGACGCGGGAGGCGGCTATGTCGGGATCTGCGCCGGTGCCTACCTGGCGACGAGCCACTACCCGTGGTCGCTGGGTGTCGTTCGCGCGGCGAGTCTCGACTCGCGGCATTGGCGGCGGGGGAATGGCCGTGTCGCGGCGGAGCTGACGCCGGCCGGGCAGGCGCTGTTCGGGCGGGAGGGGCGTCCCGCGCTGGAGCTGGAGTAC
Source organism: uncultured Victivallales bacterium (assembly GCA_964402115.1). Lineage (GTDB taxonomy): Bacteria > Verrucomicrobiota > Kiritimatiellia > UBA8416 > CAYOBW01 > CAYOBW01. The sequence goes on from CAYOBW010000118.1 coordinate 9,183, forward strand.
CGGCAGGGACCGATCCTGGGCCCCGATCCGCGGGACGCCGCTTGCGGGTACGAGGTGCTGGCCTGGTTTCGCTCGGGCGTCGGCGTGAACGGCGCCGATCCCAACACGATGGTCGGCACGCCCGCCTGCATCCGGGCGGCGTTCGGCCGCGGCCGCGTCGTGATTCTCAGTCCGCATCCCGAGAAGACAAAGGGCGCCGAAACCTTTATCGCCGCGGCCATCCGCTGGTGTCGCGGCGAAACCGGCAAGCAGGAGGCACAACCATGAACGCCAGCACGAGTCCGGCTCTTGGCCGTCGTCAATTTCTCGGCGTGGCCGCTGCCGCCGCTTCCACGACACTCCTCCCCATGACTGCGCCCGGTCGGGCAGCGCCGGCGGACCGGCCGCTGCGCATTGCCTACATCGGCTGCGGAACACAGGGGTTCCGGCAGCTGCTGCAGGCGTTGGAGCATCCGGACGTTCGCGTCGTGGCCGTGTGCGATCCCGTGCGCCGCGGCGACGACTACCCGGATTACGGCGGCGACGAGGTGAACAACAAGATCCGCAAGTTCCTCGGCGATCCGGACTGGGCTAGGGGGGCGCGCGGCGCGTTGTGCGGGCGGGAACCGGGGCTGGAGATCGTCAACCGCCACTATGCGAAAAAGACCGGCCAGGCCGGCGGCTGCCGCGCCTATGCCGACTTCCGCGAGCTGCTGGACAAGGAGAAGGAGCTGGACGCGGTCTACATCATGACCCCGGACCACCTGCACGGCGTCATCGCCATCCGCGCCATGCAGGCGGGCCGGCACGTGCTCACCCACAAGCCCATCTCCAACGTGCTGCACGAGGTGCGGGTCGCCCGCGACACGGCCCGGGCGACCGGCCTGGCCACGCACCTGTTCTGCGCCGCCGGGCAGACCAGCACGCCGGCGGTGTGCGAGTGGCTGGCCGCCGGCGCGATCGGCCCCGTGCGCGAGGTCCACAACTGGTCCACGCGTCCCTTCTGGCCGCAGGGCATGACCGAGTACCCGGCCGAGACCCCGGCGGCGCCGGACGGCTTCGACTGGGATCTCTGGCTGGGACCGGCCGCCTCCCGGCCGTACCATCCGGCCTACACGCACACGGTCTTCCGCGGCTGGTACGATTTCGGCGTCGGCGCGTTGGGGGACATGGGGCACTACAGCTTCCACCAGATCTTCGAGATGCTGCGGTTGGGCTCGCCGCTGACGGTCGAGGCCAGCCGCAGCCAGGTGTGGAAGATGCAGGGCTACCGGTGGCGCCGCCAGGAGCAGCACGTCGCCTATCCCCACGCGTCGCAGATCCGGTGGGAGTTCCCCGCGCGGGGCGACCTGCCGCCGGCGGCGCTGCACTGGTACGACGGAGGCATCCGGCCTTCCACGTTGCCGGAACTGGAGGAGGACGGCGTCGAGATGCCGGGTGAGGGCTTGCTGCTGGTCGGCGACCGCGGCAGGATCCTGGCCGACTTCACCAACGACAACCCGCGCCTGCTGCCTGCCGCGCGCATGCGGGACTTCAAGCCGCCGGCGCCGACGCTGCCGCGCCCCATCGGCGAGCTGGACCAGTTCATCCGGGCTTGCCGTGGCGGGGCGCCGTCCGACGCCAGCTTCGAAAGCGCCTACCCGTTCGCCGAGACGATCCTGCTCGGCACCATTGCCCTGCGCGTGAACAAGAAGCTGCGGTGGGACGCGGCCAAAGGCGCATTCACCAACTCGCAGGAAGCCAACGATCTGATGTTCAGGAAGAACCGGCCGGGGTGGGAGGTCTGACCAAGGGAGAGGTTTCAGCGTTCAGGTTTCAGTGTTCAGGGGGGGGCCTCCGACCTTCGCGGTCGGATGGATGACGCGTGAGACGCCCCGCTTGTCTGAGACTTCAGTGACGGACCGGCATCGTGCAGGGACGGCGCGGGAGCGCCGTTCAACGTAGGACGGTCCTCCCGGGCCGTCCCGGCAAGCGCGGAGAGACCAGCCGCAGTCTCGTTATGTTATCTCTGCGCGGCCTCGAGCGCAGAGGGGCCGCTGAAACCTGAACACCGAACACTGAAACCTGCCGGACCCCGGCTTCAGCGCATCCGCTTCAGCTCGAACGTCTTGCCCGCCAGCGCGTCCTTGACGAACGCGCCCCAGTACGGCGTGGGGGTGTAGTTCCAATCCGCGATCGCGTTGGGGGCGGCCGTGGGGTGAAAGCTCCATGCCGTCCAGTTCAGCTTGTGCTGCTGAATGACGGCGAGCACGTCGGGCGCCCACGTGAACGGATCCTGGTGCTGTTCCCTTGGGATGAACGACATCGGCTCCAGCGGACACCCAACCTCGCCGATGAACAACGGGTATTTCGCCGCTGCCGCCAGCACCTTGGCCGGCCAGTCGTGCTTCCACGGGTAGATGTGGGAGGAGTAGACGATCCCGCGGCCTCCGGGCCGCTCCTCCAGCGCGAATCCCTCCGTTACGCCGGAGAGGTCGTATCCCCAGTCCAGGCCGCCGGCGATGACGATGTTGCGTGCGCCGGTCGCGCGGACAGTGTCCACCAAGGCCTGCATGCCAACCGACGCGGCTCCCGCATCCGCCGCCGCCGTGGCGTTCTCGGCCGGGTTGGCGTCCTTGTGGCCGCCGCTATCGCCCAGCTTGCCGCCAGCGCGCCAGACCTTCCACGCGATGCCGTGGGGCTCGTTGAAAAGGTCGAACAGCACGGCGGGATGGTTCCGGTAGCGCGTGGCGGCATCCTTCCAGAAGGCGACGTGTTCCTCCGTCGGCGCGCCGAACGCGTGCAGGTCCAGCGCCAGGTAGGCGCCCCGCTCCGCCACGGCCTCGACGACTGCATCCACGACCGCGCGGTAGTCCGCGCCGCCGTCCTTCTGCTGCTTGTGCTGGCCGAACCAGAACCCGTCCTGGACCGGCAGCCGGATGACATTGGCTTTCCACTGCTTGATGCCGATCTCCACGGACTGCTGCAGGTGTTCGCCGGCGAGCGACCACTCCAGGCTCGGCACGGCGAGTCCCTGCAGCCACACCGTGCGGTTGGCCGCGGTCTGGAGCCGGTTGCCGACTACCTGCAACTCGGGCGGCAGGGCCTCCGGATGCGCCGGGACCAGGGTTGCGGACGGGACCGGCGGCGGCAGCGAGGCCGGCGACACCAGGCACTGTGCCAAGTCCAGGGTGCCGCGCGCGGCCTGGAACAGGCTCGGCATGATCTCCAGCAGGCGGGCGCCTTTCGGCACCTTCAGGAGCGGCTTGCGCTCGACCCACTCCAGGGACGTGCCGCGGACCGATACCGGGTCGGGGTCCGGCTGCAGGACCTTGCCTGCCGCGTCCTTGAAGTGGAAGATGACCCGGCCATCGAACCACGGTTTCTCGCCCGGTTCGATGTCGGCGTGGCGCATACGGAGCCGGATCTCCAGCGCCTGCGGCGCAGGGGAGGGCAGGGGCAGGGGCCGATACACGAGTACCATTTGGCCCGGCGTGAGGGAGCGCAACCGCAGGAAACGGTGTCCGGCCTCGGCTTCCCACGTTGCTCCCTCCGCACGTCCCCAGTGATCCGGCCACTGGTCGCCGTCGCTGTCGGCTGAGAAATCGGCGTTGGGCAGCAGGTTGGTCGTCGCGTCGGATGGCGCCTCCGCACCGGCTGCGCCGATTCCAGCCGCCAGCAGCGTGGCCATGCACCAGGAATAGGCGGGCATCCATGCACAGGTCATAAGTGGTCTTGCATGTATCCGCGTTGGTGTGAGATGTCAATCCCTTGCACGTCCCGACGCCGAGTATGAGGATCGTGGAACACGGCGCAGGAGCGCCGTCCCACGTAGGCCGGTCCTCCCGGGCCGGCCAGGAGCGAGCAGCGGTGGTATGGTTGTGCGCATGGTGGAGCAAGGTCGTCGGCGACACGATCAACGACGTGGGGATGCCGGAGCATGCCGCGCCTTGTCCCGCCCCCAGTGCACGCTCAAGCCGCCCGCGTAGCCCGAAGAAGACCAGATGTAGAATCGCTACGGCGGTGTTCGGCCACCGAACCCGCCTGTGCACGTTGAAGCATGGGGAAGGCCAACTCACCGGTAGGCTACGCAATTTCAGGATCGAGTTCCTCAATCGCATTGACGAAATCGTGGTCTTCACACCGCTCTCCGAAGATAGCATTCGTACCATCGCGCGCCAGATGCTCGATGGAGTGGCCGCGGCAGCGCGGCAGAAGTACGGGTGTGTGCTCGCCGGGGACGGCCGTCTCCATGGCCTCGCTTTGGCCTAAACCCTGCGGGTATGGTGTGCGCGATCCCCCCGTAGGACGGCGCTCCCGCGCCGTCCCTGACAAAGCAGGGCTGCCGTGCGTGAGCGCGGTGTGGGCCTGCGGCGGCCGCGCGCTTGCTTGCGCGCTGTGCCTCCTGCAGGGGACGGCGCAGGAGCACCGTCCTATGGGGGGCACGCTGAACCTGCGCGACAGGCAACCCCCCCACGTCACTGGACCATTACCAGCAGCCGTGGTATTCGCTTGCGCAACGGCGGCGGTCGCGTAGAGTCGCGGACGTTGTGAACGGAAAGGAGCGGAAGATGAACCCACCGAATCTGTCGCGTCGCCAGGTGCTCGCCGTCGCCGCCTGCGCGTGCTGTCCGTGCCTCGCGGTGCGCGACAGCAGGGCGGCACAGCCCGCTGCGGGCGCCGGGCCCTCGCTCACCGCCCCGTGCGGCATTTACTGCGGCGCCTGCCCGGCGCTGATCGCGAGCCTCGCCCCCGGCAAGAAACGCAGCGACAAGCCCTGCCACGGGTGCTGGAGCCAGGCGTACCCGCCGGGCTACGCGTCGAAATGCGCCGTCCGCAAGTGCGCCAGGACGAAGAAGGTTCAGTCGTGCGGCCAGTGCAAGCGTTACCCGTGCGAACTCCTCCCGCCGCTCTTCAACGACCAGCCCAAGTACGGACTGCGCGAGAAGTACCTCAACGCGGTCCGCGACCGGGGCCTGGACGCCTGGTTGGCCGATCAGAAGAAACGCTGGACGTGCGCGAAGTGCGGCAAGGGCTTCGGCTACGGCGACAAGCAGTGTCCTTCCTGCGGCGGCGACATCCTGACCGACGCCGCCGAGTTTGCCGCGTTCAAGCCGGGCAGAACCTGAGCGTTCGGCAGCCGCAACAAGTTCTGGTGGGCGAACAGCGACGGGTCGGCCAGCCGGGAATGCGGGTGCTTGCCCAGGGGCCGTAGCCCCTGAGTTACATGCGGGGCTGGTTGCCGCCGTCAAAGGCAGAGGCGTTCCTTCCAGTCGTCCATGCGGTCCAAGGCGTCGAGCTCGTCCACGTTGCCCGCCTGTACCAGCACATCCAGTGCGCCGACGGCCAGGCCGTGTGAATCCGTACGTTTCGCGAACGCCAGCAGCAGCGCCTCGACGTCTTCCGGAACGGAGATGTCGCGCGCCTTGTAGTACGAGTCGCAGAACAGGATCGCGCCGTGAACGGACGGGCGCCGGCCCGTCTTCAGCGCTTGGCAGACAAAGGCGAGAACCTCCTCCGGCATGTCGAATATGAACGAGGCTTCACCGAGGAGTTCCAAGGCGAAACGCCGACGGTTGCCAGAAAGCGAATCGTGCTGGCGGGAGTAGGTGAGGCAATCCATCGCATACCAGCAGAGGTCCAGAACCACTTCGCAGGAGGGGCGCAAGTCGCGCGGGAGCGAATCCGGAACGGCGAATGCCGGTTGCCGCGCGAACCCGCCATCGAGGAGTTTGCCGCAGGCGTTGTGGACAAGCCGGCACAGACGCTCCATGACACACTCCTCGAAGACACCGCGACCTGCACCGCGTCCCTCACGGAATTGCCGGAGGACAGCGACGAGGTCGCGGGCCTGTCCGGGATCGTCCGTCAAGCGGTCGGCAAGATGCTTGAAGTCCCAGCCCAGAGTCGAAAGGCGGCTATACGGGCCGTCCATCGTCGGGCGTACCAGTTCCTTCCGGACATCTGCCAGCCAAGACGAGATCTTACGATAGGTCTTCATCGCTTCACCCACTCCCCAGTCACCAGCAATCGATCGCTCGCGCCCGGTACACCCATCAGCATCCCCTATGCACTATGCAGGCTGACGGCTCTGTCTGCCACCTTGCTACGGCGGCTACTGTCCCATCTGCCAGGCTTTGACGGCCTCGATTGGGAAGGTCAGCATCAGGACGTTCAACGTGAGGTTGTCGCGGACCCAAACGAGGAGCACCAGTTCGGTCACCGCGAAGAGCAGCGCCGAACGACGAAACCCGAGCCGCCGCGCCAGCAGGAATCCGAGACCGCAGCAGAGGACGTCCGCGAGCGAGTTGACGATCGAGTCGCCTTCGTAGCCCAGGCCGATGGTCGCTTCGCGATAGCGTTGAATGATCCACGGCGAGTTCTCCAGCACTTCCCAGATGGCCTCGCCCGCAACGGCCGCTGTCAACCGCCACAGCCCCGGCAAGCGCGGCGCCAGCCAGGCCAGCGCACCGCAGAACAGAACGCCGTGCAGAACGTGGGTGAAGCTGTAGGGGTCAAACACGTGCTGGGAGTTGTGCGCACTCCAGATGTCGCCTGCCCAGGGATTCAGGCCGCCGCAGGCGCACCACCAGATTCGGCCCTGCTGGTGAAGCTGAAAGACCATGATGGCCAGGATCAAGGCCACCGCCAGCCACCAGCGGACCCTCCATGCTTTTCCAGTCGCAGGCATTGGGATGCGAAGTCCAATTATTCAGTGAACATAGCCAACCGAGATGCGGCGGCGTCCGAGGCCGCTACCTCGCGCCGGGGCCCCTCCCCACAAGCGGCGAAGTGTAGGTGTTGGTCAGGAACGCGTCAACCGTCGCTTGGGTGCGCCACGGCGCCTGGAGTCCAGACTTCACTCCCCCCTGCGCACGCGACCGCGCAGTTCACCGGGAGGTTCTCCCTCCCGGTGCGCGACCGTACATCCTGCAACTCACCGCGCCTTTGACGCTTAGCGTCGACAAGTTGTTGACGCTGAATGACCTGTGAGGACGCAGAGGTCCTGCGGAGGCCTTAGCGTTCGTTTTTGGCCCCCATAAACACGCCGTAAGGTGAACCCGCCTCTCGCACCGACCATCCGCCCGAAGAATCGCCGGGCAGTGCCGACACGTCGAAAACCTGGCGACCGCTGTACTTGCCTTGAACAGACGCCACGAATTCGCGACCTCCAACGGCAAGCGATTCGGTCCAGTGTGGCTCGCGTGTGCACCCACCGGAAGCCAAACGTTGCCGAATCGCCGCCTCATACATTACCCGCAACGAATTAGCATCGCGCGCACCCACAGTTCCGAGCAATCGGTCCATGTCCAAAAGGCAGTACCGCTTCCGCCTGCCCGTCAGTTCGTCATATCCGCACCAGCGCCATTGGCGTGGATGGCTCACCGCCCCCGCGCGAACCATGTTTAGATCCACGTAGCACAGGCAGTTGAAGAGGTGCTGCCCGTCCTGAATGACGGTGCACTGATAGGGGTGTTCCCACATCGAGCCCAGGTGCCCTTTGCGCAGATTGTATCGTTTCGCCGTGGATCCTGCGGCTAGATGCATCAGATCGCTGACCGCAGCCGTGCGGTTAGCATGCACGATGACATGGACATGGTTGTGTGTGATGCAGAACCCGTACACGGATACGCGGTGACGGTGCACGCCTTCGCGCAACCACTCGCGATACACGTCCCGGTCGCGGGAGAAGCGCAGCAGGAACTGCCGGTCATGACACCGGTGCGTGAGATGGTACGTGTAGCCCTCAAGCAAGTACTGGGATGCCCTTGGCATGGCTACTCCGTTTACCATAGTCACGGATTGCCTTACACGCCCAAAAGCACCACGAAAAATCGATTGTAAGGACCGAAAAGAGGGCTCATGGAAACGCAACCACTTGGCCCCGTGATATTTGGCGACGCTAACCGTCTGTAGCCCGCCGGACCGGCCGTACCCTGCCCGTGACCGACGGCCGGTTCACCCTGGACGGCGCACAGGACCGGACGCTGTATTACGAAGTGGTGCTGCCGTAGCCGGACATGTTCGTTAGGCAACGAGCGGCATAACGGCGGAGACCGCCATCTCCAGCCCCGTGGGCGGTACTGACATCTGGCCCGGCCGGGAGGCGGGGGGCGCCCTGGGGCCGGCCGTCCCGGCCGATAAGCCCGCGCCCGATGGCCGCATGCGGGGGCTTGCGATGGAGCGTGCGTGGCCTCAGATGCCCTCCGCAGCGGTTGCCTACCCGGATGGATGGCATGGGAACGCTGTTCCAGACATCCGCACACCTTGTAAAGTGTGCGGATGTCCTCTCCGCCGCAAAACCCCCAGATGAACGGATTGAGGACGGCCAGTGTAAGGGAAACGCGGAGGACGAACCTCTCAGGGCAGGGGTTCGACGAAGCGGGTCTCTCCACGGAATCGGCGGCTGGATTGGGGAGGCCTGGATGAAGTGTGACACAGTTGTTTCTGCGTGCCGGGTTTGGGATGGCCCCCCGGGGGTAAGTCGGGCAGCATGGACTTCACCGCTGGCTGTCGGGGCTTGACATGCCCGGGGAGTGGGACGACCCTTACCGGTGCTTCAAGTGTTGAATCTTCAAAGCGAGGGTGCCATGCGCCGTCATGCCTATGCCGCTGTCGTTGCCAGCTTCCTCGCCGGCGGCGCCGGCGGGCAGTCCAGCGCCACGCCGCCGGGGCTCGTCCGCCAGGTCAGGGTTCTGCCCGACCAGGCGCCGGACTGCAGCTCGCTGCGGTCCATCGCAGAGTCGGTCACACGCGGTTGCCGAATCAACGACGAGAAAGCCATCGCGATTTATAACTTCATGCAACTGACGCACTACCATCGGCAGTATCCCAGCGAGCCGGGCGGGTTGCCGGTCCTCAAGGAAATCCACTGCTATGGCTGGAGCCTGTGCGGCGGGCTGCACGCGGAGCAGTCCGCGCTCTGGCGCGAGCTGGGGTGGGACTGGCGGTTTGTGGGCTGGAACGGGCACACCACGGTCGAGGCCCGATACGACGAGCGCTGGCATTACCTGGATGTGTTCTTGAAGTTCTACGCCTGGATGCCAGACGGCAAGGGCGGCCGGACCCTGGCGGGGGAAGACGATCTGAACGGCAACGCGCAGGCGCTGATTCGGGAGGTCTTCGTCATGGACGAGGGCCGGCGTTGTGTCTACGCGAAAGACAACCGCTTCGCCATGAACGGCGAGCACGCGAACTGGCGCGCGCCGGCCTTCCTGGTCTGCGGCGACACCTTGGCCGACCTCATAGGCGGCCTCGCGACCCATCGTGGGCAGGATCGTGCCGAAGGGTGGGGCGGGATCGTGCACGCCGATCGCGGCTACTCTGCCGACGTCAATCTGGCCCCGGGGTTCAGCCTGGAGAGCACGTGGGATCCGCTGCCGGAGGCCTGGTATTGGGCCGGCCAGACGGCTGCGCCGGTCCACACGTGCGGCGGCCACAAGGACACCCGCAACGATCCGGGCGTCGGGATGGTGCTGGAGCCGTATGTCAACAGCAAGCCGGCTCGCAGCTACGCCAATGGCCTCCTGGTCTGCGCTCCCGATTTCTCGCACGCCGCCTGCCTTGAATCGTTCCTCAGCACGGACAATGTCAAGCACGCCGGCCGCGCGCTCGTGCCCGCCGCCCCCGGCAAGCCCGCCTGCGTCGTCCTCGCCCTGGCCTCGCCCTATATCCTGACGAAGGCCAGGGGCGAGACCGCGGGCGCGGACCGCGTGGAAGTTTCCGTGGACGGCGGCACGACGTTTCAAGTGGCGGATGTGCAGGACTTCTCCGCCGCGGTGAAGGGCCGGCTCGCAGCGCTGGTTAAAGTGACGTTCTCGGAGGCGCTCACGGCGCTCAGGATCGAGGCCGTTGTGCAGAACAATCCCGGCGCGCTGCCGTACCTCTCGCCGGGGAGAAACGTCGTCACCGTCTCGGTCGCGGAGCCACAGGCGCTCGGCGACAACCGGCTGGCTGTGACCTACGCCTACCGCCTGGGCTCGCGCGCGAAGTCATTCGAGCAGCTGTGCGGGCAGGGCAAGGAAATTGCCAAGCAGCATAACGCGACATGGGCGGACACGGTGACGTGCGTGCAGAAGGTTTTCACCGCGCGCGTACTGGCGGCCACGTTCGAGATCGCCTGCCCGACGCCCAGGGGCTGCTACCCGGTATATCCACGCATGCTGTTCCTCCGGCGCGAAGTGCTCGCGCCGGGGGCTCAGCCGCTCCCGCTGCCACCCGCCGCTGCCGGCACCGGCGTCGGCCGTGATGATGTCCTGGTGACGTTGCCGAATCCCTTCCGTCTCGGCGCCGACCAAACGTGACAGGGACCGCAGGCTGAAGGTGAAATCCGGTGTCACAGGCTCCAGCCGGCCCGGTAGGGCGGCAGGACGAATGCGTTCGCCGCCGGGCAGTTCGTGAACTGCATGCGTGCGGCGTCCCACTCCAGCTTCGTGCCCAGCATCTTGGTCGCGATGACGCCCAGCAGCGCGATTTCCGTGAGCGGGCCGCCGTAGGCGAAGTCCGAGCCCGCCGGCTTGCCGGCGCGGATGGCCCGCACCCAGTCCTGCTCGTGACCGCCGCCCGGCACGCGCGGGAGCGTGGGCGCCGGTTGCTTGTAGGCGCGCATCCGGGTTTCGGGGATGAGGCGCACGCCGCCCGCGCCGTGTGACCCGTACATGATCGTGCCCTTGTCGCCGTATACCACCGCGCCGGTGTCGACGGGGTTGCGGTCGGCCTCCAGCTCCGGCGGCCGCGGGATCCGCTCCGTGCCGCTGTGCCACGTGAGCGTCAGCGGCCCGCGCTTGCCGCGGGCGGGAAACTCGAACGTGATCACGTCGCCGCGGGGAAACGTGTCGGCCTGCGCCTTGGGATCGTAGTCCTTCGCCTGGGCCTGCACGCTGGTGGGCGCGCCCAGGTCCAGGGCCCAGAAGACCGGGTCTATCACGTGGCACGTCCAGTCGCCGATCGTGCCGTCGCCGAAGGGCATCCAGGCCCGCCACTTCTCGTGCAGGTAGTGGGGGTGGTAGGGGCGCTGCTGCGCGGGGCCGAGCCACTTGTCCCAGTCCAGCGTGGGTGGCGTCGCGTGCTGCTGCGCGAGGTCGGCCAGCCGGTCCAGGGCGGAGTTCTGAACCGCGCAGCCGGCGTGGATCGTGTGGACGTTGCCGATCGCGCCGTCCCAGATCCATTCGCAGAACCGGCGGATCGCGTCGGAGGAGTGTCCCTGGTTGCCCGTCTGCGTGATGACCTTGTGTTCCCGGGCGGCCTTCATCATCGCGCGGACTTCGCCGATCGAGTGCGCCAGGGGCTTCTCGCAGTAAACGTGCTTGCCCCGCTGCATGGCCGCCAGCGCCAGGATGGCGTGCGTGTGGTCGGGCGTGGCGACGATCACCGCGTCGATGCTCTTCTCGAGCTCGTCGAACATCCGGCGGTAGTCCTGGTACTGTTTGGCCTTGGCGTGCTTGTTGCGGAACTCGGGGGCGCGGGTGGCATCCACGTCACAAAGCGCCACGATGTTGTTGTCCCCGGCCAGGGCGTCCACGTCCTTGCAGCCGGGCCAGCCGAGGCCGATGCAGGCGATGTTCAGCCGCTCGCTGGGCGGCGTTTGCCCCTGCCCGAGGACATGGCGGGGTACGATCGAAAAGGCCGCTGTGGCCGCTCCGGCCACCTGCAAGAAATCCCGCCGCGTGGGCGCTGTCCGGTTCATGGGTCCCTCCCTTTGCTGTTGCCTGACCGCGTGATATACCGGTTCCATGCCTGTTCGTCGAGAGCGGTGTTGACGGATGGATCGGGATGAACACCTCCGTGCTGCG
>CAYOBW010000119.1:0-20772 GCA_964402115.1 uncultured Victivallales bacterium
TTCTGCACCACCTGGACCTCCCATCCAAGTGTCAATCTACAGCCGGACGGGACAGCAACACCCAATATCCAGCACGGAATGTCCAATGAACAAGGGGGGAGGTGAACTTCGCCCTTGGACATTCCGTGTTGGACATTGAATCGCCCCGGCCCTCTCCCCGCCGGGGAGAGGGAGACTGGCGAAAGGCCCGCCTCCTCACCGGTACGGTGCTGTGAATGTACAGAGAAAGGGTGGAGGGCTACTTCCGTTTCTAGATGAAGCGTGCGACGTTCCCCGCTGAAACCTGAACACCGAACACTGAAACCTTACACGCCGGCCACGATCCGGTCCAGGCGCCGGCCGAGTTCGTCCAGCGGCAGCTTGTCGCTGCCTTCGATGGTCAGCCACCCGTTGTAGCCGGCCTGCGCCAGCGCGGCGCGCACGGCCGGCCACTTCACATCGCCGTCCAGCGGGTCCACGAACTTGCCCCCGCCGCCGGGGTCGTCGTTGAGCTTGAAGTCCTTGACGTGGCAGCGGGCCACCAGGCCGCCCAGCGCGGCGACCCACTGCTCGGACGGGGCGTACTTGAGGTGATTGCCCAGGTCGAGGTAGGCGCGCAGCCAGGGGCTGCGGAAGCTGCCGACGAAGTTGGCGAATAGCGCCGGCTGCACCCAGAGGTTGTTCCACACGTTCTCGTGCGCAATGACCACCTTGTGCCGCTCGGCCACGGGAATGAGCTGCTCGAACGCCGCGCGCGAAGCGTCCACGGCCGCGTCGTGGGCCTTGATGTAGTCGGCATAGGGGGCGTTGTCGCCCGCCACGACCCGCCGCAGGCGCCCGGTCTGCTCGTCGAACTCGATCTGGAACGTGCGCGGCGCGGGCAGCGCCATGCCGCCGATCCGGCAGGGCACGAGCAGCAGCGCCTCGGCGCCCAGGAGCTGCGTCGTGCGCAGCGCCTTCTCGACGGTCGCCCGGTGCTCGGCGGCGACCTTCGGGTCGTTGAACTGCGCCCAGCCGCGCAGCACGCTGTGGATGCGCAAGCCCACGCGCTCCGCGGCCTGGCGGGCGGCCTCCGCCTGCGCGGGCTCCGCATTCCAGGCCGTGCACTCGATGCCATGGAAGCCGGCGGCCTTGAGCGCCGTCAGCGCGGCCTCGTCGGGCAGCCCGCGAATCAGCGCCTTGCGCCACTGCGGCGCCGCCGCGTCCGCCGCCCGCGCGCCCGCGCAGGCCGCCGCCACGCCCGCTCCTGCCGCCACCAGAAACGCCCGCCTTGTCTGACTCTGCATGTCGTCCTCCCGCTCGTTCCCCACCGTCGCCAGCCGTCGCACGGGGACGCCCTGGCGACCGTCCGCGCGAACCGGGCGGCTGACTACTCCTTGCCGCGCGGCTCCCAACGCTGGCGCGTGCGCGACTCCCACTCCTGCCCGAACGCCGACAGATTCAGCCCGCAGGCAGCGTCCAGGGCGGGCGCCAGGCGCGTGTCCCCGGCGCCGCGGAAGAAGTCCAGCAGCGCCGGCCACTGGGCGCCGTGCCCCTCGCACAGCGCATCCACGACGGTCATCGCCTGCCAGTACCGCCGCAGCGGGATGGGCCGCCCGGAGCACAGCTCCTCCAACGGCAGGCGGCTCCCGGCGTGCTGCAAGCCTTCGAGCACGATGCCACCGAGGTTCGCCTGCGGATGAAAGCGCGCCTGGTAGCGGGTGGCCAGCCCCTCCTGCAGCCACTCGCCGCTGTTGGGCAGCCCCAACCGCTGCCCCAGGAAGGCGTGCACGAACTCGTGGGTGAACACGGGGCGCAGCGCGCCCTGGGCCGGCAGCCAGGAGGTGACGGCGACAGCCTGCAGGGTGTAGCCGTCGCTGGCGGGGCGGTCGCTGACCGAACCGTGCGCCGCGGCAAAGCGGGGCACGAACGCGCGGTAGGCCTCCTCCTCGCCAAAGATCAGCAACCGCGCCGCTTCCGGGCGGCGGGGCAACGCCGGCAGATCCTGCCGGATGGCGTCCACGACGCGCTGCAGGTGATCGGCCACGGCGGCGATATCGAGGCCCTCCGCGTCCGACCACACGGCCAGCTCCTCGCGCGTCACGCGCTTGAGCCGGTCGCCGCGACCGGGAAAAGCCACGGGGAGCAGATCCTCGTCCGCGAGCCGTGCGCCGCGGTCCGGCGCCTCGTCCACGAGACGGACATCGTCAATCCAGACGTCGCCCTCGCCACGCAGCCGGAAGCCGAGACGCTGCACGCGCGACCAGTCCGGCACCCGCCCCTCGCCCCAGCGGAACCAGGCCAGCGGCAGGCAGAGGTTGGTCCAGGCCGCGCCGGCGACCTCGACCTTCCGCCAGAACCGGGCGCGGCCGTCCGCTTCCAGCGCCTGCACTTCGAGCACGCCCCCCGCCCCGCCGGCGCCTCCGCCCAGCACCGCCAGGCGGACCGCCTCCACGCCGGTCCAATCCTCCTGCGCCTGTCCCGGCCGCGTGTACAGCCCGCCCCCGCCCGCCTGCGCCCGGAGATGCAGGGCAGCCTGGCCGGCAGGGCGCGCCACGGGCGGGGCAATACGAGCCGCTTCCACCTTCCCGGACGCCTCCCAGACCGTGGACAACCCGCCGGACTCGAAATCGAAGCCGACAGCGGCGGCAGCCCCCACCCCGCCCGCGCCCCACGGGAGCGCCGCCAGGGCGGCTAAAAGCCCGATCCTGTTGTATCTCCGTGCGCGTGCATAGACCGTCATGGCGCCGCATCATGCGCCAGCCGGCCGGCGAAGGCAAGGCGTCAGTGTTCACTGAAACCTGGTGACAGCTGCCGACGGCCGAATATTACGCGCCGGCGCAATAAGCCGCTTGAGACTGCCCTCCGCCTCCGCGATACTAGGGGTGTGACGGCATGGAAGAACCATCGGCGATCGCTCCTGCTGGCGCTGCTGTGCGGCGGGGCGGGCCTGTCGCTACAGGCCGACAGCGTGGTCACGTTCAACGAGGTGCAGTACCACCCCGCCGGCGACGCGGCAGCCGAGGAGTGGATCGAGCTGCACAACGAACTGGCGCTGGACGTGGACGTGTCCGCGTGGACCCTCGCCGGGGGGGTGGACTACCGCTTCCCCACCGGCACGTTTGTCCGCGCCCACGGCTACCTGGTGCTCGCCGCGAACCCGGCGGCCCTGACGGCTGCCAGTGGCTGCACAAACGTCGTGGGTCCGCTCGGCGGACGGCTCGCCAACGGCGGCGACACGCTGCGCCTGCTGAACAACAGCGGGCGCGAAATGGACCGCCTCGCCTATGCCGACACCGGGGACTGGCCGGTTGCGCCCGACGGCGGCGGGGTGACGCTGGCCAAGCTGCGCGCCAATACGGCCAGCGACACGGCGGCCAGCTGGGGCTGGAGCGCGCAAACCGGCGGCACGCCCGGTCAGGCCAACGCCTTGCAGGCCGCGTCCACGCTCACCCTCAACGAGATCGAAGCCGCCGCCGCCACGACTGCATGGTGGGTGGAGCTCGTCAACACCGGCACGCAGCCGGCGAACCTGGCGGGCCTGGCGCTCGCGGTGGAAGGGTCGGCGGCAGCCCGCTACGCCTTCGGCGCGACGGTGCTGCCCGCGGGCGGGTTCCTCAAGGTCAGCGAGGCCCAGCTTGGTGTGCGCCCGCTGGACGAGGACCGGCTTTTCCTGCTCTCCTCCGCCGGCGTGCTCGACGCGGCGGCCGTCAAGACGCGGCTGCGCGGCCGCTCACCCGATGGCACGGGCGCGTGGCGGCGCCCGGCGGCTGCCACGCCCGGCGCAGCCAACCGGATTGCGCGCCGCACCGGCGTGGCCATCAACGAGATCCAGTACCATGCCCGCCCGCAGTTCGAGCCCTATGTCGCGGCGCCGGAGGAGTGGGTCGAACTGGTCAATCACGGCACGCAGGCCGTGGACCTCGCCGGCTGGCAACTGACGGAGGGCGTCAGCTACACGTTCCCATCCGGCACGCTGCTCGCCACGGGCGCCTGCCTGGTGGTGGCAGCCGACGCCACGGCCCTGCGCGCCCGCTATCCCGCGCTCGCCGGCCGCATTGTCGGCAACTTCGACGGCGGGCTGGCGGACGGCGGCGAGCGGCTGGTGCTCGCAGACCCGGACGGCAACCCCGCGGACGAGGCCGCGTTCGCCGACAGCGGCCGCTGGCCGGCCGAGACCGACGGGTACGGCAGCACGCTCGAGCGGCGCGACCCGCGCGCCGACGGCACGGTCGCCGAGAACTGGGCCGCCAGCGCGGAGAGCGGCAGGACCGGCTGGCGGACCTACACCTACACCACGAACTGCGCGGCCAGCGCGGCCGGGCCGGACGGCCAGTGGCAGGAGTTCGTGCTCGGCCTGATCGACGCCGGCGAGGTCCTGCTCGACGATCTGAGCGTGATCGAGGACCCGGCCGGCGCGCGCGTGCAGGTCCTGCAGAACGGTTCGTTCCAGGCCGATACGGTCGGCGCCCTGCCGGCCGCGTGGCGCATCATCGGGAACCACCGGCGCAGCGTGGTCGCCGCGGACCCCGACAACGCCGCCAACAAGGTGCTGCGCCTGGTCGCCACGGGCACGACCGAGCACATGCACAACCACGCCGAGACCACGCTGGCGGGCGGCCGCGCGATCGCCAACGGCAAGACCTACACGATCTCGTTCCGCGCGCGCTGGGTGCGCGGCTGCAGCAGCGTGCAAACCCGCCTTTACTTCAACCGCTGCACGCGCAAGACGCTGCTGGACGTGCCCGCCACGGAGGGCACGCCGGGCGCCCGCAACACGGCCTGGACCGCCAACGCCGGCCCGACGTGGCGCAATTTGCAGCACACGCCGGCCGTGCCCGCCGCCGGCGCCCCGGTGACGGTCAGCGTCGAGGCCGCCGATCCCGACGGCGTGGCGGTTGTGACCAACTGGTACGCGGTCAACGAAGGCGCGTGGGTGGCGGTCGCCATGACGCACCAGGGCGGCGGCCGCTACACCGGCGCCATCCCCGGCCGCGCCGCAGCGGACGTCGTGCAGTTCTACGTCGAAGGGCGCGACAGCCGCGGCGCCGCCTCGACGTTCCCCGCCCGCGGCCGCCAGGCGCGCGCCCTCTACAAGGTGCAGGACGGCTGGGCCGACACCAATGGCCGGAACAACTTCCGCGTGGTCATGCTCACCTCGGACGTGGACTGGATGTTCACCACGATCAACCGGATGAGCAACGACCGCCAGGGGGCGACCGTGATCTACAACGAGCAGGAGATCCACTACGACGTCACGCTGCGCCTGAAGAGCAGCGAGCGCCACCGCATCAACGACAACCACGTCGGGTACGTCGTGTATTTCGATCCGGGCCAGCGCTTCTGCGGCGTGCACCGGAGCGTGACGTTGGACCGGTCCGCCGGCGTGGAGGCCAACCCCAGTCAGCGGGAGATGCTTATCAGCCTCGTGATGAACCGCGCCGGCGGCACGGCCAGCCGCTACACCGACCCCGTCAAACTGATCTCGCCGCGCCTCATGCACACGAGCGGCGCGGAGCTTGCGCTCGCGCGCTACGGCGATGTCTACCTCGACGGGCAGTTCGCCGACGGCAGCAACGGGCAGCTCTTCGAGTACGAACTGATCTACTACCCCACGACCACCGACACCGGCACGGCCGAAGGCAACAAGCTCCCCTCGCCCGACGGCGTGGTCGGCATGAACATCGCGTACGCCGGCGCGAACAAGGAGACCTACCGCTGGGTTTTCATGGTGGACAACAACGCCATCCGGGACGACTACGCGCGCTGGATCCCGTTCACCCAGGCTTTCGGCCAGGCCAACCCCGCCTTCTACCAGACGATCGGCGCCTGGATCGATGTCGACGTCTGGCTGCGGTCGTTCGCGGTGGCCGCCTGCTCGGGCGCGCAGGACAACTACGGCGCCGGCAGCCAGCACAACGGCCAGTTCTACGTGCGTCCCGCCGATGGCCGCGTGGTGTACCTGCCGTTCGACCTGGATTTCACGGCTGGCTACAACTACTCCATAACCCCCTCCCCGGACCTGAACAAGCTGATCGCCGCCCCCGGCTATGCGCGCGCCTATTACGGGCACCTCCTGGACCTCGTGCAGACGTCCTACAACACGAACTACCTGCAGCGCTACCGCGCGCAGCTCGGCACGCTGCTGACCGGCCAGGACGTGGCCGCGTGGTACACGTATGTCGGCCAGCGCTCCGCCTACATCCGCACGCAGCTCGCCGCCGCGGCGGCCCCGGCCGAGCCCTTCTCCGTCACGAATCCGCCCGCCAGCGCCGCGGCGGAGAGCGTCGTGCTCGGCGGCCGGGCCTGGCTCGACGTCTACCGCATCGCCATCGAGGGCCGCCCGGGCGACCTCGTTCCGCAGTGGACCGCGACCGGCTCGGGCACGACCCGCCGCTACGCCTGGACCGCCACCGTTCCGCTCGAACCCGGCACCAACACGCTCCGCGTGCTGGCCTACGACTACCAGGGCAACATCGTCGGCGACCAGACCGTGACCATCCTGTGCACGAAGACCGAGCGCCCTTTGCGCGATTACCTGCGCGTGACGGAGGTGCTGGCGGATCCGCCGGGCGGCACGGACTTCGAGTTCGTGGAGTTGTGCAACACGGGCCCCGTGACCCTGGACCTGACCAACGTCGTCTTCGATGCCGGCGTGGACTTCAGCTTCGCCGCCGGCAGCGTCCGCACGCTGGCGCCCGGCCAGTACACGGTCGTCGTCCGTGACCGCGCGGCCTTCGCCACGCGCTATGCCACCAATGGCCTGTCGATCGCGGGCACGTTCACGGGCAAGCTCGACAACGGGGGCGAGAAGCTGCGCCTGCGCGGCCGCTGGAATACGGACATCCTCGCCTTCACGTACGGCGGCGGCCGCGGCTGGCCGGCGGCCGCGGCGGGTGCCGGCCATTCGCTGGTGCCGCTCCCCCAAGGGCTCGCCGGCGCCACCCGCGGCCTCTTGGACTACGGCGGCAACTGGCGCGCCAGCGCGCGGCTGTACGGCTCGCCGGGGCGCGCCGATCCGGAGCCGGACGGGCGGATTGCAATCAACGAAATCGCGGCGCACACCGACTACCTCGATCCGCTGCGGCCGGAGTACGACTCGAACGACTGGATCGAGCTGTTCAACCGCGGCGCCGAACCCGTGTCGCTCGCCGGCTGGTACCTGAGCGACGATCCCGCCGACCTGCGCAAGTGGGCGATCCCGGCCACGAACACGCTGCCGCCGGGCGGGTTCGTGCGCTTCACCGAGGTGGGCGGTTTCCACGACCCGATCGCGACAGGCTTCGGACTGGACAAAGCCGGCGAGCAGCTGTTCCTGGCATACCTCCCCGGCACGGCCGAGAACCGGATCGTGGACGCGGTGGCCTTCAAGGGGCAGGAGAACGAGCTCTCCCTGGCGCGCCACGCCGACGGCACCAACGCGTGGTATGCGCTGCCCCGCACGCCGGGCGCCACCAACGCCGCCCCCGCCGCCCACGTCGTCATCGGCGAGATCATGTACGCGCCCTCCTCCACCGCCACGAATGCGGCCGGCGCTCTTCGTGACGCCTTCATCGAACTGCACAACGCGGGCGCCGCCGCTGTGCCGCTGTGGACCGAAGCCGGCCCGTGGCGGCTGGACGGCGTGGACTACACCTTCCCGGCCGGCACCGTGCTCCCTGCGCAAGACCGGCTCCTCGTGGTCTCCTTCGCACCCGCCTCCGACGCCGCAGCCCGTGCCGGCTTCCTGGCGGCCTACGGGCTCACCAACGGCCAGGTGCGCCTGTTCGGGCCGTGGGAGGGCACGCTGTCCGGGCAAGGCGAGCGGCTGGCCGTGGAGCGCCCGCAGGCCGGCGATCTGCCGGGCGATCCGGTGTCGTGGGTGATCGTGGATGAGGCGATCTACTTTGCCGACGACCCCTGGCCCGCGGCGGCCGCGGCAGACGGCAACGCACTGGCGCGCGCGGTGACGCGGGGCGACGGCAACGTGCCCGCAAACTGGCTGGCCGCGGGCGCCTCGCCGGGCCAGGCGCTGCAGCCGCTCTGGATTGCGGATCCGCGGGCCGGCAGCAGCCTTGTGGCACCGCTCGACCTGGACGTGCGCGCCGAGGTGGTGACCGAGAGCTTTGCGGCGCCTGTCGTCAGCGTGGAATTCCTGCTCGACGGCTCGCGCTTCGCCACGGCGTGGACCGCTCCCTACACCGTGCGGTGGGAGAGCACGCCGACGGAGGGCGTTTACACCCTGCAGGCCATCGCGCACGACAGCGCCGGCGGCGCGTACACCTCCCTGCCCCGGCGCGTGCTGGTCTACGGGCCGCCACCGTACGGCGGGCAGGCGCGCCTGCGCGTGTCGTTCCCGGGCTACAACCGCCCCACCGCCCTGGCGGACTTCCCCGCCCCCATCCGGCTGGGCGCGCACGTGCCGGGCTTCGACTACGCCGGGTTCGCCTCGCCGCTGGGGTACGACCTGCGCTTCAACGCCGCCGACGGCGCGCCGCTGAGCTACGAGGTCGAGGCGTGGGACACCGGCGGCACCTCGCGCGTGTGGGTGCGCCTGCCGGTGCTCACGAACAACGCGGCCGTCTGGGCGTCGTGGGGCGATCCCACGCTGACCAACCGCCCGCCGTACGTGACCGACGGCTCCGCGTGGTCGCGCGACTTCGCCGGTGTCTGGCACCTTGGCGCCGATCTGCGCGACGCCGTCGCGGGGCTCGTGGCCACCAACAACGGCAGCACGGACACCGCCGGTGCGTGGGGGCGCGGGCGGCGGTTCGACGGCGTCGGCAACTATATCGCGCCGCCGCTGGCCGCCTCGTGGTACGCGGCGCACAACCAGGCCCTGACGGTCAGCCTGTGGGTCAACGCCGCCCTGGCGCGGGAAGGCATGACCCCGTTCGGCTGTGGCGACACGCAACGGCTGGCCCTCCGCTACAACGACCTTCGCACGGATGCCTGGCTGTGCCAGGGCGGCACCGTCGGTGTCGGGCTGACCGCGGCCCGGACGAACCAGTGGCAGCACGTCGCGCTGCAGCTGTCGGGAGGCCGCTTCCTGGGCGCGCTGAACGGGGCCAGCCTGCGCGACCTCGGTGCCTGGACCAACCCGGCGCCCGCGTCAAAGCCGCTGCTGGGCTGCCTGGGCAGCCTGGCCGGGCGCAGCGACTGGTTCGCCGGGGGGCTGGACGAGGTGCGCGTCGCAGCGGCGGCCCGCTCCGCGGACTGGCTGTACGCCGAGTTCCTCCTCATCGCCTCCAATACCACCGCCGTCGCGTATGGCCCCGTCCAGTGGCTGGACACGGATGCGGACGGCGACAAGTTGCCGGACCGCTGGGAGCAGGAGAACCTCGGCGGCCTGCAGCCCACGGGCGGGGGCGACCGCGACGGGGACGGCGCAACGGACGGCGAGGAGTACACCGCCGGCACCGACCCCGCCGATCCCTCCAGCGCGCCCGCGCTGACCATCCGGCGCGAAGGCGACGCCACGGTCCTGGAGTGGCAGACGCCGCCCGACGATACCTACGCACCGCACGTACGCCGCGTTTACGCGTGGGAACACAGAACCAACTGGGCGGAAACGGCCTGGCAGGGCGTCGCGGGCCAAACCAACCTGACCGGCAACGGACGCCTGCTGCGCCTCACCCCCGAGCCCCCCCGCCCTGCGGCCGCTTTCTACCGCGGGCGTGTGCAGGTGGAGGGGCCGTAATTCCAGCGTGTCGCGTGTTGAGCGCGCGGGCGCGGCGTGCTAGCATGCCCAGCCTGCGCCATAATCAGGCTGAAGGGGGGATGCACATATGAACCAGAGCCGTCTAGTCGTTGCCACCTGTTCCGCGGTAGCCGCCGTTTCCGGCATCGCGTCAGCACCGGCCCAGGAGAACCCGGCGCCCGTGCGCGAGTGGGTGGAGTTGAAGAGCTACGTCTGTTCCAGCGTGGAGAAGCGCGACGCGCTGGTGGCCGTCTGCGACGCGGCGCTGATTCCCGCGCTCAACCGGCTGGGGGCCCGGAAGGTCGGCGTCTTCTGGACCAACGGCGAAGTCAACGGCGGAGTGACGAACTACAACACCACCGTCTTCGTGCTGGCCGCGTTCCCGACGGCCGAAGCGTTCGCCGCCAGCGATCGCAAGCTGCTGGCCGACGCGGCGTACAGGCAGGCCGCGGCGGCGATCTTCACGGCGCCCATGAGGGAGCCGCTCTACGACTCCTGCTCCAGCTCGCTGTTCCTCGCGTTCGAATCCTGTCCGCAGGTGACCCAGGTGACGGCGGCGGCGGACCGCGTGCTTCAGCTGCGCATCTACAACAGCTACACGATCGAGCGCAACGCGAAGAAGATCGAGATGTTCGAGCAGGGCGGCGAGATCGGGGTCTTCCGCGCCTGCGGCATGCCGCCCGTCTTTTTCGGCCAGGCGCTGGCGGGCGAGAAGCTCGCCAACCTGACCTACATGCTCGCCTTCGCCAGCCCGGCGGAGAAGGAAGCCGCCTGGAAGCGTTTCCTGGCGCATCCGGATTGGCAGAAGCTGAAGGCCGACCCCCAGTACAAGGACACGGCCAACAAGATCACGAACATCATGCTGCGCCCGTCCAAGGGCTCGCAGATCTGACGTCAGACTACGGCTGCGGCTCCAGCGTCTTGCCGCTGATGTTCTCGACCTCGACCTTGAAGCCGTCGGGCGTCTGCAGCCGGTAGGCGAGCTTGTCGCCTGCCTTCCACCAGCGCATGCGCACGGGGCCGAGGGCGGTCGGCTGCGTGCCTTCGCACCACTCCAGCGGGAGGTCCGCCAGCCGCAGGCGCACGGTCCTGCTCTGCGCATCCACGCGGTACAGCCCGAGCACGTCGCGCAGGAAGACGTGTGCGGCATGCGAGGCGAAGCCGTGGTTGCAGCTCGCCTGCGGCGCGTCGTGTTCCCACAGCGTGCCGGTGCGGTCGGCCATGAAGAGCCAGTAACCGACGGCCTCGTCGAGCACCTGCCGCGTCCGCCCCGCGCGCGAAAGCAGCTCGAACCTGAGCATGTTGCCGATGAAGGCGTTGGCGGGATGGATTTCCGGAAACGCCTTCGTCTGCTTGCGCTGCGGGCCGAAGTCCGTCGTCAGCGTCTGCCAGAGCGGGGCGTGCGTCTCCGGCGTGGCGACGCCGCAGAAGAACGCAAAGTACTGGCACACCTCGGTGCGGTTGCGCGTGACCTCCAGCTTGCCCTCGCGGCGCAGGGCGTTGTCCACGAAGAACGTGCCGTCGAACGCTTGCCGGCGCACCGTCTCACGGATGCGCGCGGCCTGCGCCGCCAGCTCGGGCAGGCTGTAGAGCCGGGACGCGGCATCCAGCACCTGGGCGTAGAGCATGTTCGACGGATAGTTCACGTCCTGCACGAAGCTATTGGCCTTCGACCATTCGACGAACACCCAGCTCGGCAACTTCTCCAGCAGGCCGTCCGCGTTCTCGAACCCCTTGAAGAAAGCCAGCAACTTGAGCACACGCGGGCGCAGGGCGGCTACGAGGGCAAGGTCGCCGCTGCGGGCCTGGTACTCCTCCAGCTGCACGACGAACCACATGGCCCAGTTGGGAATGAACACGCCGTCGTTGTGATCGCTCGGGTAGCACATCGGCAGCATGCCGTCGGGCAGGAACGCGAACGACGCCGGCCGCTGGAAGTTCTCGAAGAAGTTCTGCTCGACCGTCGTCTCGCCACAGAGGTCGAGCGCGACGCGCGCGGTGAAGAAGCTGTCGCAGAGCCAGCCCGCCCGCTCGCGGGAGGGGCAGTCCATGAAGACGTCCGTGGCGTTCTGCTGGAACGTCTGCCGCGCCGCCTCGAAAATGCGGTTATACCGCGCGTCGCTGGTCGCGAACGCGGCCCGCGCGGCGTTGGGGTTGACGTACTCGCGGAGGTGGATGTCCGCCACGTCGCAGTCGCCCTCCAGCACGATCAGCTTCAGGTAGCGCAGCGTGTACGGCTCGATCGACTCGACCTTGTAGGCGCCCGGCGCGAGCTCGTACAGCACGACGTTGACGCAGTCCAGCCGCCGGAAGTTCACGTCGCCGTCGGCCAGGATCTCGTCGAAGGTGACGAAAAGCCGCGTGGGCGCGCGCGCCGTGACCGTGGCCCCCACGAACCCGGTCAGGTTCGTGCCGAAGTCGAGCGTGTGGAACGTGTTCGTGCGCAGCGTGACAGGCGCGGCCGCCGGTCCGGACGAGACGTTCTTCACGGCCTGCAGCTCGATGGACGGAATCGTCGCCAACTCCGCCTCGGGGAAGCCCGCCAGCTTGGGGCCGACCGCGGCCAGGGAACGGTCCTTCCACACCCGCGCGGGCAGGTCGCCCTTCCGCACGGCGCCGGCAGCCACGTGCGCCACGGGCGAGCGCACGGCGAAGTCCGGGTACGGCACGCGGCGAGGCGCGAGCGGCTTGTCGGCCACGACCGCGCACGTCACCGGCTCCGCCTGCCCGGGCAGCCGCCACACCTCGGTGAACGGTCGCTGGAAGCTGTAGCGCTGCACTTTCTGCACGCGGTCCCGCCGCAGGCGCGCCTCGAAACCCGCGCCGCCCGTGGAGGCCAGCACCTTGCCTGCGACGCTGAGCTCGGCTTGCAGGAACGAGGGCTGGTCGAGCAGGTAGAAGCTGTTGGCATTGTAGCCAGCCACCTCGATCGCCACCTCGTTGCGGCCGGGGCGCAGCTTCGGCGCGAGGTCCCACTCGTCCACGCGGTAGAACCCGTGTCCCGCGCGCGCCGGACCATGGCCGGCGAACTGGCCGTTGACGAAGACGCGGTAGAGCGCGGAAGCCGTCAGCCGCAGCCTGACCGGCCGCGCGTCCGTCGCGTCGAACGCGGCCCGGAACTCGACCAGCAGGTTGCGCTCGGCCTCCCGCCCCTCCGGCCACACCGGCCGGGCCGCCTGGAAACCGGCCGGCTCCTCCGCCCCCGTCACCCCCGCCAGCAACAGGCCGGCGCCCACAACCGTCAACCATCTGCTCTGCATCGTGTACCTCCGTTTATCAAGCGCCCCTCACCGTCGAGCTGCAGCCGTGAGGCGGCGGACGCACCCTCTCAGGCTGCCGTCTGTCTGTAACGCAAACTACCGGCGGAGGACCGCCGGCTCCAAGTCCTCTTCCCCCTGGAGCCGGCGGTCCCCCGCCGGTATTCGCCGCCGTACCCTCCGCCCCGGGGATTTCCCCCTCCTCACGTCAGGGGCTACGGGGAACCCCGCCCCTCCACTCCTCGTAGATGCCGCGGGGTCGGAACCTGCGCTCACTTCTGCCCGTCGAAATAGTCCGCCAGCCCGTAGACCTGCCGGTTCAGCGGCCGCATCCGCTCCAGCAGTTCCTTGTACGGCTCATACCGCACGGTGACGATGCCCTTGTTGGAATCGCGGTTGGACGGGTCCGTGCTGGTGTCCGCGGGATCGTTGTCCATGTACTTGAACCAGTGCCAGCCGACGCACGTCCGCGCTTCGAGCAGGGCGAGGGTGAAGTTCTGGTAGAACCAGCCCCGGTCCGCCTGCGTGCGCACGATCCAGCCGGCGCCGGTCGTGTTGGGGAAAGGCGTGTCCGCGCCCTTGACGTAGAACTCCGTGATCATGCACGGCTTGCCGGACCAGGCCGCCCAGTTCGCGAGATCCTGCGCGCGCGGCGTCCACGTGCTGTAGTAGTTCATCGCGATGACGTCGAGATGGCGGCCGGCCGCCTCCCAGACCGCGCGCCGCTCGCGCACCGGCCCGTGGAAGCGCGGCCCGAGGCAGAGGTGGTGCGGATCGTAACGCCGAATGGCCGCCGTGGTGCAGCGCAGGTAGACGTCGTAGACGTGGCCGAGAAACGCCTCGCGGTCCTCGGCCGTCACCGCCTCGACGGTCACGTTGGTCCCCCGGCGGGCGCGCAGCCAGTCCCACGCCGCACCCCGCAGCGGCGCCAGCGCGCGGTCGGCGGCGGCGAAGGCGAGCGCGTTGTCGAGCATCTTCGGCGAGGCGGGCAGCTCGTTGTCGGAGTAGTAGCCGAGCAGCCACCGGTCGGCGGCGTTCGCGTCCAGCTTCCGGCAACGCTCCTCGCAGAAGGCCGCGAAGTCGGGGTGCAGCGCGGGAATGCAGTCGCCCGCGAACCCGGTGTGCCCCGGCTGCTGGTGCGTGAGGCCCAGCTGGCCCCCGAAATCGGCGGCGAGCCGGAGGGAGATGGTGTAGACCGACGGCGTCGGCGCCTGGCGGAGCGCTTCGCCATCCGACCACCCGCCGGTCCCGTTGAACCCATTCCCGCGCAGGAGTTCCTGCGTGGCCCCGGCCCAGCGCGCCTTGTCGCCGAAAAGCCGCGCGAAGGACTCGCGCGAGCCGTACTGGGCGCGCGACGTGACGCTCGCCACCCCGACGTGCAGGAACAGGCCGCCGTCGGGATCCACGAGCCACCAGCGCCCGCCCTCGCGCTGCACGCGGAAATAGCCGGTGGCCGTCACGCGCCGGTCGGTGCGCCCGCCGTAGACGTTCAGCGGCACCGCGGAGGTGCGGAAGCCGGCCAGGTCCTCCAGCCGACGGGTCGGGTACGACTCCCACGCCTCTTTCCGCGAGTTGCTCTTCGCCTCCACCCTGATGTCGGCGCGGGCGCTGCCGGCACCCAGCAGGGTCGCCAGCAGGAGCAGCGGCAGCGCCCGCGCGCCGGCCTTGTTCGCCCGCCTGCGCCCGCCCGCCCCCTGGCCATCCTTGCCGACCGCGCCGTCCGGGCCGACGCCGTTCGGCCCCGGCCCGTCGAATTGCTTCCAGTACTGCGCCTTGAACGGGTTGACCGCGGGCGCCGTCTTGTGGGCGTCTTCGTTCTCCAGGCACGGCAGCACCGCCGCCCACCACGCGTCATACGCCGCATCGAGCCGCACCACCACGTCCGGTTTCTTTGCGGCGAGATCGGCGCCTTCGCCGGGGTCGGCCACCAGGTCGTACAGCTGCCACCCGCCCTTCCCGCGCACTTGCAGGTACTGCTGCCAGCGCACGCTGCATTCACCGTACTTGACCGGAGCGGTTCCCGGCGCCCAGCGTCCGACGTGGGTAAAGAGCATGCGGTCCGGATGCCAGGGGGCCTGCGCGTCGCCCAGCAGGGGCACGAGGCTGAAACCGTCGAAGCCCGCCGCCACGGCGGGCGCCACCGCAGCCCTGGCCAGTTCAGCCAGGGTCGGGAAGAGATCGAGGTGCGCCGTCAGCGCGTGGCGGGCGCCCGGCCGCAGCGTGCCCGGCCAGCGCCAGAGCGACATCCCCCGCGTGCCGCCGTTGAAGGCGCTCCCCTTCTGGCCGCGCATCCCGGCATTCCAGATCTTGCAGCCGGCCGTGCCGCCGTTGTCGTTCATGAAAATGACCAGCGTCTCGCCTTCAAGCCCGAGGGACTTCAACTGGTCAAGCAACGCGCCCACGTTCTCGTCAATGTTGGAGATCATGCCGAAAAACGACGCCACTGCCGGCGGCACCTTGCCCGCGTACAGGGCCTCGTACCGCGGGGGGCAGTGCAGCGGCCCGTGGGGCGCGTTGGGTGTCACCATGGCGAAGAACGGCGCGCGCCCCTTCACGCCCGCGATCCACTCGCGGGCGCGGCCGAAGAACACGTCGGTGCAATAGCCGGACGTCTTCACGAACGTGCCGTTGTGCTTGACCACGGGGTCGAAGTACGAGTTGCCGGGCGCGTCGCCGCAGGTGCCAGGGTAGGTCTGCCCGATGCCGCCGGCGCCGTGAATGAAGACCTCGTCGAAGCCGCGCTTGTCGGGCTGGTAGGCGTCCTCGTCGCCGAGGTGCCACTTGCCGAAAATGCCGGTCGCGTAGCCGGCGGCCTTGAGCACCTGCGCGAGCGTCGTCGTGCGCAGGCTCATCCGCTCGCGCTCGTGGATGGTGTGCGTGACCCCGTTCTTGAACTCGTGCTTGCCCGAGAGGATGCTGCTGCGGGTCGGCGCGCACGTCGGGCTGACGTGGAAGTCCTCGAAGCGCACAGCCTCGTCGTAGAAGCGGTCGAGGCGGGGCGTCTGGATGACCGGGTTCCCGTTGCGCCCGAGGTCACCGTAGCCCTGGTCGTCCGTCAGAATCAGGATGATGTTCGGGCGCCGGCCCGCGAGCGGGGCGGCCGAAGCCGCGCCCGGCGCATCCGCCGCCCGCAGCCAGTCCGGCACAAGCGCCGCGCCCGTCAAGGCGCCGGCGCAGCGGAGAAAGTCACGTCTTTGCATGGGGATCCTCA
The DNA here is from genome assembly GCA_964402115.1 of uncultured Victivallales bacterium. Classification (GTDB taxonomy): domain Bacteria; phylum Verrucomicrobiota; class Kiritimatiellia; order UBA8416; family CAYOBW01; genus CAYOBW01. Next base: position 16,106 of record CAYOBW010000119.1, read on the forward strand.
AGTTATGCCTACGTTCTTGTCTGCATTCAACGGGCCTTGTTCTTTCCGGCGGGTTTCGCGGCCTTGCGGCCGCCAGCGCCGGGGAAGGCGGGAGGGATCAGCTCGCGGTTCCACGCGTCGAAAGCGGCGGCCAGCCGTTGCAGGGTTTCCGGCTGCGCGGCGGCGAGGTTCTTCGTCTCGCCGATGTCGTCGTCCAGCTGGTAGAGCTCGTTGGTCGTCCCTGCGCGCACCAGCTTCCACGGCCCCTCGCGCACGGCCCCGCGCGCGCCGCTGCGCCAGAACAGCCGCTCGTGCGGCGCGCCCTTCTTTTCGCCGGCCAGGTACGGGAGCAGGTTCACGCTGTCGTACGTCCGGTCCGTCGGCATGACCGCGCCGGCCGCGGCCAGCGCGGTGGCGAGCACGTCCACGCTGCTCACCGGGAGCGCGTACGTCTTCCCCTCCGGCAGGCGCCCCGGCCAGCTCACCAGGAACGGCACGCGCACGCCCCCTTCGTACGTGCTGCCCTTGTGGCCGCGCAGCGGTGCGTTGTCGGCGCCGGCGATGTTCGGCCCCCCGTTGTCGCTGAAGAAGAAGACGAGGGTGCGCCGCTCCTGGCCGCTGGCGCGCAGGGCGCCCAGCACCTCGCCAATGGCGTCGTCCATGAGGCTGATCTGCGCCACGTAGGCCCGGTGCTGCGGGTTGGCGATCGCCGCGAAGGCGGCCAGCCGCTCCGGGGGCGGCTCGTGCGGCGTGTGCGGCGCGTTGAAGGCGAGGTAGAGGAACCAGGGCTCGGCGCGATGCCGCTGAATGAAGGCGGCGCCCTCGTGGCCGAAGGCCGCGGTGAGATGCGGCGGGGTCTCGACGGGTACGCCGTCGCGCTCGATGGGCACCTGGTACTCGACCTGCACGTTGGTCTGCCACCCCCGGTAGCGGTGCCCGCCGCCGATGAAGCCGTAGGTTTCCATGAACCCGCGCTGCGGCGGACGGAACTCGGGCGCGGCGCCGAGATGCCACTTCCCGACCCAGCCGGTCACGTAGCCGGCCGCGCGCAGGTGTTCCGGCAGCAGTTTCTCGCTCGTCGGCAACCCCTCCCGGTGGTCCGCCGGATCGTAGAACGGGTTGTTCTCGTGCCCGAACCGCTGCTGGTAGCGCCCCGTCATCAACCCCGCCCGCGTGGGACTGCAGAAGGGGTGCGTCACGTAGCCGCTCGTGCAGCGCAACCCCGCCTGCGCCAAACGGTCAAGGTGCGGGGTCGGGACTTCCTTGCTGCCCTGGAATCCGGCATCGGCATAGCCCTGATCGTCGGAAACGATCAGCAGTACGTTGGGTTTGTCGACGGCCAGAGTCGCGCCGCCGAGACCTACGGCGGCGCACAGTGTCAGCAGTTGAGCGCGCATGCGTTTTCTCCCCACCCCCGCGCCGGCTGGTCACCTCCCCGCCGCCCGCCAAGGTGTCCGTCCGGTTACCCCAACACCGCGGCAAGGTCAAGCGGTTTCGTGACTCACGGCCCCGGCACAATCAGCGGCTCGCCTTCCGTCATGAACTGGACTTCCAGCCACGGCTGCGCCTGCGTCCCGCCCGTGCTGACGGAGACCGGAGCCCAACCGGCCGGCATCACGAAGTCCCGCTTCTCCACCGGCAGCTCGCGGACCTTGACCCAGTTCTCGTCGCAGACCGCGGCTGTCCCGCCACCGTCGTATTGCAGGTACTGGCCGCTGGCGACGGCGCCCCTCACGGTCAGCACCCCGGGGCCCGTGCGAATGACAGGGTTCTCGAGCACGGCGGGGATCTCCGCAAGCGCCGCGAGTCCTTCCACGCGCACGGCCGCCGCGTTGCATGACGGCGGCAGGAACCCGAATCCCAGCCGGCACCAGCGCTGGCGGGCGTAGTCCGTGCGCTTGGTGTCCATGCGCCAGCCCCAGGATCCGGATGCCCAGGACACTTCCCCGTTGGGAATCTCGATGTCCCGCGTGCCCTGGAAATCGATCGGCACGATATAGTCGCGCCCCGCGATTGCGAACACCAGGAGCGCGCCGCTGCCGTCCCCCGTCACACGCATCCCGATGCCGCGCCGTGCCGTCAGGTCCAGCGTCGCGCTCCATTCCGGCAGGCGGTTCACGTCAGCCCAAAGCCCCGCGGCGCCGGGGTTCCCGGCCTGCAGGCACAGGGCCGGCCCCTCTGCGGTCACGGCGGTCCGCAGCGAAGCATCCGCCGGCAGGCGCAGATCGGCGAGGGCGGGCTGCAGGCGCAGATTCGGCGCCGCGCTGGCGGTCCCTCCAGCCTGGCCATCATTGGCGGCCGTGAACGCGTCGACCGCCGGACCGGCCGGCGCCGGTTTGCCCCGCGCGTCTTTCAGCGGCGCCGACGGCCCACGCGGATCGAAGGCCCACAGCACGCGCATGGTGAATTTCGCCGGTTGCGCCGCGAACGGATTCTCCAGCAGCAGCGCCTCGCCCGGCTTCACGTACTGCCGGGGCGAAACAGCGCCGTGCTCCTGCCCCTGCTGCCAGGCGATGTCGCCGCTCTTGCGGGTCAGCACGCAGACGGGCACGATCCGATACCCATCCGCCTCCTTGCGCACGGTCTGCACGAAACGGGAAACGACATGGCGGCTGCGTTCCGGCAGGCGGCTGCCGGTCTCGCCGAAGCTCGCGTCGATCTTCGCGCGCTGGTCGTCCGTCAGCCGCGCACTGACAGCCTTCCAGTTCAACAGCGTCTCGACCAGGCGGTCGGACAGGCCGTGCGCCCTGAGCGCGCGGTCGGACACGGCGAACATGGGTTCGGGCTTGCACAGGCCCAGCGCGCCGCCGAGATGGCCCTGGCTCAGGACGAAGTTCGCGTCGAGCAGCGTGCTGGCAATGCGTGAAGCCGAGGCGAGTTGCACCGGCGCGCTCCAGTTCCCGTGCGTGAACCGGCAGGCGCCGCGGAGCAGCCGCTGCGTGCTGTTGAAGCGGTACTCGAAGTTGCAGCGGGGCGCCTGCCCGCTGCTGTCGTGCGCCGTGACGGGGTGATCGACACCCTGGTAAACCAGCGTCGCGAACTTCCGGTAGCCCCAGCGCCCGTTGTACGCGTGGATTTCCGCGCCGTCGTATTCGGTGTGCGCAATGCCGCAGCGGTTGACGAGCCCCGCGTAGCCGGCGGCGATTTCGGCGAGCAGGGTCGAGTCGTTGTCGGGGACGAAGTTCTGCCCATAGGCGGCCACGAGGCCCTCGGCTTCACTGTCTTGCGCGTGTGCGACCGCCCTGGTCCTGAACTGCCCGCGCGCGCAGCCCTTCAGCAGCCAGGTGGCGGCCTCGGTCCGCTCGAACGCCCCGACGCGGACGATTTCGTCCTCAAGGCGCACGTAGGAGGTCTCGAAGCAGGAGTCGGCAAAGGCGGGCGGCCAGACGGAGCCGGCCGCGGGCGTGAACGGGATGTCGCGAACGTCGGCGCCGACCGGCTCCGCCAGCAGGCCGCGCACCCACCCCGCCAGGCGGCGGTCGGGCTTCGCGCCAACATACGTCGGGTCGTTCCGGCCGATGCCACCGCTGACGTAGTGGAGGTTCAGCCGCATGCCTTTTGAGCGCACTGATTCCGAGAAGGCGCGCAGATCGTCCTCGCCGTTTGGGAAGATCTTCCGGTTGACGTGGACGTTGCCGTGGTCGTCGGGCCAGAAGTTGTCCGTCCGCCAGGTCTGCGTGAAGAGGTAGATCTCCCTGATGCGCGCCTTTTCGGCCCAGCCCAGTCCGGCGCGGAGTTCCTCGATGCTGTCACCCTCGAGGATCATCTGGCTGCGGTCCGCGAACGTTCGCTGCCAGTCGGCGAGCCACGCGCGCGCCCGGTCGAGGGTCCACCCGGCCGGGACCTGCGGATGCGCCAACTTCTCGCCGACCCAGACGTGCAGGAGCGTCTCGTCCTCGTCGGCCTCGTCCTGTCGCACCAGAAGCGCAAGGCCGCCGAGGGGGTCACCCGGCGTGCGGTGCCAGAGATCGTCCCAGTGCGCCCGCACGCCGTAGGACTCGTTCCCGACGCGCGTCATGTAGTCGAGTTCGGTCAGGCGCACGCGCGCGCTTCCGTTCAGCTCGAGGTGCAGTGCCGTACCGCGCCTGGCCGGGATGCCGTCCACGGATTCGATGCGCAGGGCGAGGTAACGCGGCGCCGCGCGCACACCGAAGACCACTGTCTGCCGACCGTCCTCCGAGCGCGCCGTCAAACGCCCGTCCGCTCCGGTCGTGACACGCTTCAGCGGCACGCGTTTGCGATCGGCATCGACGAGGAAGAACCCTGCGCCGGGGTTCTGGACGTTCAGGAGTTCCTCGTCCCCGGGCAGGGTGCGCAGCGAGGCGGGCCTCCCGTCCTCGCCGAACCGCAGGCGGAAGCGTTCCGTCTGCAGCTCCGCCGGGCCGCCCCGGGCGGACATCCCCGCCAGCGCCGGCAGGAGGAGGGCAAGAACGATGTGTCTGCGTTTCCTCTTACTCGTAATCATAATCCGTCTCAGTCCCGACAAGGTGCCCGAACCGCGTTGGAAACGCAAACTCCGACATCGCGGAATGCCTCAGCAACACAGCGGGGCGATAATCCTAGAAACGGGAGTAGCCCTCCACTTTCTCTCTGCACATTCACAGCACTGTACCGGTGAGGACGAGGGCCTTTTGCCAGTCTCCCTCTCCCCGGCGGGGAGGGGGCCGGGGTGAGGGGCCGCAGGCCCA
>CAYOBW010000120.1:0-3716 GCA_964402115.1 uncultured Victivallales bacterium
CCACGCGCCCATGCTCTTCACCAGGCCCGCCTGCTCCGGTGCGATCGCGCCGGAGGGCGTCGGGCCCACGTTGAGCAGCAGGTTGCCGTCGCCGCCGGCGCAGCGCACCAGCATGTTCAGGCAGGCCTCGAGCGTTTTCACCCCGTCCCGCGGACCGCCCCAGGACCACTGGTTGCGCTGCGACACCGTCATGCAGGACTCCCAGGGGTGCTCGATGTCGAACCCGCCGATGATCTGCTCGGGCGTGTAGTAGTCCGCCCACGGGCCGATGCTCTGCGGGGTATGCGCGTGCGGCCAGCCGGGATTTCCGCACTCGAGCCGGTTGTTGATCACGATGCCCGGCTGCAGCTGCCGGACCAGGGCATACGTGCGCGCCTGATCCCAGGGCGACGGCCTTCCGTCCGTGTCGAACCACAGCACGTCGATCTTCCCGTAGTTGCTCAGCAACTCGGTCAGCTCGGCCTGCATGCGCTTCACGAACTCCGCGTTCTGCGCGTTGCGGCAGTCGGGGTCGCGCCAGTCCATGGGCGAGTAGTACCACCCCAACCCCATGCCGGCCTCGTGCGCGGCGGCGGCCAGCTCGGCGCAGATGTCGCGCCGGAAGGGCGTGTGCATGATGGTGTAGTCGTCCACTTTCGAGTCCCAGAGCAGGAACCCGTCGCAGTGCTTGGCGGTCAGCACCATGTACTTCATGCCGGCGGCCTGCGCGAGGGCGACCCATTCCCTGGCATTGAAGTTGGTCGGGTTGAACTCCTTGTAGAGGTTGTCGTACACCGCGACCGGCGTGGGCCCGTGGTTCGGGCACTGGGGATTCGAGTTGGCGCGCGACCAGCTGATTTCCTTCTCCGTGAAGCTGACCGGCCCCCAGTGGATGAACAGGCCGAAGCGCAGATCCTGCCAGCGCCGCAGCGCATCCGGAGCGGCCTTGCGCGCGGGTTCGGCCCCGTGCGCCGCCAGCAGCGGCAGCGCCGCCAGCAGCAGGCCTGTCGCCAACCGATAACGAATCCATGCATGCATCACGATCCTCCCTTGTTGCGGTGCGTTGTCCGTCGCGCTAGGGCATGCCCGCCGCACCCCCGTCGCTCACGCGAAAGAAGTCGAAGTCCGCGCAGCCGCCCGGCGCGCGGGTGGCGAAGCTGAACAGCCCGAACCGATAGCCCATGAAATGCGGCAGCGTGTAGACCATCCGCAGGGGGCCGCCGATGGCGGTCCAGTTCCGACCGTCGAGGCTGTAGCTGAAGCGCGCCTGGTCCCGGCGGTCCGCGAAGTCGCACGCCGCCCGCAGGTAGACGGTGTCCTGTGCAAGCGGCACGCGCTGCAGCTCCGCCGGCGCGTCCGACGGGGCGCTGACCATCACGATGGCCTTTGCACCGCCATCGACCCTGACGCCCACCCAGCCGTACCGCTTCTGCAGCAGGGCGAGGCCGGCGCAGTCGCCATCCCGCAGGCCGCCGACATCGAGCGCGACCCGCGCCTCGCTCCGCGGGCCATACGTGCGCTGCGTCAGCGTGTTGCGCGCCGCAAGCAGGTCGGCATCGACGCGCCCGGTCGTCAGCCGCAGGAAGCCAGGGCGCTGCGCGAGCGACCAGAGCCGGTCATCCGGGTTGTGATTCCACTGCCAGGCCAGCGGCAAGGCCGGTTCGCCGGGACGGCGGTCGAACTCGTCCGAGGCGACGAGCCCCGGCACGCAACCGCCGTTCGCGGGCAGGTTGAGCGCCGCCGGCGCCTTGCCGTCCGTACCCAGCACGGGCCACCCCTCCACCCACCGCACGGGCACGAGAAACGGAACGCGGCCGACGGCGCCGCAGTCCTGGAACAGGTAGGCGTACCAGTCGCCCCGCGGCGTATCGATGAGCCCCCCCTGCGCCACGCCCTGGTCCTGGAGCGCAACCCGTCCCTCGTACGGGCCGGTGATCCGCTCCGCCCGGTGCACGATCACGGTGCGCATGCCGCCCCGCGGCCAGACGATGTTGAAGAGATAGTACCGCCCCCTGATCTTGAGCAACTGGGAGCCTTCCGCCTTCAGACCGACGTCGGGTCCCGCCACGGCGCTGGCATCGGGAATGATGACCTCGTCAATCCCGCCGGGCTTGGGCGCCGTCGCGTCGGCGGTCAGTTCCCGCAGCCGGAGCGTGCCCCCGCCATAGACCATGTACACGCGCCCGTCGTCGTCGAAGAACAGCGAATGATCGTGCAGGGCGGGCCGGAACGACGCCGCGGTCCAGGGACCCTTCTCGATGTCCTTCGTCGTGTAGACGTGGGTCTTGCCAGTGGTGCCGGAGAAGGTGGTCGCGTAGAACGTGCCGTCATGGTAACGCAGGCTGCTGGCCCACGAGCCGGCCCCGTAGGCGTTCCGGCCGTTGGCGAGATTGAGCGCGTCCGTGTCCGCGAGCGTGGCGTAGGCGTAGCTCACCAGACGCCAGTTCACGAGGTCCCGGGACGCCATGATCGGCAGCCCCGGGCACATGTGCATCGTGGTGCTGCTCATGTAGTACGTATCCCCGACGCGGATCAGCGCCAGGTCCGGCACGTCGGCGTGGATGATCGGGTTGCGGGCCGGGGCCGCCAGAACGGCGACGGCATCGGCGAAGACCATGAGAAGTGCAAGGCAATCGGCCGCGTGAAGGTTCATAGTCCAACCGTCTGGATTCGATCTTTTCACAGGTTCTCAGTGACGCAGGGGGCATAACGGCGGAGGACCGCCGTCTCCACGTCTCGTCTCTGGCGTTTGTGTATGAAGTGCATGACCCGGAGATACCCAGGCCGCCCCGCACCCTCCACGCATCGCTGTCTTCTTCCGCCCTACGCGCATCGGCGCATTACACCTTCTCGTCGAACGCGCCGAGTTGCAGCGGGTACTTTCCGTACTCCCGCACGAGCTTGACGATGTAGTCGTAGGTCGGCCCCGACACGTCGCTGGCGACGGAGTGGTCGGACTGGAAGATGTACCCGCCCCCCTTGGCGGCGTTAAGCTTGCGCAGCACCTCGCGGCGGATCTTCTCCCGGTCGCCCGACTCCCACACCTGGATGTCGCTGTTGCCGCAGACGCCGAAGGTGTGGCCGTACTGCCGCCGCAGCTCCACGGCGTCCATGCCCGCCTTCACCTCGAGCGGGTTGAAGGCGTCGATGCCGATCTCGATGAAGTCCGGGAAAACCTTCTGCACGTTGCCGCAGCCATGGTAGATCACCATCAGCCCCTTGGCGTGCGCGTAGTCCGCGATGGCCTTGACCCAGGGCTTGTAGTGCTCGCGCCAGAACGCCGGGTTCATGAACGTGCCGCACTTGTAGGCGATGTCGCCCCAGATGACGAACCCGTCCAGCAGCCCGTCCGCGGCGTCGATCTGCGCCTTCGCGCAGTCCAGGTAGAACTGCCCCACGCGGGCCAGGACCGCGGCCATGCGCTCCGGCTCCAGGCCCACCCACAGCAGGTGGTTTTCGGGCCCGATCAGGCGCGTCAGGCACTCGGTGCACTCGATGATGCTGCCGAAGACGGGGAAGTCCGGCCAGAGCGACTGCACCGTCTCCACCCACGGCGGGCTGTTGCGCTCGAAGCCGTCCCCCACCCCCGCGATCTGGTTGTCACCCGCAGCGAAGTAGCGCCGGCGGTCGTAAGGGTCGTCGAAGACCGCCGCCTCCAACTTCTCGAGCGTGTCGAGTTCCCAGCCGGCGAACTCCGGCATGGGAAACTGGAAAACCTTGCGCATGATCGCGCCGAA
>CAYOBW010000120.1:3816-14506 GCA_964402115.1 uncultured Victivallales bacterium
GAGTTTCAGCAACGTGTTGGGTTTGCGGGCTGCGCCGCCCTTGCCGGTTGTATCGAACATGCCCATGCCAAGTCCCCTCCCTATTGTTTTTACATTCCACTCGTGAAGTGCAAGCGCTGTCCGGGCGTCGTCTCCACTTCGACCACGCCCCGTCCGTCCGGTGCGCACGCCGCACGGGTTTCCGGTTCTGTCCGCAGCGTAACCCGCGGCCAGGGGCTGAGCAAGCGCAGCCTGCCCCCGACGGTCGCAGCGATCGTCACGCGCGCCACCTTGCCACCCGCCTGCTCCGCCGTCACCAGGAAACCGCCTTGCGCGCGCAGGTCGGCGAAGGCCGCGTCCTCCTCCTTCGGCCAGGCCGGGAACACGCGGATGATATCGCCCACGCTCTGGAGCAGCAGTTCCCCGATCGCCATGCTGGCCCCGAACTGCTCCGTGTAGTGGCCGAAGTTGTTGAAGTGCGCCCCCAGCCGGTTCAGCGTGATCGTCTGGTTCGGCCGCAGGCGCGCCTTGAGCTCGCGGCTCAGCCACTCGCGCGCGCCCGGCAGGCTGAGGCGCGCGCGGGAAACGCCCAGGATGTAGATGGAGTTGTTCCCGTTCCACGCCACCCGCTCCACCGTCCGCGTGAAGAGCGCCTTCTCGGCGTCCGGGGAGAACCACGTCACAACGTCTCCCGGAAACACGGGGACCGCCGGCACGGCGATGTTGTAAGTGATGGGCGGCGCGTCCTGCACATCCACGACGAGCGGCTCCTGGCCGCCGGTGGTCGGGTAGGCGGGCAGGCGCTTCAGCGCGGCCTCCCAGCGCGCCGCCAGCTCCGCGTCGCGCCCCAGCGTGCGCGCCCCCTCGAGCGCCGCATCGAAGACGTAGCGGAACAGCGCCAGGTCGAACGCGCTGTTGCGGTTGCGCGCGAAGTCCTTCGTCCAGCCCCAGTGTTCAGGCGACACCGTCGGCCCCAGCACCAGGTTGCCCGCGGCGTCCTGTCCGCACACGTCCATGAAGTTGGCCTGGAACACGGCCACGTCGCGGACCAGCGGGTAGGCCGTCTGCTCCAGGAACGCGCGGTCGGGCTGGTACTTGTAGTGCCACCAGACCGGCTGCACCGTGAAGGCCGGGACGCCCATCGTGTAGCCCCACACGTGGTGGATGTACTGGCGGCCGACGGGGCTCCGGCAGGCGGCCGGGTCCGCCGGCTCGTAGGCGAAGATGACGTGGGGGAAGTACGCGCCGTCGAAGCCGAACACCTGGCGGCAGAGCCACCGCGCGCGGGGCAGGTACTCGCGGATGAGGCGCGCGTAGGGCTCGGCCAGGTCGGGCTGGTTGGCGTTGAAGGCGCTCCAGAAGGTCTGCTGGATGTTGTAGTTGGTGTGATAGTCGCCATGCCAGGCCGGCGCGCTGTCGACCAGGCTCGCGAACAGCCCGGGGGGCATGGCGCCCGGCCTGGTCACGCAGCGCAGGAAGTAGAGGTTGCGGTACCACGCGTCCGCGAGGAAGGTGTCGCCGAGACGGATCCCGCTGCGGCTCCAGAAAGCCGCCCAGGCGGCCTCGTGCCGGGCGACCAGCGCGCCCGGGGCTTCGCCCAGCGTCGCGCGCGCCAGCAGGACCGCCGCGGCGCGCGGGTCCGCAGCCTCCCGGCTGGTCACGATCGCCACCGCATGCAGGTCCCCCGCCGCAGCCACGGCGACGGCGTAGCGCATCCCCGGCCAGTCGGCATCGCCGGGCATTTCCTGCGTGAGCCACCGCACGCCGCCATCCTCGCCCGCGACCGCCGTCGGCGTGTCGGCTGACGTCACGGGCAGGAGCTTGCTGCCGGCGGCAGCCCGGACCAGGAACACGTTGCGGTCCGCCAGGGCCCGCACCTCCGCCCCCAGCGGCCCCGCCACCGTCGCCACGGCGCGCCGCACGTCCAGGCGGCCCGTGGAGCGTGGCGGCGCGATGGCGGCGGCGCCCAGGTCGAGGGCGGTCCGGCCCTCCGCGCCCTCGATCGCGACCTCCCGGAAGTGGTTCTCGGCGCGTTGGCCGTCCTCCGTCCACGTGTACAGGATGGCGCGGTCAACCACCCGGTTTGTGGGAAGGTCCCAGGTTTGCTCCCCCGGCGCCGTCGGGGTTTCCAGCCAGCCCGTCTTGAAGACGATGCCTGACTGACTGTCCAGCAGGTCGACGTAGTAGCGGGCGTTGGGCGAACCCGCGAGCCGCACGCGCAAACGGCTGCCGCCGCCGGTGGCGATGGCCAGCCCGTCCAGCGCGTAGCCGTTGGAGGCCCCCGCCGCGCCCGCGACGCTCATCACGCCGCCAGTCGCGCTGGCTTCCCACGCGTTGTGCGTTCCCTGCGTGCGGATCGGCCGCCAGGCGCGCCGGCCCGCGGCATCGCCGAACACCAGCTTCGCGCAGGCCCGCGGGCACGGATAGGGATGCGCGTGGTAGCTGTCGGCGCCCCGGTTGGTCCAGCCGCCCGGCGTGAGCGCCGCATTGCCGCCCCCCGTCGGCTCCCGCCCAAACCGCTTGATCAGGTCCAGAGTGGGAAGGGGCGGGTCAAGCTTGCTGTCCAGGCGGGCGTCCCAGACATCGTTCTTCGTGAGGTTGAGCGTCACCGCACCGTGCTCCGTCCACAGCAGGGCGTTGATGTCGCCGTTGCCGATGATGAGCGCGTGCTCAAAGATGCTGGAGAGGCTCTCCACCTCGATCGCGGCGCGGTCCAGCGCCTCGGGAAAGGGAACGGCCGCCGCGCGGGCCGGGCCGGCCGCGACGAGGACGGCCAGGCTCACGTGGAACGCTGTCGTACGCATGGACTCTCCTGGTGTCATAGGATAATGAACAGGAACCCCGGCCGCGGCGGAAGCGTGCCGAGGAACGTCTCCACATCGTCGTACCGGCTGGCCGGCGTGACCGCGAGGCGGACGAGCGCCCCGCCCTTTAACTCGCCTTCGACCACCGTCTGGCCGGGGGCATGTATGTTGAACGAGACGTCCCACGTGGCCGGCCAGGCCGGGAAGAGCAGGATGCGGTCGCCGTCCGTCTGCAGGAGCATCTGCTGCAGGGCGATCATGCAGACGCCGCCGTGGTCCTGGTCGGGAATCCAGTCGTAGTTGGGCCCCCACATGGCCGGGAAGCGGCTGCCCGTGTGCTTGGTGCCGAACCGGCTCGCCACCTGCGCGGCAGCCTCGTTCGTCAGGCCCACCCTCGCCGCGAAAATTGGCCCCTGCTCCCAGCCGCCGCTGGCGCGATCCGCGCGCAGGGCATAGGTGGCCTGCGCCAGCCCGAGATCGGGCCTGCCCACGCCGAACCGCTGGTAGGGAAACACGGCATACAGCTCGGGATGCTCGATGTTGCCCTTCGATCCCAGGATCTCGGCCGGGGAGAGGACGGTCTGCCCGCTCAGCTGGCGCGTGGGCAAGGCAGGCAGTTCACCCCGCAACCGCGTCCAGCGGCTGGTCTGGGCGGGAGTCGCCAAGCCGCCGGGCAGCGCCAGCAATCGCCCGAGCACGTGGTGCAGCCCGGCGATTTCCGGCAGCGGATTCTCCGTGCCTTCCCAGTAGGTTTCCAGCGCTTGGGCGGGAACAAGGCGCAGCTTGCCGTCCGGGTCGCGCGGATACCGCAGGTCGTAGAGCGTGATGATCTCGTCCGCCAGCGGCAGCAGCGTGTTGGTGGCGAACGCGTCATCGCCGCTGTAGGCGTGGTAGTCGAGCAGCATGGCCGTCAGCTCGATGCCGCCCTGCCACTCCCAGCGGATGTAGTTGTTGTCCGCGCGCCCGAGTTCCTTCCCCGCCCGGTCCCAGCCGTAGTTGTCGTTGTTCCAGGCGCCCCAGAAGTACATCGTCTCGGGGAAGTAGGCGCCGCCGTGGCCGTAGTAGGTGCGCACCCGTTCGCGCGCCAGCGGCAGGGCGGAGCGGTACATCGCGAAGAGCGGCTGCATGAGATCGAAGTCGCCCGCCGCCGGCATGGACCAATAGGGCAGGCGCGTGTTCTGCCACCAGTAGCAGGGGCCCCACTTACGGTAGTCCCCGTCGTAGCCCGACATATCGACCGTGAAGATCGAGCCGTTGAACTTGATGGGGCTGTTCCCCCGCCCGCCGCAGGCGTTGATGAACCGCTGGAGCAGGTAGCCCTGGGTCACGGTGAAACCATCCGGCGTCACCCGGTCTTCCTTCACGACGGCCCCGTTGACGTAGAGGCGGTGAAAACCCGTTTCAGGGTTGGCCGTCACGGCCAGGTGGACCCAGGTCCCCGCGGGCAGGTTGGCGTCGTACTGGAGCGTCCGCTTGCTGATGATCGACCGCAGGTCGTTGCCGGGATAGGTGTCCAGGATGTAGCCCAGGGAGGTGCCAACGACACCCTTGTCGATGATGCGCGCGCCGGCAGCCGGCAGGGCATCCGGGGCGACCCAGGTCTCCAGCGTGAAGCCGCCGGCCAGCGAGAGCGCGTCGCTGTGCGGGGTGCTGAGATAGCCACTGCCGCCGAACGACACCACGCTCTGCCCGCCGTCGTCGGCGAGCCCCAGGGCGCCGACGACGCTCAACGGAAAGGTCCCGTTCGCGGCATCGGGGACGACATTGTTGGCGAGGGCGTCGAAGCGCCAGGCCGCCACGAGGCGCCGGTCCGCGGGCGGCAAGGTGTGACGGGCGGTCGCCGCCAGTTTGGCGACTTCCGCCGGCGTCAGCGCACCGGCGTAGATGCCGGCCCGGGCCATTCTGCCGCGGAACCGGTTGTTGCCCTGGTTGTCCGCGCCCACGCGCAGGGACGACGCCGTTGGCTGAATCATGCCCGCCAGGCCGCCGCCCGTCGTCAGGATCCAGTGGCGCTCCCAGAACGTCTTCCACCACGCCTCGTGGGCGGCGCGGCGCGCGGCGCGCGGCACGGCCTGCACCGCTTGCACGGTGGTCTCCAGCGCCGCCAGCCACGCGTCCGCGTCGGCCGTTGGCGCCGTCAGGGGCACGAGCGTGGCCGTAAGACGGTTTGTGGGAACGGCGCCGGTCAGCGCCGTGGGACTGCTGTTGGTCAGGCCATCCCCGACAAGCGCGGCCCCGAAGGTGCGGCCCAGCAGCGGATCGCTGAGTGTGTTGGTCAAGTGCCCCAGCGACTGGATCCTCAGCGTGTCCTGCCAGATCGAGCGCCCGTTGCGGTGGTACCAGGCGACCCGGTCGGAAAACCCCGTGACCACGGTGTCGGGGTCCACCACGATCGGATCCGGCCCCGACACGATGCCGTAGGCCGAGTTCTGCTCCGTCGCATCCGTGAGCGTGCGAGGCGCCGTGCGCCAGATCTCGACCGCCATCGTCCACCGGCGCGGCGTATCGCAGGCGGCGTCCACGCAGATGGCCGGGTGGTTGGCGTCGACCCACAGCCGCACGTTCGACGTCCGCTGCTGGGCGTTCGACGTCGCGATCACGAGCGCGCCTGAAAACACGTCCAGCTCCTGGCGGAACGCGTCGCCGGGCGCGTAGAGCGGCGGCGTGGCCGTGAGGCGCACGCGGGCCAGTTTGAGCAGGCGCCCGGTTTCGCTCCAGGCATCGGTCTTGCTGATGTAGAAGACGACCTCGCCATCGGCCTCGCACCAGGCATTGAGCCCGATATCGCCGTTGCCCAGCGGCATCGAGCCGGACGAGTCCGTGCTGGGCGAGGTCCACACAACGTTGTACGGGGCCAGCGGGGGCGACGGCGTCGCGCCCGGCGCGCCGCCTGCGAGAACGATGGCGGCCAGGGCGGCCGGCACGGCGGTTAACGTGATCGGGATTCCACGCCTCCGCATCATCGGAAGATCACCACCGTCCCCCGCACGGACGGAATCCACTCGGCCAGCAGCAGGCCGCCGATGCCGCTGTAGTTGTTGGTGGTGACGTTGAAGTCGAGTTGCAGGCTGCCGGACGCATCCGTCGTCGCCGCGCACGCGAAGAGCGAGGCCGTGGCCCCACTGCCGTCGGCCACCGACATCCAGGTCCCCTTGGTCTCGCCGTTGGCTCGCACGCCAACATCGCCATACCAGCCGCTGTCGCCGCCGATGACCTGCACATAGACCGGGTGCTTCGGCCCCAGCCCCGAGAAGGTCAGCGTCGCCTGACGGTGGTCCGCAGCGGTGTTGGCGGGGTTCGAGAGGTAGAACATCTCGCCCGCCACGGCGTTGAGCGTGTTGGAGTCCGCGCCCACGATACCCGGCGCCTGCGTCCGGTACGTGTTGTCGATCGTGAAGCCCGACCAGGCGACAGCCAGCGTCACGGCCGGCGGGTTGGCCTGGAGCACAAAGGGCCCCGGGGACGGCGTCCAGCCACCCATGTTGATGTTGTCGAAGCCGATCCCGCACACCTTACCGGTCGTATCGCCGCCGGGGGCGTAGTAGAAGTTGACGCCGACATAGCGGTACGAGCCGGGGCCGAACGGTTGATCGGCCAGCTGGCGCGCGTTGCCGAACTTCTCGTCCACGACCTGCGGGATGGCATACTTCGTTTCCAGGTACCGGTTGACCAGGGCCGTATCGTTGCCGTCCAGTTGCCCGTCGTACACCAGCACCTCCGCGATATCGCCCTGCCAGCGGCGGTTGTCAGCAGGAAACGCATTCCCGACGTTGTCGCCAAAGCGGAAGCCCGCATAGGTCGTGGCCGCGGCGCGCTTGGCCGTGACGACGTGGGCCGCGCCGTAGCCGCCCGGGATATCCAGGCGGGGGGATCCATTGAGGTAGAGCGTGCCGCTGCCGCCATTGACCACGAAGTCACCGCTGTTCCCGGAGAAGTAGGCAGGGACGACGCTGGTGGTCTCGCGGATGCTGAGATTGTGGCTCCCGTTGCAGAGCAGCGTGGAGAGGCTCCAATCGTTCGTCGCCATCGTCACCACGGCCACAACGGTCTGGGCGGCAAACGTCAGGCTGTTGTTGAAGAGGATGTCCAGGTCGCCGGCCACGCCGGTCATCCGCACCGTGTCCAATCCGTTGATGCCATCGTGGCCGGCGGCGATGAAGACGGGGAAGCCGAGCGCGTCCACCAGCAACCTGTCGCCGCTGACCAAGTCCGACCACGCGGTCACGTTAGCGCCATGCGCGGGCTGGGGCGCGCCGCGGTTGATGTCGCCGGCAGCGAAGTGCGCGGCGAGGTTGGCGCTCGTGACAGCCGGCGGCGCTTCCGCGGCCGGCGCGCGGCTGGCCATGCTCACGGCGAGCAGGCCAAGCGTGAGGGCGGCTCGTGTGCGCATCATGGCTTCGCCCCCTACCGTGCCAGAAACAGCGTGCCCTGCGTCGGCGGCACCAATTCCGTCAGCAGGAGGCCGCCGATGCCGGAGTACGACCCCACGGCCGTGAAGCGCAACGCCAGCGTCCCCGCGGCGTCCGTCGCGGCCCGAAAGCAGAACAGCGAGGCCGTACCGCCGTTGCCGTCCGCGACGGTCGTCCACGTGCCCACCGACACGCCGTTGGCCGTGACCGCGATATCCCCCAACCAGCCGCTGTCGCCGCCAAAGACCTGCGCGTACACCTCGTGGCTCTTGCCAAGGCCCGAGAAGGTCATCAGGACCTGGTTATGCTCCGTCGTGCCCAGATAGAACATCTCGCCGGCGACCGCGTTCAGCGTGGCGGCGTCCGTCCCGCTGATGCCGGGAGCCTGGGTTCGCTCGTTGTTGCTGATGTTCCAGCCGCCGGTCCAGGTGCACTGCAGCGTCGTGGCCGGCAGGTTGGCGACCAGGGTGAACGGACCGGTGGGCGGCGAACCACCCGTCAGGTTGATATTGTCGAAGCCGATCCCGAACAACTTGGTCGCTACGTCGCCGCCGGGGGCGTAGTAGAAGTTCACGCCCACCCGGCGCAGATCCGCGCCCGGGAACGGATTGGTGGCCACCTGGCTGGTATCCGTGATCCGTCCGTCCACGGTCTGGGGGATGCCGTACTTGTTGGCCAGGTAGCGATTCACACGCGCCGTGTCGTTGCCGTCCAGAACGTTGTTGAAGACGATCAGTTCCGCCACGTCCCCGCTCCAGCGCCGGTTGTTCGCATTGTCGCCGATGCGCAGGGAGGCGTAGGTCTTCAGGGACGAACTGACGGCTTTGACAACGTGCGCGGATCCGTACCCGCCCGGCAGGGAGAAGCGCGGCTCACCGTTGATGACGAGCGACCCGCCGCCGTAGATGAAGTCCCCGCTGTTGCCCGTGTAGTAGGCGGCGGTTTCGGCGTCCTGGCGGATGCAGAGCTCGCCGCTGCTGTTCGAGACAAGATCCGAGTAAATCCGCGTATCCGCCACCATGCTGGCAACGGCAATAATCGTGCGCGCGGGCACGCTGTTGATCGGGGGGTTGTTGCAGTAGATCAGGTCGGTATACGCGCTGCCGTCGTCGAAGAACCGCACGGCGGGCTTCCCGCCCAGGGCCGTGGCATGCCAGGAGGGCGTGGCCTGGATGCTGACGCCCACACCGCTCTTCAACTCGGTCCACTGGGCGATGTTGTTCCCGTCGCCCGGATCCCAGATGCCGCCGTCGTTGTACATGTCCTCGGCATTGAGGTGGAAGGTGAGGGTCGCGCTGGTCACCGCCGGCAGTTTCGCGATGGCAGGTCGCGGCTTGAGCGTGACGTAGGAGCCGGCTCCGCCGGCCAGGGCCACGTTGAAGAGGCTGCCGAAGTTCACGCTCGTCACCTGTGTGTTACCAACCTTGACGCCCGTGTCCGTCAAGGCCGTCTCCCAATCGGCGGCCGTGAAGCCGTCCCGGATCCAGCGCCCGCTCCAGGCGGGGTCGAACACAAGCTGCGCCCCGTTCTCCAGGAGCACGACGCCGGCGGGCGCCACCGCGGTAGCGAAGGCGATCGTGTGACCGCCGCCGATGCTGATCTTGGCCGCACTCGACCCGTGCGCCCAAACGGCCTGCGTCGGGATGTACGCACCGCAGCCCGTGACGCTGCCACCGCTCAGTTGCATGGTCACGCCGTAGGCCACGTCGACGCCCATGTTGACGAGCGTGCCGCCGGTCTGCCGAAACTGCCCCGTGTTGTACGGCAGGATTCGCGAACCGCCGACCCCATTGGCCGTAATCGTGCCCGTGCCCGACAGCGTGTACACGACCCCCACGTTGGGATTGAGCAACTGCACGGACACATTGCCGCCCGTCTGGTTCCACGCGAAGACAGCGGTGTTGCCCGTGTTATGGACATTCATCGTGTTGGCAATTGCCGTGAGCGTTCCCGCCGAATGGGTGACGATCACCGTCCCCGGACCTGGAGCACTGAGATTGTACTGGCCCGGGAAGGTCCCGGACGTGGCAATCGTCCCGTCGTTTCCCACGCGGGGCAGGCCGTTGTTCCAGTTCGCCCCGACCGTGATGTCGGTGCCGGGGGCTGCCTGAAAGACCGTGGCCGCGGGCGCCCATGTGCAGAGTCCGCAGATCATGACGACGTGACTGGCGCACAGCAACCGGTTCATACTCCACTCCCTTCGCTAAAGCCCCACTTCACGATGATGTTACGAATATTACTCCGCAGGTGCCCCGCCGGTCTATGTCTCCCGGCGCAAATGTTGTGTCTGATTCAGCAGTGCGGCTGCGCTTCAGAAACGCAAGGGCTATAACGGCGGGGACCGCCGTCTCCACGCCTCGTCGCCTGCTCACGCGATGGAGACGGCCGTCCCCGGCCGTTATGTGCCATGGAAGCCCCCTGCGTGACGGAGGCATGACCCCACGGCGCACGTTTTCATTGCATTATGTAGACATGTCTGTCATTATATCGCCATGAATTTCCAGGGGCTGCTGCTGCGAGTCGCGGAGACCCCTCTCTTCACGACATCGTATCTGCTTGCGGGGCAAACATCTCCGGAGGGTGTACGCCGCCAACTGGACCGCTGGGTCAAGGCCGGCAAGGTTCTCATGCTCCGCCGGGGGGTCTATGCGGTTGCAGCCCCCTATCACCAAGCCCGTCCGCATCCGTTCGTCGTCGCCAACGCACTCCGCAGGGGGTCTTATGTCAGCCTGCAGTCGGCACTCGCGTTCTACGGCATGATTCCGGAACACACGCCGGTGACGACGAGCGTCACAACCGGTCGGCCTGAGCAGCTGAACAACGCCGTCGGGCGCTTCATTTTCCGCCACGTGAAGGGAGCCCTGTTCCGCGGCTTCATCGAGCGCGAGGTCGCGCCAGGCCAACGCGCCCTTATCGCCACCCCTGAGAAGGCGCTCGTGGACCTGCTGCACCTGACACCCGGCAGCGACACTCCGGCCTATCTGGAGGAACTGCGTGCCACCCCGGTCCCGCAGCTGGACATTGCACGCCTCCGGGAAATGGCGGAACGTTCCGCATCGAGGAAGGTGCAGCGCGCCGTCGAGCGGCTGTGCGGGCTGTGGCAACACGAAAGCGAGTACGTGGCCCTGTGAAGGAACTCCTCGCCAGCATCGTTCGGGAACAGGCCGATTCGGCCCTGCAGCGCAGCGTGGCGCGCGAGTACCTGCAGGCTCGCGTGCTTCTGGCCCTTCAGGATCGTGGAGCGTTCTCCGACTGGGCCTTCGTCGGCGGCACGGCGCTCCGGTTCCTGTTTCAACTGCCGCGGTACTCGGAGGACCTGGACTTCTCGCTGGCGGAACCGGGGCGGGACGCCCGGTTCGAGACCCTGATGCGAGGCGTTCAGGCGAACCTCCGTGCCGAAGCTTACGATGTGGACATCCGCCTGCGCACGCAACGCACGGTAGCCGCCGCCTGGATCAAGTTCCGGGGCATCCTTCACGAAGTGGGGATCTCCCCGCA
>CAYOBW010000120.1:14606-20695 GCA_964402115.1 uncultured Victivallales bacterium
GACGTCCTGCCGTTTCTCGAACGTGAGCGCGATACCGCCCTGATTGCGCCGTCGGTTCTGCTGAACCTGCTCAGAGGTGGCTGACATGCCCTACTCTTTCCGCGGACGGGTGAACGTCGGGGCGTACGACCGCCCCTTCTCGGGCGTGGGGGTCGAGTTCTATCCGCTCGGCGCGGACCCCGGCAGCGCGGGCTTGACGCTGCACGAAAGCGGCTTCCT
Source organism: uncultured Victivallales bacterium (assembly GCA_964402115.1). GTDB lineage: Bacteria > Verrucomicrobiota > Kiritimatiellia > UBA8416 > CAYOBW01 > CAYOBW01. The sequence goes on from CAYOBW010000120.1 coordinate 14,826, forward strand.
GCCGGAGAACCGCGACTGGAACTACCCCAGCGTCTTCAGCCCCTTCTGGCGGCTCTGCTACAACGCGCAGGCCGGACACTGCGTGCTGTTCGGCGAACGGGTGATCGAGTTGACGCCCGAACGCCTGGTGCTGATTCCCGACCACTGCCAGTTCCACTGCCTCGGCGAGAATCCCGTGCCGGCCTTCTGGCTGGCGTTCAGCTTCACGCGCCAGCTGCGGCCCGACGTCGACGTGCCCGTGCTGCTCGTCCCGCGCGACACCGAGCTGTGTCTGATTCGGGATTTGAAGGCGCTGATCCTGGCCGACGCGGCGTGGACCCCCACCGAGGCGATCTACCGCCACAGCCTGGCGCTGCTGAACGTCGTGCTGGCCAGGCCTGAACTCCGCTGGCAGCCGCCCATGCCCCCCGACCTTGCGCGCGTCAAGGCCCATATCGAGTCGCACCTGGCGGAAAAGCTGCCGAATCCCGCCCTGGCGCGCATGGTCGGACTCTGCGTCACCGGCTTCGAGCGCGCCTTCAAGCGGCATTTCGGCAAACCGGCGGCACAGTATGTGACCGAGATGCGCGTGCGCGAGGCGGCGCGCCTGCTCCTGTGCACGGAGGCGAGCATCGAGGCGGTCGCGGAGCGGACCGGCTTCCCCAACCGGGCCTACTTCAGCCGCGTCTTCAAGCGGGTCACGGACGAGGCGCCGGCGGCGTTCCGGCGCAAGCACGGGCGGCAGGAACAGGAGCCGGCGTGAGAACGGGAGCGTACCATGCAACCTAACGCTGAGCCGCTGACAGCCCGGTCGCTGCTGCGCGAGGCGGCCCTCACCACGTGGGAGCTTTTCAAGATCATGGTCCCCGTGAGCCTCGTGGCCAAGGTGCTGGCCGACCTCGGCGTCGTCGCCTGGCTGGGCCAGGCGCTCGGCCCCGTCATGCAGCTCCTCGGCCTGCCCGCCAGCATGGGCCTGGTCTGGGCCACGGGCATGGTGACGAACCTCTACGGCGGCCTGGCGGCGTTCGCCACGCTGGCGCCGGCGGAGCACCTCACCGTGGCACAGGTGACCGTGGTCTGCGTGCTCATGCTGGTGGCCCACTCGCTGCCGGTCGAACTGCGCATCGCCCAGAAAGCAGGCGCCCGCGCGATGGCCATGGGGCTGATCCGCATCGGCGGCGCCCTGCTGCTGGGCGCGCTGCTGGCCCACGCCTACCGGCTGACCGGCACGCTCCAGGCCCCCGCGCACAGCTTCCTGCCGGCGGCGGGCCCCGACGCCTCGTGGGCCGCCTGGGCGCTGGGCATGGGCAAGTCGCTCCTGCTGATCTTCGCCGTGGTCCTGGCAGTGCTGGCCCTCATGCGCGCGCTCGACCGGGCGGGACTGACACGGGTGCTGGTCCGCCTGCTGGAGCCGCTGCTCAAGCGGCTGGGCATGAGCGCGCAGGCGGCGCCCCTGACCGTCATCGGCATGCTGCTCGGCCTCAGCTACGGGGGCGGCCTGATCATCCGCGAAACGCAGCGCGGCGAACTGGGCGACCGCGACGTATTCTACGCGCTGGTCCTGATGGGCCTGGCCCACGCCGTCATCGAGGACACATTCCTCATGCTGACCATCGGCGGCCACGTCTCGGGATTGCTCTGGGCGCGGATCCTGTTCGGCCTCGCGGGCACCGCCGTCCTGGTGCGCGTGGTGGCCTGGATCCCGCCAGCGGCCTTCGCCCGCTGGCTGTACCGGCGGCCTGGGGGGGTGAGGGGATCGACAGTATGAAACACGTGTGGCACAAACGAACCTGTGAAGTGCTCCTGGCCGGCCTCGTGGCGGGCGGGATCGGAACGCTCTTGAACCGCGCCGCGGCGGCGGAGAAGGACGCGCCCGCCGCGCGCTCGCCGGTGCCGGCTTATCGCGTCGAAGCGGAGGGCTTCGGCGCGAGCGAGGCGGACATCCGGGCGGTGCTCGACTCGGCCGGCGGGGAGCTGTACCGGTTTTTCCCGGACTACGCGCTCGAGCCGCTGGTCGTCGTCCACGGCAGCGGCAGCCCCATCACGCTGTTCCAGCGCAACGAACACCGGGAGATTGTCATCCGGCTCGATACCGGCAGCACCTTCTGGTGCCAGTACGCCTACCAGTACGCGCATGAACTTGCCCACGTCCTTTCCGGCTTCAAGCAGGGCTATGAGGGCAACAAGTGGCTGGAGGAGACGCTCAGCGAAACCGCCTCCCTTTTCGTCATGCGCGCCATGGCCCGCTCGTGGAAGGACGCCCCGCCGTACCCGAACTGGCGGGACTATCGCGACGCGCTGCGGGAGTACACCGACGACATCATCCGCCGGCGGACGACCATCCGCGGAATCCACGCGCAGGGGCTGGCCGGCTTCTACCGCGAGCACCAGGCGACCCTGGAGCGCAACCCGACCGACCGCGAGCTGAACGGCGCCATGGCCATCGTCTTCCTGCAGCTCTTCGAGGAGGAACCCGCGCGCTGGGAGGCGATCCGGTGGCTCAACGTCCAGCCCGCCCCGGCGGGCGAGCGCTTCGCGGACTACCTGGTCCGCTGGCGCGCCGCCGCCCCGGAACGCCACCGCCCGTTCATCACCGAAGTCGCCCGGCTCTACGGCATCGCGCTGCCCGCCGCGACCCCGCAAGCAGGCGGCGGTGCGGCGGGCGCAGGAGGGCTGTAGCGATGGGATGGGGCTTCGCGACTCAACCCGCGCGGATGGGACGCACCACGCTTCTGTGGTACGCAGCCGTCTATGCCATCGGCCATTTCGCAGGCCATATGGCGTGCTTTTTCATTCCCCTCGCCCTGTACGAACACAATCATGACCTGATTATCATGATCATGATCGTGACGCCCGTGATCTTAGCGATGTTTTCGGTCCTCGCATCCCTGGTATTCGCGGCGAGTTTGAGGAGCGCATGCAAGTCGTGTTCAAACGCACGTCGTCCCCTTCAACTCGCGTTTCCATTCGCCTTGGGATTCAGCACCACGCTGTTGCATGGACTTTTTGATCTCTTTCCGCACAGATTCGCTGACGTCTTATTCCCACTGCTCCTGTTGAGCTGCACGTTGGGTATCCCCATCCTCGCCGCCAGAGTGCTTGCGCGCAGGCTTCAGACAAGACACCCGGATTGCGCCGTCCCGCATCTGGACAGCGAGGCGCAAGACGGCGCCCACACAACGAATGCGCCCGGCGAGAAGTGACGTGCTCCAGGAACGCTACGATACGTTTGGCCGCCGCTTCGGAGCCGGCTTCATTGACGGGTTGATCTTCATGCCGCTCAGCATCCTCGGGAGCTTTGCCTGGTCACATCACGACAGCATACCGCCGGCCATCCTTGCTCTGTGGTACGTCTTCAGGAGAGTATACCACCTCGTCGCCAACACACTCGACACTAGGATGGGTTTTCGCTTGTTCGGACTCGATCTGGTTCCTGACGGAGATCGTGACGATGCTTCTGAACGGGAAGCGCCGCGCCCTGCATGACTTCATCGCGGGGACGGTTGTGGTAAAGACCTGAGACAAACGAGTCGGCAGGCCGCCCGTCACTCCCCCGGAGCGGAACGCTTTGGCGTTCCGGCTTCCCGGTTCCGTCTCCCCGCCCGCCTGCCGGCTTGCCAAAGCAAGCCGCTCCGGGAGCTGCACGACGGGTGTGCACGGTGTGGGTGGCATAGCGACGGGGGAGCGCCTGATACCCATACCGTGAAGCGGCCGGACGGCGCGGGAGCGCCGTCCTACGTGGGCCGGTCCTCCCCGGCCGGCCACGCCCCATGGTCGCGGAATCCCCGTGCGGTGTTCGCCGTCACGCGTAGCTGCCGACGTGAGGATGCGGAGGTCGAGCCCGCCTTCCCCTCTCCCCGCCGCCGTCACTTCACCGTGAACGTGTACCGTCCCGACCCGACCTTGAAGGCCATGCGCCCGCGGTCGGAGGGCACGGCGGGGACGTCGGCGGTCACGCCGGGGGTGCCGGGTTTGACGGGGAGGTAGACTATGGCGGTCGTGTTGACCGGGATCTCGACGTCGAGCGTGAACACGCCGTTCTCCCGCTGCCAGTGGCTCTTGATGGTTCCGTACGGCGAGTCGTGCTCGGCCCTGACCCACCCCAGCCCCTCCACGGGGTCCGGGCAGATGATGAACGTCTTGAAGCCCACGGCCGCGGGGTCCACGCGCTCGGCCACGGCCGAGACGGACGGCGGCAGCCGGATACCGCCGAGGTACTGGTAGAACCACGCCGAGATATCGCCGAACATGACATGATTGCGCGACGAGCCCTCGCCCCAGTCCTCCCAGAAGGTCGTCGCCCCGCGCTTGAGCCAGGCGCCGTACGAAGGCGCGTCCGTCTGCGTGGCCATGGCATACGCGAGGTCGCTGCGGCCGGCGTCGCTGAGCGCGCGGAACACGTACTTGGAGCCGAGGATGCCGAAGTCCGGGTGCCGCTGCGCCTGCTCCACTGCGGCCACGAGCCTGGCCTCGACGCCGGCGCGCTCGCCCGGCGGCACCAGCCCCTGGTGCAACGCGCACCCCTGCGCCGTCTGGCTGCCGATGGAGTAGACGCCGTCGCCCTTGTAGAGCTGCCGGCCGAAAGCCTCGCGGACCGTTCCCGCCAGCGCGGCGTACTTCGCCGCATCGCCCGCCTTGCCCAGCACCTCGGCCGCGCGCGCCACGATCTGCGCGTCGAGGTGGTAGTACCCCGACGAGGTCACCTCGGTCGGCGTCTGGCTCTTCACGGGCACCCAGTCGCCCAGCCCGTGCGAAACGAGTCCGCCCTTCGCGCGCGAGGTCAGGTAGTCCACGTACCGCCGCATCCCGTCGTAGGCGCGCTCCAGCGTCCGCGTGTCGCCCTGGTAGACGTAGAGCATCCACGGCACGATCACCAGCGCGCTGTCCCACGCCGGCCCGTTGCCCCACTTGTAGCCCCAGCCGCTCGTGGGCACGATGCCCGGCAGGTTGCCGTCGGGGCGCTGCTCGTCGAGCAGGTCGTTGACCCACTTCGCGTAGGCCGCGGTGTTCTGGAAGTTGTACTGCGCCAGCTCGGAGGCCAGCGACGCGTCGCCCGTCCAGCCGTTCTTCTCGCGGTGCGGGCAGTCGGTCGGATAGCCGTTCACGAAGTTGCCGCGGTAGGCCCAGAGGATGCACTGCTGCAGCTGGTTCACCAGCGCGTTGTCGCTCGCGAACGAGCCCGCGTCGGCAAAGTCCGTGTGCACGACGCACGCCCGCACGTCGTCCGCCGACGGCGCCTGCCGCAGCCCGCGGATCTCGGCATACTGGAAGCCATTGTAGGTGAAGCGCGGCTCGTACACCTGCGCGGGGCTGCCGTCGCAGACGAAGCGATCGGTCTGGAAGTAGCCGCCCGGCAGGACATGGAACGACGCCGGGTAGCGGAAGTGCTCGTCGATGGGTTTCTGGTCCACCCCGCCGTCGGCGGCCACGCGCTCGCCGTAGCGGACGGTGATCGTCTCGCCCGCCGCGTACCCCCGCAGCTGGAGCCGGATCCAGCCGGCGAGGTTCTGGCCGAAGTCCACGGTCCACACCCCGGGCCGGACCGCGCGCACGGCGGCCGGCGGCAGCTCGCGCGCGACGACGCTCGGCGGCAGCGCCGCGGCCGTCAGCTGCCCGGCCGGCGCCGGCACGACCTCGGCGGAGAGGCGCGCCGTCTCGAGGTCCGGCGCGGCCGGATGCCGCCGCCCGATCACCTCGCCCTCGCGGATGCAGTCGAAGCCCAAGGGGCTCGCCGTCTGCCGCCACGTGGCGTCCGACACCACGGTCTGGCGCGTGCCGTCGGCGCCGACGATCTCAAGCTGTGCGAGCAGGCGCGGGAAGTCGCGCCACGGCGCGTTGTCGAAGTTCCACACGGCCACGCTGCGCACGTCGTACCAGCCGTGCCCGACCAG
>CAYOBW010000121.1:0-4270 GCA_964402115.1 uncultured Victivallales bacterium
GGACGGCGCTCCCGCGCCGTCCGGGCGACAGCGCGCGGCAGCCCCGTGACGCCGGTGCCGTGCCTGGCGCCTCCGCATGCGTTCCCCATGCCGCCAGTTGCTCGCTCCTGGCCGGCCCGGGAGGACCGGCCTACGTGGGACGGGGCAGGGAACGGCAAGGTTGTGTGACCTGTGCCGACGCTCGCCTTCTCCGAAGGCGGGGCTACGGACGGCGGCGGATGTCCAGGCACTGCCCGATGCGTAGCGTTACCGGGCCCAGCAGGCCGGCGGGCTTCAGGGGCGCGTTTGCGCCCGGGCCGGAGATCGTCCACGTCTTGCGCTCCGCCTCGGGGCGGCCGGCGTCGTAGGCGAGCCGGTTGAACCATGTGCTGGTGACGGCTACCGCAACTTCGTTCGCGCCGGGTCGCACGGCGTCGGTGATGTCGAGCCGGTAGGGCGGCGCCCACAGCGGCGCGAGCAGGCGACCGTTGACCTTCACAGTGGCAAACGCCTCGACCCGGCCGAGATCGAGCTCCACCCGTGCGTCGGGGCCTGCGGCGTCGAGCGTGAAGCGGGTCGTGTAGGTCGCCGTACCGGAGAACGCGCGGGCCGGCGGCGGGAGTTCGAGTTCCGTCCACGAGCGCAGCGCGGGCAGCTGCAGCGCGGCCGGGGCGTCCCACCCCGGCGGGAAGGCGAGCGTCCACGGTGTCGCCAATGCCAGGCGCCGCGGCAGCGTCGCCGCGCAAACCGCGGTCGTGCCGTCCGCGCGAGACACGCGGTAGCTGCCGGGCTCCCAGGCCACCAACCGCGCGCCGCCCGCTTCCACCGCGCAGACGGGGAGCGCGGCGGTCTCGTCCGCCACGAGCTGCAACGGCTCGTTCTCCCAGGCCGCGAGCTTCTGCTCGCGGGCGCCGTCAGGCGCCGCGAGCGTGACGAAGAGCTGCTTGCGCGTGCGCAGCGCCGGGTCCCCGCCAGCCCAGCCGTTGTTTGGCGTCACCGTCGTCTCGCCGCGCGCCAGGGCAGCCCGCACGAGGTCCGCCACGTCCCGTCGCCGCGCCGGGTCGTGCGGGTCGCCATAGCTCGCCGCGACCACGCGCGGGCCGGCGTTCGTGGCCGCCCGGGTGACGTCGCAGACAGCCACCCCGTCGCGCTCCACGCGGACGACCGCCGGCTCGCGCGGCCCGGGTCCGCTGAAGACGACGAAGACGGAGCCGGCCGGCGGCAGGTCGAGGGCGACGCGCGTATGCGTCCCCTCGCGCCGTGTGACGCTGGCGGGCACCGTGGCGCCGGTGACCGGATCCCAGAGCGTTACGGCGCCGCTGCTGCGGAAGCCGAGTGCGCCGTGAAAACCGTGCGCGGCCGGCGCCGCGAGGAAATACCAGTCGGCGTTGTCAGCCTGGCGGTGGGACCACCTGACGCCCGTGCCGGTGACGTCCGGCTCAAGCCCGAGCTGCGGGAGCGCGGCGTCGAGCGGCACGCCGGCCAGCACGCGGCCGCGGCCCACGCGGCGCACGCCCGCGGCGCGCGCGTCGCCCCACAGTGCGCGCACCGCCGCCTGGAACCGGCGTTCCGCTTTCTCGCCGCCGCTCAGCGTGGCGATTTCCCGGGGCGGGTCACCGACGACGCTCGCGCCCTTCTGCGCCAGGTCCAGCAGCTTCTCGACGGTCTCGGGCAGCATCCGCGGATTGTCGCGCAGCCAGAGCACCCGGTAGCGCACCCCCTCCGGTGTCTCCAGCAGGCCGTCGCGCACGGACAGGCGGTGGAGCAGGACATCCAGATTGCAGTAGTCGTACTTGAACCCGGCGGGGAAAGGCGCGTCCTGGGGCGGCTTGTGGGCCAGCTCGTCGCCCAGGTACCACAGCACGTCCGAAACCGGCCGCCCCCGCTCCAGCAGGTAGCCGCAGCGCGAGAGGTAGGCCACGAACGCGGGCATGTGCGGCCACCAGGTTTGCCCGCGCAGGAAAGGCGTGCCGATGCCCGAGCCGAACGACGTACCCGGCGGCAGGAAGTCCGTGCGCGGGTTGTGCGTGTACGTGTGGAAGACCAGGTGCGTGACGCCCTCCGCGAAGTGGATGTTGGCGACGTCCTTCAGCATGTCGAAATGCTCGTTCCAGGTCAGCGCGAACGAGGTGAACGCCTCGGCGGCCACGCGCGGCTTGCCGTACAACCGCGCCGCCGAGGCGCACGGTTTGATCGGCTTGAAGTCGAGGCTGCCGACATAGGAGTCCGACCGCGGCTGCCAGAATTCGCACATCGGCACGTCGGCGTGTTTGTAGTACTCTAGGATGTCCGCCGGGAAAACGTCTCCTGATGCCGTCTCGAACGAAACCGTCAGGCCGTTCGCATGCCCCAGCTCCGCCATACGCCCGAAGAATCGCTGCACCAGCAGCTCGTTCACCGTGGCGCGCCAGTCGCGCAGGAACCGGGCGGTCGTCGCGGGGTCTCCCACCACGTAGCCCATGAGCGCCGGGAGCCACGGCGTCAGCGCATACCCGCGCAACCCCAGGAACTGCGCGTCCAGCCCCGGCGTCCACGTCTGCGTCTCGCACTCCCAGCTGTCCATCAACATGCCCTTCAACAACCCGCCGCCCACCGGCCCGCCCTTGCCGGAGAGCCGCCCGATGTAGCCGGCGAAGTGCGTCTCCGCGCCGGTCGCCGCGAGCTTGTCGCACTCCCAGCCGGTCGCTTCCGCGGGCGCGGGGCCGTTCCGCTTGCCCGTGTTGACGTGGCCCACGCGCAGCACGCTCCATGCGCCCGCCGGCGCCGCCCACGCCAGCGTGCCCTGCGCATCCAGCTTCGCGGTCAGGTCCGTGATCCCGGCGGGGCTGACCCAGGCCGCCGCGGATTGCCCGGGATACGCCCGGCGGTCCAGGCCCCGCAGCGTCCAGCCCGCCTCGGCCTCCCAGTTGTTCTGCCGCGCGCCGGCGAAAAGCCGCAGCGAAGTGAGGACCAGGCTGTGCTTGTGCGCGAGCGTGATTCGGTAGGCCCGGGCAGGCGCCTCCGCACACGCCAGCGAGATCGGCTTGTTGTCCTGCCAGTTGCTCGGCGGCAGCTCGGCCCGCGCGACCTCCCGCAAGCCCTCCGGCAGGACCGCCGCCACGGTCACCGTGACGCCGGGGTCGTAGCACCAGCCGTGATTGAGCTTCTGCACGGGCGGGAGTTGCACCGTCCGCAGCGTGACCGCGTCCTGAAAGGCGGCTTCCACCCAGGTCGGCTCCACGTCCGGCTCCAGCGTGATTTTCCCGCCGCTTGCGCCGCCGATACACGCCGCCCACGGCAGGCCCTCGCGGTTGCTCTTGACCGACACAGGCGCCAGCGCCTTGTCCGTGTCGTCGGCGGGCGTCGGGAAGGCGCTCACCGCCACGTCGCGGTAGTCGCGCCACGCCTCGCCGCTCGGCTGCGGAAGGGGCAGGGCGACGGTGACGTTGCTGCCGCCCGCGATGTCCGTGCGGCTCCAGACCAGGTGCCGCATCGCCTTCTCGGGCGGGATCCACGGCCCGCCGGCCATCGCCCAGCCCGGGCAGTTCTGCATGGTGAAGCGCAGGCCGAGCCGCGCACACTCATTGGCCACGTGGCGGACGGCCCCGTCCCAGGCCGGGCTCAGGCAGCGGATCTGCGGCTCCACGCCGGGCCACGGGCCGCCGAACTGGCCGTGAAAGAGCTGGATGCCCGAAAGCCCCGCGCCTGCGATCGCTTCGAGGTCCGCCGTGATGCCCTGCGTGGCGACGTTGCCGCCGATGAAGTGGAACCACGTCTCCGGCCGGAAGGTCGCGGGCGGCGCGCGGAAGGCGGCGAGGTCCGCGTCGCCGAAGTCGCGGTGCAACTCCTTGAGCGTCGGCACGCCCGGCGCCTCGCGCCGCGGTGCGGCGCCGGCGGCAAGCGTGGCGGCGAACGCGGAGGCGACCAGCAGCAGGGCGGCAAGCGGGCGCGTGGCGGGTGGCGTTGTACCGCGGCGACGGGGCGCTCCCTCGTAGCCGCCGCCGTGAGGCGGCGGACCGGCCGGAGGCAGACGGCTTGTCCCCCGCCTCACGGCGGGGGCTACGAGGAGGGAGAGAGGAAGCACGCCGTTCCCCCGTAGCCGCCGCGGTGACGCGGCGGACGGCAGCGAGACGTGGCCGGTCCCCCGCCTCACGGCGGGGGTTACGAGGAGGGATTTCATCTCTCTGTCACTCCTGTCTGGTTGCGGGTTGAAGCGAGCGGAAAGGATGGAAGGGATGACGGAAACGGGTGACCGGTGATATCCATGGCCGCCATGATGTCGCAAGCGGAGCGGAAAGGCAAGGTCGTCGCC
>CAYOBW010000121.1:4370-20565 GCA_964402115.1 uncultured Victivallales bacterium
CCCGTTTCTGCCCTACGGCACCGATTGGCTGGCCTTCGCGCACCTGGTCATCGCCGTCGCGTTCATCGGCCCCTGGCGCGACCCCGTTCGCAATGTCTGGGTGATTGACTTCGGCTTGATTGCCTGTCTGGCGGTCATCCCGTTGGCCTTGATCGCGGGCCATTTCAGGGGGATTCCACTCTGGTGGAGAGCCATTGACTGCTCCTTCGGCGTATTCGGCGCCATTCCGTTACTCCTGGCTCGGAGACTGATCGGGAGGCTATGAGCGAGACGCGTTGCCAGTGCTGGGTTGGAAGAGGAGCTGCTGACGGATGACCGATACACTTCATGTCACCAGTGGCGATATTGCGGGGGACCGCCTGGCGAAGTCGGGCCTTCCCGGCGAGGTTTTCGTCTGGCATGACATCCTGTACGACGGTCCCCGGAATCCGGGGTGTCCTTGGTGGGCCAGCCGCTGCCGAGCGCCAGGTTGACGAGCAGGTACAGCGGCACGTGCGCCTCCGGGGGCGTGGGCACGCGGCGCAGCTCCACGCCGTCGAAGAAGAACGCGGTTTCGCGCTCGTCCACTTCCACGCCGTACCGGTGGAAGTCGTCGGTCATGCCGTGAATGGCCTCACGCCGGCGGTGGCGCCTGGCGCGCCAGGGCGATGCGCACGGTCTCGGTGATTTCGCGGATGCGGAAGGGCTTGCGGATGTAGGCGGCGCAGCCCAGCGCGCGGCACTGTTCGATGATCGGGGTCGAGCTGTAGGCCGACACGACGATCACCGCCACGCGGGGCCGCTCCTTGCGCACGTAGCGCAGGAGCTCCAGCCCGTCCACCGGTTTCATCAGCAAATCGGTGATGACCAGGTCCACGGGCTCGTCCGTCAGCACCTGCAGGGCCTGCTGCCCGTCCTGGGTCAGAACCAGTTCGTGCCCCTCGTTCCCGAGCACGAGTTCGAGCGATTGCAGAACCGGCCTGTCGTCGTCCACTATCAGGATGCGCGCCATGAGGACGTGACCGTACACCACCCGTGCCGTGCAAGCAACAGCAATTCGCGAGGCAGCGGCGATGAGCGATGCGGCGACGCATCAGTGACGCAGGGGGCTTACGTTGCACCTAACGGCCGGGACGGCCGTCTCCATGGCGTGGGCAGGCACCGAGGCGTGGAGACGGCGGTCCCCGCCGTTAGCGTCCTCCCCCTTGCGTTACTCCCGCACCTAACAAAGTGTGGGAGTCGGCCCCGGCGCCGCCCGCGGCGCGGGCACGACGCCGAGCGAGCCGTTGGCGGGGTTGACCTGGACCCGCAGCGCGCAGCGGTAGACCCGCTGCAGCAGCGGCTCGGTCAGCACCGCCTCCGGCGGGCCGTCGGCCACGATCCCGCCGGCGTCGAGCAGCACGAGGCGCGGGAAAAACTCGGCCGCGAGGTTCAGGTCGTGGCTGGTCATGACGACCGTCAGCCCGTGCGCGGCATGCAGCCGCTCGATGAGGGCCATGATCTCCAGCCGGTGATTGAAGTCGAGGTGCGCGGTGGCCTCATCCATGAGCATGATCCGCGGCTCCTGCGCCAGGGCCATGGCCACCAGCGCCCGCTGCTTCTCCCCGGCGCTCAGCTCGGTCAGCAGGCGGTCGGCCAGGTGCGCGACGTCGGTCGCGGCCAGCGCCTGCTCGACGGCGGCCCGGTCCGTGGCGGCCGGCGGCGCCCACCGCGGCAGCACCGTGGTGCGGCCAATCATGACCAGCTCGCTCACCGTGAACGCCATGGGCGTCTCCAACTCCTGCGGGACCACGGCGAGCAGCCGCGCGCGGTCCGCCGCCGGCATGCCGCCGAGCGCCGCGCCAAACAGCCGCACCGTGCCCGCCTGCGGCTTCAACAAGCCGGTCAGCACGCGCAGCAGCGTCGTCTTCCCGGCGCCGTTGGGGCCGAGCACGGCCACGCGCTCGCCCGGCTGCACCTGCCAGGTGACGTCCCGCAGCACGGGGCGTCCGGGATAGCCGGCGGTCAGGCCGGTCAAGGCCACGGCGGGCGCGGGCGTTGACGGGTGGGCGGCGGTCATGGCAGGGCAGGGGTGGACGGCAGGGCGCGCGCCATCCGGCGCAGGGCTTCATCCAGCGTGGCGCGCGGACAGCCGAAGTTCAGGCGCACGAAGCCGGGCGCGCCGAAGTCAGCGCCGTCCGACAGCCCGACCCCGGCAGCAAGGAACGCGGCCTGCGGCTCCGCCAGCCCGCTCTCCCGCATGTCGAGCCAGGCGAGGTAGGTGGCTTCCACGTGCCGCATGCGCACGTTCGGCCAGCCGGCGACCACCGCCTCGACGCGATCGCGGTTGCCGCGGAGATAGGCCAGCAGCGCGGCGTGCCAGGCGCCGGCCGCGCGGTAGGCCGCCGTGCAGGCGGCGTAGCCGAGCGGCGAAACCTCGCCCATCACATCGCGCGCGGCGCCCACGAACCGGCGCCGCAGGTCGGCGTTCGGGATGACCGCGAAGGCGCAAGCCAGGCCGGGGAGGTTGAAGGTCTTGCTGGGCGCCATAAGCGTGATCGTGCGGGCGGCGAGGTCGGGGTCCAGCGCGGCCAGCGGGATGTGCCGCCTGTCCGCGTCGAGCACGAGCCCGCAGTGGATCTCGTCGGAGCAGACCAGCAGGTTGCGCCGCAGGCAGACCGCCGCGAAAGCCTCGAGCTCGGCGCGCGCGAAGGCGCGGCCGGTGGGGTTGTGCGGGTTGCAGAAGATGAACAGCCGCGTCGCGGGCGGCAGGGTGCGCTCCAGGCGCTCCGTGTCCAGCCCGTAGCGCACGCCGTCGTCGGGCATGGGGCAGCGCACCAGGTGGCGGCGCACGTGACCGGCCACGCGCAGGAACGGCGGATAGGCCGGGACATACGTGGCCACCTCGTCGGCCGGGTCGTCGAGCAGGCGGCAGCAGGCGCTGATGGCCGGCACCAGGCCGGGCTGCCAGACGAGCCACTCCGGCGCCACCTCCCACCCGTAGTCGCGGCGCAGGGCTTCGCACACGGCGGCGGCGGCCGTCGCGGGCGCCGCCGCATACCCGAAGACGCCGTGATCCACGCGCGCGTGCAGGGCGGCCACGATCTCGGGGGCCGCGGCGAAATCCATGTCGGCCACCCACAGGGGCAGGACGTCGCGGCCGGCGTAGCGCGCCCACTTGAAGCTGTCGCTGCCGCGCCGCTCGATCGCTCGGTCGAAGTCGTAACTCATGCGGAGGCTCCGTTTGCGTTGACGATGCGTACCGCGCGCGCCAGGGCAGCGATGCGGGCGCGGGCGGGCAGGGGTGTGCCGTGCAGTTCGACCGCGGCGGCCCCGGCCGCCACGGCGCGGCTGACGATGGCCGGCGTCAGCACCCGCCCGGCGGCGTCGAAATAGTCCGCGCAGAACTGGCCGAGCAGGTAGTCGCCCGCGCCGGTCGTATCGACGGCGCGCACGGGCGGGGGCCGGCCGTACAGGATGCGTCCGCCGGCGGCGAACCAGGCCCCGCGCGCGCCGTCGGACAGGATGACGACCTCGTGCCGCGCGGCCAGCTCGCGCAAAACGCGCACAAGCCGCGCGCGGGTGGGGATGGCCAGCCCGAGGTCGCGCTCCAGCTCCGTGCGGTTGGGCTTGATGACCGCCGGGCGGGCCGCGACGGCGGCGGCCAGGGCGGGGCCGCTCGTATCCACCACGACCGTCTTCCCCAGCGCGTGAAAGCGGCGGACCAGGCGCGCGTACGTCGCCGGCGGCAGCGCCGCGGGCAGCGAGCCGGTCAGCACAACGACGCGGCCGCCGGCCGCGGCCTGCTCCGCGTGCCGCCGCAGCCGTGCCCAGGGCAGTCGCAAGCCGGGAAAGCCGGGCCGGTTCACCTTCAGCTCGGCGCCGTGCGCATCGCTCAGCATGACGTTCTCTCGGGTGGGGGCCGGCACGAGGCAGAAGCGCGACCGGATGCCTGCTGCCGCGAGAAAGCCGCGGAAGACGCGGGCCTGGTCGCGGCCGAGCAGGCCGCAGACACAGACCGGCCGGCCGTTGGCGGCCAACACCTTGGCCACGTTGAGCGCCTTGCCGCCGGGCGTGCGGGTCTCCCCGCGCACCGTGTGCACGCCGCCCAGGCGCAGGCGCTCCTCCAGCGCGAGGGTGCAGTCCACCGCGGGGTTGAGCGTGAACGTGACGAAGCGAAGCGGCGCGCTCATGCCACCCACTCCCCGCGCCGCTTGGCGCGCAGGATGAACAGGAAGAAGGGGCCGCCCAGGAGCGCCGTGATCACCCCCACCGGCAGCTCGCGCGGGGCCAGCGCCGTGCGCGCCACGGCGTCGCACAGCGCGAGAAAGACCCCGCCTGTCAGCACCGCCGCCGGCAGCAGGCGCCGATGATCCGGCCCCGTCAGGCGGCGTACGACGTGCGGCACGATAAGCCCGACGAAACCGATCAGCCCCGCCAGCGCCACGGCCGTGGCGGTGACCAACGAGGCCAGGCCCAGTCCCGCGACCACGGCCAGGCGGACGCGGACGCCGACGCCATGGGCGATGTCCGTGCCGAGGCTGAGCGCATTCCACGCCGGGGCGCCGGCCCACAGGGCCAGGCAGCCGGCGGCCAGGATCGCCGCGCTGACGGCGAGCAGCGCGCGCGACGGCAGCTCGAGGTTGCCCAGCATCCACCAGAGGATGCCGTGCACCCCTTCCGCCGGCGCCAGGCTCACCACGACCATCAGCAGGCTGGAGGAGACGGAGCTGACGATCACGCCGCTGAGAATGAGGCCGTAGATCGAGACGCGGCCGCCGCTGAGGGCGAGCAGGTAGACGAGGGCGAGCGTCGCCGTGGCGCCGGCGAAGGCCGCCAGCGGCAGGAGCAGGACGCCGTGGGCGGCGAGTCCGCCGACGATCGCGAGGGCCGCGCCGAGGCCGGCGCCGCTGCTGACGCCCAGCAGGTAGGGTTCGGCCAGCGGGTTGCGCAGCAGCGCCTGCATGACACAGCCGGCGCCGGCCAGGGCGCCGCCCACGCAAAAGCCGGCCAGCACCCGGCCAAGCCGCAGAACGAAGATCGCGCGGTCGGTCGGCACGTCCAGGTCGGGCAGCCGCATCCCCGTGCTGCCCAGCGTCGTGCAGAACGCCAGCAGGACGGGGGTCAGCACCAGCATGAGCCATGGATATGCGCGTTTCATTGCTCGGCCGGTCATCATACCGCGTCCCCCGCCGGATGCCAGCCGCAACTGCGGGACACAGAGAATCCAGAATTCAGGAGTCAGCATTCAGAAACCGCTTCCCTTTGACGCCACTCCTGACTCCTGAATTCTGACTCCTGAATCCTGTGCGACAACGCCCTTTTCTTTTCAGGGCGAACCTGCACATCATGGGCGCGGTCGAGTGCACCCTTATGGACCTGTTTACCTGTCAATCCGGATACGAACCCCTGCTGGAGGCGGAGCTTGCGCGGCAGGGGGCGCGCGTGGCGACCCGCGGCCCCGGCTGGGTCGGTGTCGACGGCGGGACGCTCGCCGAGCCCTGCTATGCCCACCTGCGCCTGCGCGCGGCGGCGGGGCTCACGGCCGGCAGCGTGAATGCACAGGCCGCGGCGCTGCTGGACCTCTTCCTGGCCGGCCTGGGAGACGCGCGCCTGCCCGAGCCGTGGCCGCTGGTGTTCCGCTTCTCCGCCGATACGCCGGGATTGGGGCCGCGCGCCGGGGCCGTGGCGCAGGCCTTCCGGGAGCGCCTGAAGAAGCGGGCCGGCCGGCTGGCCCGCACGGGCCAGGATGCGCTGCCGCGCGGGGGCGGCGAGGGCTTTGGCCTGTTCGTCTTCTTCGCGGGCTTCGACCGGATCTTCGCGGCCGTACGCGCCTGGTCCGGCGGGCAGCAGCGCATGGCCGACGATCCGGCCGCCCCCTCCCGCTCCTATCTGAAATGCGAGGAAGCGTACGCCCTGCTCGGGCGCGAACCCCGCCCCGGCGAAGCCGTGATCGACCTTGGCGCCGCGCCGGGCGGCTGGAGCTACAGCGCCGCGAAACGTGGGGCGCGGGTGCTCGCCATCGATAACGGCCCCCTCAAGGACGGCGCCCGCGGCCACCCGCTGATCGAGCACCGGCGCGCGGACGCCTTCACCTTCAGGCTGCCCCCCGGCGAGGCTTGCGACTGGCTGTTCTGCGACCTGGTCGAGGAGCCGCACCATGTCCTGCGGCTGGTTGCGCGCTGGCTGCGGGAGCGGCGCGGCCTGCGCTTCATCGTCAACCTGAAACTCGGCCGCGCGGACGGCGCCGGCCTGCTGGAGGAGCTGCGCGAGCCGCACGGACGTCTGCTGCCGCCCTGCCCCCTCCTGCGCATCCGGCACCTCTTCCACGACCGTGACGAGATCACCCTGGTCGGCCACACGCCTTGACGCGGAGGTCGCTTGACATTTCCCGCCTCCGCTCCGATCATGCCGCTCGCTTGGTGCCTGGCCGTGGAACGGGGCCGGCGGAAGGAGCGCAACATGATACGCAGGTGGCTGTGGGGCATGGGATTGGCCGTGCTGGGGCTGGGGCTCAGCGGCTGCGGATACAACAAGATCCAGCGCACCGATGAAGGCATCAACGCGTGCTGGGCCGAGGTGCTGAACCAGTACCAGCGCCGGGCGGACCTGGTGCCCAACCTGGTGAACGTGGTCAAGGGCTACGCGGCGCACGAGAAGGAAGTCCTGACGCGCGTGACCGAGGCGCGCGCGAGGATCGGGTCCATGCAGGCCACGCCGGAGCTCCTGAACAACGAGCAGGCTTTCAACCAGTTCGAGGCCGCCCAGCGCAATCTCTCCGGCTCCCTGTCGCGCCTGCTGCTGGTGGCCGAGAACTACCCCACGCTCAAGGCCGACGGCGGCTTCCGCGACCTGCAGGCGCAGCTCGAAGGCACGGAGAACCGCATCGCCGTGGCGCGCAACCGCTACATCGAGGCGGTGCGCACCTACAACGTCACGATTCGCTCCTTCCCGGCCAACCTGACCGCGAAGATGTTCGGCCACAAGACCAAACCCACCTTCACGGTCGCGAACGAGCAGGAGTTGGCCAAGCCGCCCACGGTGGATTTCAAGTAGACGCGCGGAGGTGCGATGCGCCGGATTTGCCTCATCGTCGCGGTGCTGGTCGCCGGGTGGCTGGGCAGGGCTGCCGCGGAGGTTGCCGTGCCGCCGCTGCAGGCGCGGGTGACCGACCTCACCGGCGCGCTGGCGCCGGACCGGCGGCAGGCGCTGGAGGAGCTGCTGCGGCAGTTCGAAGCGCGCAAAGGCGCCCAGGTGTCCGTGCTGATCGTGCCGACGACCGCGCCCGAGACTATCGAACAGTACGGCATCCGCGTCGCCGAGGCGTGGCAGATCGGGCGCAAGGGGGTGGACGACGGCGCCATCCTGCTGGTGGCCCGCGACGACCGCGCGCTGCGCTTCGAAGTCGGCTACGGCCTGGAGGGCGCGGTGCCGGACGCCGTCGCCAAGCGCATCGTCGACGAGATCATCGTGCCGCGTTTCAAGGAGGACGACTTCGCGGGCGGCATCGAAGCCGGCCTGCGGCGGCTGCTCGGCGTGATCGAGGGCGAACCCCTGCCGCCGCCCCCGCCTCAGGAAAGGCCGCTCATGCCGGCGGCGGAGCGGAATCTGCCCGGTGTGCTCATCGGCACCTTCATTCTGTCGAGCGTTCTACGGCGCCTGCTCGGGCGGTTGGTGGCGGCGGTGGCGGGCGGAATCCTGCTCGGGGCGGGCTTCTGGCTGGCCACCGGAAACCCCATTCTGGGCCTGGGGGCTGGGGGTGTCGCCTTCCTGCTCATCCTGGTTGGCGGGCGCGGCGGACACGCGGGCGGCCGGGGAGGCTGGCACAGCAGCAGCGGGGGCGGCGGCTTCAGCAGCAGTGGCGGGGGCTTCAGCGGCGGTGGTGGGCACTTCGGGGGCGGCGGCGCCTCGGGACGTTGGTGAGCGGAGGACGGGGCATGGACATCGGACGCATCGTGCGGCATCTCGGCCTGCCCGGATGGGCGGTGCGCCGCGCGTTTCCGCCGGCGGCGCTGCAGGCCATCGAGGCGGCCATCCGGACGGGCGAGGCGCGGCACCGCGGTCAGGTGCGTTTCGTCGTGGAAGGGACGCTCGACGGCGCTCCGCTCTGGCACGGGCAGACGGCCTGCGCGCGCGCCCGCGAGCTGTTCGGCCTGCTTGGCGTGTGGGACACGGCCGAGAACAACGGCGTGCTGATCTACCTGCTGCTGGCCGATCGCGACGTGGAGATCGTGGCGGATCGCGGCGTCCACGCGGTCGTGGGCGCGGAGGGGTGGGAGACGATCTGTCGCCGCATGGAAGCCGCCTTCCGCGAGGGCCGCTACGAGGCCGGCGCACTCGACGGCCTGCAGGCCGTCAACGACCACCTCGTGCGCGCCTTC
Source organism: uncultured Victivallales bacterium (assembly GCA_964402115.1). Lineage (GTDB taxonomy): Bacteria > Verrucomicrobiota > Kiritimatiellia > UBA8416 > CAYOBW01 > CAYOBW01. The sequence continues at coordinate 12,710 of CAYOBW010000121.1, forward strand.
CCCGCCACCGGCGCGCCCCGGGCCAACGAGCTGCCCGACCAGCCGCTCGTGCTGCGGTAAGGGCCTGGCGCCGACTACTTCCACCAGGCCGCCAGCCAAGGCTGGGCGGCCACGAGCGCGGGGGCGACGAACAGCGCCGGCAGGAAGTTCGCCACGCGCAGCTGCTTGAGCTCCAGCAGCAGGAACCCGATCCCCAGGATCATGACCCCGCCGGTGGCGGTCATTTCGGTGACCATCGGGGGCGTGAGGATGTGCGCGAAGAGCCCGCCGCCCAGCGTGAGCGTGCCCTGGATCAGCAGCACGGACAGCGCCGCGAACGTCACGCCCATCCCCATGACGGCGGCCATGGCGAGGGAGGAGAAGGCGTCCAGCGTGCTCTTGACGATGATCAGCGACGCATCGCCCGAAAGGCCTTCCTGTATCGATCCCATGATCGTCATCGGCCCCACGCAGAAGACTAGCGTGGCTGTGACAAAGCCGCGGGTGAAATCGCCGCGCGCGAGGAACGGGTGCCGCGCCGCCCGGGCCGACAGCCAGGCGCCGACGCCGTCGAGCCTCGCCTGCACGTTGCACCATTCGCCGAGCATGCCGCCGGCCAGGATCCCGCCCAGCACGTAGAGCGGGTTGGCGCTTTTCAGCGCCATGCCCATGCCGATGACCAGCGTCAGGAGCCCCAGCCCCTGCATCACGATCTCCCGCACGCGCGCCGGCAACCGGTCGCCCAGCCACGCTCCCAGGCTCCCGCCCGCCAGCACCGTCCCGACGTTGATCCAGACACCGATCATGTTGCGCTTTTCAGCACGCGCGACAGCTCAGCGCGAAGCGCGTCCAGATCATAGGGCTTCTGGAGGAACCCGGAGGCGTCCGCGTCGCCGAACTGCTCCGTGATGTCTGTCCGCGTGAACCCGCTTGAAAGGAGCACCTTGGCATCGGGTTTGATCCGCCGGATCTCACGAACGCACGACACGCCGTCCAAGCCCGGCATCGTCATATCCACGATCGAACACACGATTTCGGCGGCATGCGTCCGGAAGACCTCCAGGCCACGGAGGCCGTCCGTCGCCGTGACAGTCCGAAACCCCAGGCGCATGGCCATGTGCCGGCAAAGGGCAAGCACGTCTTCCTCGTCGTCCACCAGCAGCACGAGTCCGGAGCACGCCGGCCCCTGCTCAGGGCCCCTTTCGGGGGCGGGCGAGGCTGCTCCGGTCGCGCCTGGTCTCGCTGACACGGGGAAGAGCACATGCACGCTCGTGCCCTCGCCCGTTCGCGAATCCACCAGGATGGCGCCGTGGTGTCCCCGGACAATCCCCAGGACCGCGGACAGGCCCAGGCCTCGCCCGACGCGTTTTGTCGAGAAGAACGGGTCGAACAGCCGCAGCTGCGTTTCCGCATCCATGCCGCAGCCCGTATCCGATACCGTGACATAGGCATAGCGGCCGGCCTCCGGTTTCTCCTCGATCCGGCTGCGCGCGAGTTCCTGTGCCCCGAAGTGCCGGCAGCCGGTAGTCAGCGTGATGATCCCCGCCGCCGAGCCGATCGCCTCGGACGCGTTCACGATCAGGTTCATGACCACCTGCTGAATCTGGCCGGCGTTTGCGCGGACCAACGGCAGGTTGTCGTCCTGCCGGACGTCGATGGCGATGGACTTGGGCACCGCCGCGCGCAGCATGTGCGCGTTCTCATCGACCAGGTCGGCCAGGCTCATATCCTCTACCACGAAGTGTCCCCGGCCCGAGTAGGCCAGCATCTGACGGGTCAGATCGGACGCGCGCTGGACGGCTTTCATGGCGTCATCGAGGTAGGGCTTCGCCGTCGAGAGGGGCGAAACCTCGCGTGTCGCGAGATCCAGGTTGCCCAGAATGGCCGTCAGCAGATTGTTGAAGTCGTGAGCGATGCCCCCTGCCAGCAGGCCGAGGCTCTCCAGTTTCTGCCCGTGCAACAGGCGGCGCTCCAGTTCGATGCGCGCCTGCTCCGCCCGCCTGGTGTCGGTCAGATCCACGTCCATGCAGAAGAGGACCGGCTCGCTGCCGGGCCTGCAGACGACGGCGTGACAGGAGTAGACCGGCACGCACGTGCCGCCTTTGCGAACCAGTTCGAGTTCGGCGGCCGGGATGGGCTCGCCCGATGCGGCCATCTGGACGATGGCTTGCTGGGCTGCTGCCCGCATCTCTGCCGGAATGATCAGGTCAACCAGGTTGCGGCCGAGCGCCTCTTCCGCCGTGTAGCCGTAAATCCGTTCGCTGGCGGTGTTCCAGTACGTCACCTCACCATTCGGGCGGTAGCCCTGGACCGCGACCGAGGGCACATGTTGCAGCAGGGCGCGGATGCGCCCTTCGCTTTCCCGCAGCGCCTCTTCCGCCTTCTTGCGCGCGTCGATGCTCCGCACGGTCACGAAGAACCGTTCGTGTGCCCCGATGCGGACAAAGCGGGCGTTGACCTCCACCCAGAAGAGCTGCCCTGACTTGCTGCGGGCCAGCCATTCGAACACGTGGGGCGACTCGGCGCGGGCACGCACGAGCCATTTCAGCGCATCCTCCTGGCAGTAGGGGGCCTTACCGGCGCTCAGCGCCCCGATGTCCAGCGCCAGGAACTCCTCCCGCGTGTAGCCGTACATGCGGCTGGCTGTCTCGTTGGCATCGAGCAGCGCGCCGGTGCCCGCATCATGCACGAAAATCGCGTCGCTGACCGAATCGAAGATGGCCCGGAAATAGGCTTGCTCTTCGTCCTGACGGGTTGCCGACACACCGGCTGCGTCCATGCGGTCCCACCTTTCCCGAGAAACCAACCGAAACACCCCAAAATCATAGTTCGAAAGACCCGGGACGACAACATCAATAGCGCGCCACGCAAGGCTCGAAATCTGGGTGGCGCAGGGCGTTTGCGCGGAGCGGATCAGCGTGAAGCCCGGGTTGGCGCTCTACGGCGGTTTTGCTGGCAACAAGCCCGCCGCCGCGTCCTTCGCGTGGCCTTCCCCGGACTACCGCTTCGGCACCGACACGCGGTAGAAGTACGGCCCCCGGCCGACGGCCGTGGTATCCGTGTACACGTTCAGCGGCGGCGTGGCCGGCAGGTCGGGCCACGTGCGCCCGGCATCCCGCGTGAGGTTTGTGTAGCAGCGCAGCGTGTACTGCCTGTGCGCGACACTGGGCCAGCGCAGCACCGCGCCGGCGTTCGCCGGCAGCAGCAGCACGTCCACGTCGAACCCGAGCCGCGAGCGCGGGTTCGTGGGGCAGGTCCCGGCCCAGTACTCGTCCACGTCGAGGGAGCCGTCGCGATCGAAGTCCGTGAAGCGCGTCACGCTGGTCAGGTTGCGGAAGTGGAGCTGCTCCCACGCGTCCGGCGTCCGGTTGGCGTTGCTGTCCGCGTGCGACAGGCGCACCCACTGGATGGCACGCTCGAGCACGTAGTCCTGGTTGTCGTCGTAGCTCTTGCCCGCCCCCGCGCCGGGCGGCACGGCCAGGTCCGGCGCGAGGCCCACGTCCTCGTAGGTGCGCTTCTGCGCGTCGTAGGCCACCCACTGGGAGATGGAGTAGCTGACGTTGATGGACGGGAGGTTGGTGGCCATCGTGTTGGCGCTGGCGCCGCGCGTGCGGTCGCCGATGAGCGTCACCCGCGGGCAGGCGCGCAGCATCAGGGCGAACGCTTCGCCGGAGCTCATGACCTTCTGCCCGACCAGGCACACCACCGTGTTGGTGAAATGCATGCGCGGGCTCGGGCTCAGGGTCTTGGGGAAGTAGTCCTCGAACGCGTTGTGATCGGTCCCCGGGATGCGGTTGCGCACGTAGCCGAACGTGTAGGTTCTCTCGGCCAGCCGCTCGGCGAACTTGCGCGCGTTGGCTTCGTCGCCGCCGCTGTTCGCGCGCAGGTCGAGGATCAGACCCGCCGCGCCGGCGTACGTCACGAAGAGGTTGCCGATGTCGCCGTCGCTGATCGCCCCGAACGCCCCGCCGTCGAGCGTGGTGACGATGATGTGCGCGATGTTGGTCTGCAGCCAGGCGTGGTAGATCACGTGCGCGTTGTTCACGTCCTGGTAGGCGCCGCCGCCCTGGACGTAGCGGGTGTAGGTCAGCTTCGCGGGGTTGTAGTTCACGGTGCAGCTGCCGTCGTAGCCCAGGTACGCGCCGTCGGGCTTGCGCACCCAGACGTGCCAGTCGCGCAGCACCTGCAGCATGTCGTTGAGCTTCACCGCGAAAACGGCGGGGTCGCTGACCGCGGCGCAGTCGTTGCTGTGCGCGGCCCACACGCCGTTCCAGTCGATGCCCTTCAGGGCGAAGTACGAGTAGCGGCGGTTAAAGTCCTCCCACGCCTGGCGCCACTCGGCGGTCAGCATGCGGGCCGCCTGGCCGGTCCCCGACAGGTTGACGAGCACGTCCCCCTGCGTCGGCACGGAGGTCTTCACCCGCAGCGTGGCTGCCAGGGCCCCGGTCAGCTTCGGCCGGAACGTGATCGGCACGCGCTGCGCCCCGCCCGCCGGGATGCGGGTCTGCACGGCCCCGCCGAAGCCGAAGGAGTTGACCACGTTCGTGTCGGCGGCTTCCACCGTCACGCCCAGCAAATCCAGGTCCGCGCTGCCGCTGTTGGTGAACGTCAGGGTGTTGGTGACGGTCTGCGCCACGGACACCGTGCCGAACGCGAGGGTGGCCGGCGTGACCGCCAGGTGTCCCGTGGCCTGGGTGTACGTGCCCGCGCGGAAGCCGATCGGGAAGCTCAGCGGGTCTGTCGCGGAGTAGAAAATGGGCGTGGCGGCCGTCAGGGCCGTGCCGTTGTTGGCCAGCGTCGCCTCGTAGAAGTAGTGCACGCCGCTCGCCAGCTCGCGGAAGACGAGCTTCCGGTCATCGCCGCGGAACGTGGGCTGGGCCACCACGGCGAGGCCGTTCGTGAGCACGGAAGCCGTGTTGTTCTCGAGGTCGACGGATACCACGCCGATGGTCTCGCGGCCCTCGTTGTCGGTGAAGATGTAGTCGCCGACGAAGCTGAGCGCCCGGGTGTGGGCGCAGGACGGGTTGCCGACCTGCAGCCCGTAGGGCGCGGGCATCAGCGGGGAGGAGGCCAGGTCCTTGATCCGCAGCCCGTAGACGGCCCAGTAGGCGTAATCCTGTCCGTTGACCTTGGTCTGGCAGACGGCGTCGTACATCAGCGCGTCGCCGGCGAAGTTGAAGCTCATGACGGCGGCATAGGAGAGCGGGGAGACGCCGCCGCTGTCCGAGGGGACCGTGAGCGTCGCCTTGCGATCCGTCTGGCTGACGGTGTCGATCACCGTGATGCTGTTGTCCAGGTCGGTCGTGGCCACGGCGATGTAGCGCGCATCCTTCGACAGAGCAATGGAGCGCACGTTGGCCGTCGTGGTCCACTGCTCCTCGGTGGCCCCGGTCGTCCAGTACACGTTGTTGTCGTCGCCCACGTACAAGCCCCACTGCCCGCCGCCGGAAATGGCGGGCCGGGCCTGGCTGACGAGGCGGTGGGAAATCTGGCTGTACGCCGCGTTCTTGTCCATCTGGTAGAGGGCGTCGCCCACGTAGATGCCCCAGCTGTAATAGGGTCCCAGGAACAGGACGAATTCGTCGCCCGCCGTGACCGGGCCGGGCGTGTTCGTCGGGGCCGTGGAAGATCCTCCCCCGCCCCCGCCATCGGGCAGCTCGACCGCGTCGAAGGCGTTGCGGATGGCCGTCATCTCGGCGCCGCCGTCGCCGTAGAGATCCTTGGCGGCCGACAGCAGGGCGCGCCGGTAGTCGATGAACTGCGCGTACTTGGTCAGGTACTGCGCCAGGGCGCGGTAGACGATGCGCTCGGCCTTGTCGCGTCCCATGCCCTGCGCGGCCGGGTCCGTGAAGAGGTAGGCCGCCCGGCTCGGAATGCTGCAGTTCACGTGGACGCCGCCCCAGTCGTGAGCCCCGTCGTTGGCCAGGTTGTAGTACTGGGACATGTTCTCGGGTTGGTAGTTGGATTCGACCGCGGGGTTCTTGGGGTTGGCCAGGTCGCGGCCGGCGATCTGGCCCGGTTTCTTCATCGCCCCGTCCCAGATCAGCCAATCGTCGCGGTCCACCATGCAGCCGAAGTAGTCGGCCAGGTGCTCGTTGAGCGCGCCGGACTGGTTCTCGTACGCCAGGTCCGCCGTGAAGCTGATGACGCCGTGCGTCAGTTCGTGCCCGGCAATGTCGAGGGTCGGCAGCTTTTCCGTGAACGTGTCCCGCCCGTCGCCGAAGAAGAGCATCTTCATGCCGGGGTGCCAGCAGGCATTGTCCGGATTGCCGTCGGCCGTGAACGTGGCGTGCACCGCGCTGACGATGGACATCCGGCTGCCGTCGATGGACTGGCGGCCGTGCGCCGTGCGGTAGTAGGCCTCCACGGCCTTGAGGTTCTGCATGACCGACACCGCGGCAGCGTCCCAGCTGTTGCGGTTCGCGGTGCTCACGAAGGCCAGCTGGTTGTTCTGGTAGGCATCGACGAAGTAGCGGCCCCCCGCGTTCAGAATGGTCAGTGCGCCCCGCGTGCTGGCCAGGTTCGGCGGCGTGGAGGTGTTGTCGTAAATCGGGCAGGTGGTATCCACGGCGACGTAGCTCCCGTCGTTGTTCTGCCAGCACTGCACCACGCGGTTCGAGCCCCACAGGTCCGTGCCGCTGCCGACCGCCGGCCCGGCCGTGGTCACGAGGGACTGCGCGTGCAGCCACGTGCCGTCACCCGCGGCGACGAAGACGCGGTAAGCCGCGGTCAGCGCCGGGAACAGCTCCACCTGGTACGCCTCGATCGGCAGCCGCTCCGGGTTCCAGTAAACGAGGCGGGTGACGGTGGGCGGCAGCACGCCGGCTGGCGCCACGCCCAGGCTTGCCGCGGCTTTCGCGATGGCCTCCTCCGGCGCGATGCGCGAGAGCAGCCCGGGCAACGCGGGCGCCGCGGCGTACACGCCGCTGACCTGCACGGGGTCGTTCCGGCGGTCAAGGTGCACGTACAGCTCCGCGCCGTAGACCGGCAGCCCGCCGCAGGTTTCCTGCAGCCGGACGTGCGTCATGCCGAGTGCGTCCACGGCCACCGAGCGCGCCACGAACCGCTCCGCGGGCTCGCGGACGTTGAGGACCTCGGCGAGTTCCTGCAGCGTGGCCCGCGCCATGCCGGCGGCGTCGTCGGCGCGGCGGGCCGCCTGGAAGCCGGCCGACCCGGCCACGACCCGGGCCAGCGGACCGGAGACATGGCGCACGGTGCCGGCGGTGGCATCCATTTGGAGGTCGGCGCCTGCGCCCAGCGTGGCCAGCAGGCGATCCACGGCGGCCTGCTGCCGCGCGTCGAACACGGTGTGGCCGTAACCGCGCGGCGGGCCGCGCAGCACGGTCCGGGGCGCGGCGGCAGGCGTACGGGCGTGCAGCGCCGCAAAGCGGGCAAGCAGCTGCGTCGCCGCTTCACGGCGTGCGGCCTCGGGGTCGCGTCCGCCGGCCAGGGCCGCCTGGCGCGCGGCCGCGGCCCGCGCCAGGGCGCCAGCCGGGTCCGCCAGTCGATCGGTCGAGCGGGTCGCGCCCGGGTTCCGGCCTTGCGGGCCGGCGAAGTCGTGCGGGTTCAGCACCGTGAGCGCCGGCAGGGGCGCCGGAACGGGTGATCCGGGTGGACCGCCCACCGCCACCGCGGGCCGCGCGGGCGGGTTGCGGTGCACAAGCACCCCGCTGACGAACACCACAGCCACGCCTCCGCAAACCACGAGCCACCGGTTCTTCATCGCGCGCTCCTGCCCCGCCGCCACAAACACCCAGGCGACGCTGCCGCGGCTTTCGCCGTGGATGGACTGTCCGTGCCAATACCCCCCCCACCGGCGAATTATTACGCCGTCCGCAGAGGGGAGACAAGTGAAAATCAGGGCGCGCCGCGAGTAC
>CAYOBW010000122.1:0-19387 GCA_964402115.1 uncultured Victivallales bacterium
CCCGCGCGGGCGCTCGTCCCGGTCGCCGAGCCGGCGCCGGCGCCTGTCGTGGCGGCGCCGCCCGTGGCGGATCCCTGGCCCGTGGAGGGGCTGGAGGACTACCTGCTGGTGATGCGCGATATCGTGCAGGCGGCCGGCCAGCGCCAGTACCCGCGGGCGCTGGCGGTGGCCGACCGCTGGCTGCTGGAGAGCAGCAACCGGCTCTACCGGGTGCGGCTCGTCGAGGAGCAGGGGCGGCTGCGGCGCACGCTCGGCGTCTTCAGCCAGCTGGAGACGCGGCAGGCCGCGCTGATCGGCCAGGAGATCGAGACGCAGCCCGGCCTGCGCGGCAAGCTCAAGCAGATCGTCAACGGCGAGGTGCAGGTCGAGGTGCCGCTGGCGCAGGGCAAGGCGCTGACCTCGCTGTCGCTGTGGGCGCTGACCGACGAGGACTGGACCACGCTGACCGCCGTGGCCGCGCCCGACACGTGGGTGGCGGACGTGGCTTTCACGCACGCCGTGGGCGGCCGGCTGGACCGCTTGGAGGCCTTCATGGCGCCGCGCGGCGGGGCCGGTGCGCTGCCGGAAGAGGTGGTCGCCGTGGCGGAGAACCGGCGCTTCATCCGTCAGAACCTCGACGCCCTCGGCGCGCTGGGCGAGGTGGGCCGGCTGCTCGACGGCCGGCAGTTCGAGGCCGCCTCCAACGCGCTGGCCGAAGCCTCCGCCGCCTACGGGCAGAGCCGCGTCTTCACCGGGTTGCGGGCCGGGCAGGTCGCCCTGTTTCGCGGGCAGATCGCCGCCGGCCTGGCCTGGCTCAGTCGCGTTTTCACCGACGGCTCGGAGTTCACCATCGCCGCCCTGCGGAAGCCCGAGATGCGGGCGAAGCTCGACCGCGCGCTGACGACCGCGCTCGACGCCGGACGCTGGAACGAGTACGTGGATTTCATCGAGGGCGTCCTGCTCAGCGTGACGAAGACCCGCGTGAGTATTCAGCGCGACAAGTTGATCGAGCGCGTCCTGGCGGAGCCGCTGATGGTCGCCGCCCTGAATGCCGCCGAGTTCATTCGCGTGGTCACGCCCGCGCGCCTCTCGCGCCTCGCCGTGGACGACGACCGGAAGGCTTTCGTCCGCTGGCTCCTCACGCACCCGACCGCCCCGGGGCAGTTTCTCACCGCCTACCGGCCGGCCGACTCGCTCGACACGGTGTTCGACATCTGGTACCGCCTGTGGGCGGCCGACCCCGAAACGCGCGACCGGTACGCCAACCTGGCCCTGGCCTGCGCCCTGGTGTTCGACCGGCCGATCCGGTCCAACCTGCCCGCGCGCGACGAGCTTGAGGGCTACGATCCGGATGCGCCGCGGACGCCCGGGCAGCCCGCCGCCTCCCCGCTGATTCCGGCCGAGCAGCGGTACCGGTTCTATCGCGATTCCGACCAGAAGCGCCGGCTCAAGACCGACCTCGCGAAGCTGCCGGTGGCCGAACTCGTGTGGGTGGTGGACGCGCCGCTGCCGGAGCGCGAGCTGCTGTGGGCGCAGCAGCACGTCAAATTCTCCCGCGCGGATTGGGGGCTCGCCTACGGGCACATCCACTACCGCATGGACAAGGCCCGCGGCGAGATGAAGGAGCCGATGTACAAGGCCTACACGCTGGCGGAGATCGAGCGCTGCGGCGGGGTGTGCGCGGACCAGGCCTACTTTGCCGCCATGACCGCGAAAGCCAACGGCATTCCTGCCATGATCATCAGCGGCGACGGGCAGCGCGGCCCGCACGCCTGGATCGGCTACAAGGCCGGGGCCAAGGAGTGGAACCTCGACACGGGGCGCTACCAGGGCTACCCGGTTGGCACGACGACCGACCCGCAGACCGGCGCGGCGCTGAAGGGGTGGGAGCTTTCCGTGCTGGCCGACCCGCAGATGCGGACCTCCGCGCCGGAGCTGGCCAACCTGTATGCCCGCCTGGCGGCCCTTTTCGCGCGGCGGAGCCAGCCCGCGGAGGCGGGGCAGCTCTATCGCGCCGCGCTGGATGGCGCCAACCGGCAGCAGAATATCTGGGAGGCCTACATCGCTTTCCTCGAGGCCACCGACGCCACGCAGATGCAGTGGGAGGAGGTGGTGGACGAGCTGCGCAAGGCCTACCGCGACTACCCCGACCTGCTGGCTTACGCGGACCGGCTGGAGCAGGACAAGGTGCTGGCCGCCTACAGCACGCGCGGCGCCCTGAAGGAGCTGCGAGCCCAGCAGCGGCGCATGGATCACAGCGCCGTCGACCGCAACGACCTCGTGCGCGATAACCTGAACCGGCAGGTCGCGCTGCTCGACCAGCGCGGCGACGTGGACGGCGTGTTCCGGACCTACAAGGACGCGCTCGACGACTACGCCGCCGAGAAGGTCGCCTTCGTGGAGCTGGCCAACCAGCTCTTCGCTTATGCCGGCCGGCACGACCGCACGCACGATGCCGTGCGCACGATCGATCGCGCGTTCCGACGTTACTTCCGTGGCGGCACCGGGGACTACTTTCAAATGAAGGAGCACCAGAAGATGCTGCGCTGGCTGGCCGATTTCCACGAGAAGGACAACGCACCGGAAACCGCCGACCGCCTCCGCCGCGATGCCGACCGGCTCGAACGGCGGCTGTAGCCTGGCAACGGCAGAATCCGTTGCGCCGCAGGCAATTCACCGTTGACCGGTTCAGCTCCGAAACATACCCTCGTCGATGCGCGTAGAAACGGTATCCAATCCGCGTGAAGGAAGGCGAGTGGACACTGTCCGGTAATCATGCGCGACAAAGGTGTTCTGGCCCTGACAGCACAAGGCGAAATGTGACCGTCGTGGGAGCGGGAATGGCGACGATGTCAAGGGGGAGAGACAAACCACGGACTGGACCATATGTCGGCCACGGGTACATGTCCGACTCGAGGCCAGGGACGCACCCTTGCGGGGTAGGGGCAACGCCACGTTTGTCGTGAGAGATGACAGAGGAATGCCGCGTTACGATCCATTGACGAAGGCGGAGCGAAGCGAGCGAATGTCGCGCATCCGAAACGCGAACACCAAGCCGGAGATGATCGTTCGTCGTCTCGTTCACGGCATGGGCTATCGGTACCGCCTGCATGACCGGAACTTGCCGGGGAATCCTGATCTTGTCTTTCGGCCCCGGAAGAAGGTAATCTTTGTGCATGGGTGTTTCTGGCACCAACACGGTTGCCGTCAGTACCGGCAGCCCCGGACCAAAACGGGTTTTTGGGGACCGAAACTGGCGAGAAACAAGGCACGCGATACCGAAGTGAGCGCGATGCTCCGCGAACAGGGATGGAGTGCCTTGACTGTCTGGGAGTGTCAATTGAAGCGGGTTTCATACTTGACGGAACGAATCAGGCGTTTCTTGGAGAAACGAGAATGAAGCAGCTAAAATCCGTCGAGCTTTTCACCGGTGCAGGGGGGCTCGCTCTCGGTCTTGAGAAGACCGGCTGGCATCATGAGGCCCTGATTGAGCGTAACGAGCACGCATGCTCCACGATCCACATGAACGAATCCCTCGGCCATCCTTTGGCCAAGGACTGGCGGCTGTTTCCGCAAGACGTGCGGGGGATCAATTATTCGACGCTGGCGCAAGACGTTGACATGGTGGCCGGCGGCCCGCCTTGCCAGCCTTTCTCCCTTGGCGGGAAACATCGAGCCTATCAAGACCAACGCGATATGTTTCCGGAAGCGGTTCGGGCCGTGCGGGAACTTGGCCCGCGGTGCTTCCTCTTTGAGAACGTCAAAGGCCTCCTGCGGCAGAGCTTTGCGAGTTACTTTCACTATGTCGTCCTGCAGTTGTCGTATCCCTTGATCGCGCGGAAGAAAGATGAAGACTGGGAATCCCACCTGTCTCGCTTGGAACGTGTCCATACGGGCGGGAAGGGAATGGAGCTGTCCTACAAAGTGGTTTACCGATTGCTTGACGCTGCCGATTATGGAGTCCCACAACACCGACACCGGGTTTTCATCGTCGGTTTCCGCTCCGACTTGGGCCGGGAGTGGTCTTTCCCGCAAGCGACCCATTCCACTGATTGCCTTCTCTGGGAACAGTGGATTACGGGTTCGTACTGGGATGAACATGAGGTTCCGCAGAAATCGAGGCCACCCGTGCCCGCGCACTTGCGCGGACGCGTTCAACGACTCGCAACCGACTTCGCGCTGTTCGCGCCGTCCGGCCAGCGATGTCGCACGGTGCGCGATGCCTTGTCCGGTCTGCCTGACCCGAGAGACAAGCGGCACACTGTCGCGAATCATGAGTTCAGAGAAGGTGCCCGTCCGTACCCCGGTCACACAGGAAGTCCTTTAGACGAACCATCCAAGGCGCTAAAAGCTGGCGATCATGGCGTGCCTGGCGGCGAGAACATGATTGCTTTGCCCGACGGCACTTGTCGCTACTACACAGTCCGCGAGAGCGCCCGTGTTCAGACATTCCCGGATGATTACGTCTTCAGTGGATCATGGACTGAGGCAATGAGGCAGATCGGCAATGCCGTGCCGGTGAACCTTGCCGCCGCCGTCGGCGAAAGCGTCATGAAGCAAGTTGCCTGAGGGAGAACAAGTCGCATTGCAGTCAATAAGTGTCAACCATGGCATGGACGCCGTCATTGTTGTACTGTCTGTCAGGGAACCATAGCATGTCTGAACCCAACGGTACCGAAGTTGCCTTGCCCAGTCTCCTGAAGCAGATTCAGAAACTCAGGAAGTCCCTTGCGACCTTCAGGAAGGGCAATGCGACAGACAGCCCGAGCCATCCGGCGGCAAGGCGGTTCGTCGCAGCGTCAGGCTCACTGGTCCATGAGTTGCAGCACGTTCGCGAACAGATTTCGCCCGTTCGTTTCGGAGCTATAGGGATCACTCTTGGACGATCCGATAGCATCGCCAAGTTCTTTGCCTTCAGTTTCACCAATCAAGAGAAACGCGTCCTCGACGGACTTGTCGATGCCCCATTCTATGGTGCGGGAGTCTATGCGATTTACTACCACGGGAAGACGGAGCGAGCCTACCTCCCGCTTTCGTGTAGCGAAACGCCCATATATGTCGGCAAAGCAGACCCAAGAAACCCGCAAGCAGAGACGGTTGAAGAACAAGGGCCAGCGCTCTACTTGCGCCTCAAGGAGCACTCCAAGAGTATGGTGAATGCCAATCTGCCGTTGGCGGATTTCTACTACCGAGCCGCGCCCATTCAGACTGGCATGCAGGCCGCAGTTGAGGATTTCATGATTCGCCTCTTCCGTCCGATATGGAACAAGCAGATCAAGATATGTTTCGGCATCGGCAAGCACGGCGACAGCGCGAAAACACGCGCTAATAGACGCTCGCCCTGGGACACGATGCATCCTGGGCGCAAGTGGGCGGCAGACACGAAGTCGGACCAGATGAACCGCGAGGGAATAGAGGCAAGAATCGCTGATCACTTCACGAAACATCCCGTCATTGCCAATAGGGACAGGCTTTTCAAGTTGCTCGCGCTTGAGTGACTTAATCTCTACGACGTGACGCGATTGGCCCTGCTATCCGCTGCCCGTGCCCCGTGGCGTTATGTGCTCTTCGTTCACATGGCCGTGTGCGCTGCGACCGAAGAAAAGACACAATTCCCCTACTGCCGGCATCCTTCGGCGTGGTAGTGTACGCGAGCGTTTTGCCGGCGCCGCAGGGGCGGGGGCGGTGGCGGCGGAACGATCCAACGGAGAGGAGCGAGCGGCATGAATCGGCGGGATTTCCTGAAAACCGTGGGCGTCGGGGCGGCGGCCCTGGCGTTGCCTGAGCTGGGATGGACGCGGGACCTGCCCGCCGGCAAGGGGCAGCTGGTGGCGCCCGACCGCAAGCTCCGCATCGCCTGCGTGGGCGTGGGCGGACAGGGCGGCCACGACGTCGGCTGCGTGGGGGGCGAGGACATCGTCGCGCTGTGCGACGTGGACCTGGCGCGGGCGGCCGGCTCGTTCCGCAAGTTCCCGGACGCGAAGCGCTACAAGGATTTCCGGCGCATGCTGCTCGAGATGAACGACCAGATCGACGCCGTCACGGTGACCACCCCCGACCACACGCACTTCCCCGTGGCCATGATGGCCATCACCATGGGCAAGCACGTGTACGTGCAGAAGCCCATGGCGCACACGGTCGAGGAAGCCCGGCTGCTGACGCAGGCTGCCCGCCGCCACAAGGTCGTGACGCAGATGGGCAACCAGGGGCATGCCGGCGAGGGCATACGCCTGATGCGCGAATGGGTGCAGGGCGGGGCCATCGGCAAGGTGCGCGAGGCGCACGTGTGGACCAATCGTCCGATCTGGCCGCAGGGCCTGGACCGGCCGCCGCGCGCGGATGTCCTGCCTGCCTCGCTGGATTGGAACCTGTGGCAGGGGGTGGCGCCGGAGCGTCCGTACTGCAGTGCGTACCTGCCGTTCAACTGGCGCGGCTGGTGGGATTACGGTTGCGGCGCGCTGGGCGATATGGGCTGCCACACGCTCGACGCCGCCTTCTGGGCGCTGGACCTGAAGTACCCGACGCGCGTTTCCGTGGAGTCCTCGCCCGTCAATGGCGAGACGGCCCCGTCCTGGTCCATCATCACCTACGAGTTCCCCGCCCGCGGCTGGAAGCCGCCCGTCAAGCTGACCTGGTACGACGGCGGCAAGAAGCCCCCGCGTCCGGCCGAGCTGGAGGCGGACCGCGAGCTTTCCGGCAGCGGCCAGATGCTCATCGGCGAGAAGGGCATCATCATGGACGGCACCGATTACTGCAGCAGTCCGCGCCTGATCCCGGAGACGAAAATGCAGGCGTTTCTGACCAGCTCCGACCGTCCGCCGAAGAGCATTCCGCGCGTGCCGGGCAGCAGTCCGCACCAGGAGTGGATCCGGGCGTGCAAAGGGGGACCGACCCCCGGGTCGAACTTCGACTACGCCGGGCCGCTCTCGGAGATGGTCCTGCTGGGCAACCTGGCGCTGCGCGCCGGCAAGCCGATCCAGTGGGATGGGGAGCGCATGGTTTGTACGAATCTGCCGGAAGCGAACAAGTACGTCCGCAAGGATTACCGGGTTTTCTGACCCGCGCCGGTTGCGGGGACCGCACGGCGACCGCGCAAGCGGAAGCCGGCAAGGAGAGAGCGATGCATATAGCGTGGACAGGGCGAATGGGGCTGGGTTTGGGAATGGTAGCGGCGCTGTGCGTGGGGGGCTGTGCGACGCCGCCCCCGGCGGCGCCTACCGCGAAGGCGCCAACGGAGGCGGCCGTGACGGTGCCGAAGTGGGAGATGGGCGTGCAGGCGTGGACCTTCCGCAGCTGCACGTTCGTGGAGACGCTGCAGAAGCTGTCGGATCTGGGCATCCGCTCCGTGGAGGCGTATCCCGGGCAGAAGCTGGAGGCGACCGGCACGGCAACGTTCGGGCACGACATGGATGCCGGGGCGCGGACGCTGGCCCGCGCGGCGCTGGAAGCCGCTGGCGTGAAGCTGGTCGCGTACGGCGTGGTTTCGGGGCGGGACGAGGCGGAGTGGACGCAGATCTTCGACTTCGCGAAGGCCATGGGGATTGCCACGATCTGCACGGAGCCGGCCGAGGACCAGCTCGCGCTGGTTGAGCGGCTGGCGAACCAGCATGGCATCAACGTCGCACTGCACAATCACCCGCAGCCCTCGCGCTACTGGAACCCGGACACGGTGCTGGCGGCCTGCGCGGGGCGGAGCGCGCGCTTCGGCGCCTGCGCGGACACCGGCCACTGGGTGCGGTCGGGCCTGGATCCCGTGGAGTGCCTGCGCAAGCTGCAGGGGCGGATCGTCGAGCTGCACCTCAAGGATCTGAACGTGCGCGGCCCGGACGCGCGCGATGTGCCGTGGGGCTCGGGCATGAGCGACGTCCCGGCGATGCTGACAGAGTTGGCGCGGCAGGGCTTCGGCGGTGCGATCGTGGCGGAGTACGAGCACGAGGACGCCACGCTGCAGGCCGCGGTGGGGCAGTGCGCGCAGTACCTGCGCGAGTGGCGGGGGCCGGCGCGCTTCAGCCGTGACGTGGCCGCCATCTGGGCCAGCTTGCCCCCCTCCTCGCAACCCGCGTGGACGGATGCCATGCTCAGCAACCTCACGCCGCCAGCGCCGCCGCCCAAGCCGGCGGACCTGGGGCCGCAGGATGACACCTCCGCGTATCGCGACACGACGGACGACCTCAAGGGGAGCGTCACCGCGAGCGGCCCGGGATTCGAGAACGAGGGGCCCGGGAACGTGTTCGACAACACGCTGGCGAAGTGGTGCATCAACGCCACGGCCGTCTGGGTGCAGTACCGCTACCCGGACAACGCGAAGCAGACCGTGACGGCCTACGCGCTCACCACGGCGAACGACGCGCCGGGCCGCGATCCCTGCGACTGGAAGCTGCTGGGCTCGGACGACGGCCAGAACTGGCAGACGGTGGATGAGCGGAAAGACGAGAAGTTCAGCGCGCGCCACCAGAAGCGGCTCTTCGAAGTGAAGACCCCGGGTGCGTTCAACCAGTACCGCCTGGACATCGCCACGAACCGCGGCGACGTGAGTTCCCAGATTGCGGAGCTCGAGCTGCTGCTCAAGAAGTGACGGACATGAACGCAGAACAGGCGATGGTTCACGAGTTTCACCGCGCGTTCGACATCGCGGTCGCCTCCCGCCCGCAGGTGCCGGACGCCGGCACCCGCGCGCTGCGGCTCAGCCTGATCCAGGAGGAGCTCGACGAGCTGCGCGAGGGGTTCGCCAGGGAGGATCTCGTGGAGGTCGCCGATGCGTTGGCGGACCTCCTGTATGTCACCTACGGCGCCGCGGTTTCCTGCGGCGTGGACCTGGCTCCGATTTTCGCGGAGGTGCACCGCTCCAACATGACCAAAGTGGGCGGCACCCGGCGCGCCGATGGCAAGTGGATCAAGCCGGTCACCTACTCCCCCGCGCGGATCGAACCCCTGATCGTCAGCCAGCAGACCGGCGACGCCCGCCCGTAAAGGCCGGTCTCCAAAAACGCCGCAACCGGTTCCCGCGCCCTGCGCGATGAACCGGTTGCGAGCATGATTCCGTTCCGTCAGCCGCTCACGCCACCGGCGCGAACTCGAAGAGTACCTGCCCCTTCTGTACGGGCTTGCCGGCCTCAAGTCCGAAGCGCACGATCTTGCACTTCTGGGTCGCCTTGATCTGGTTGAACAGCTTCATGGCCTCGACGATACAGACCGGCGCGCCGGCTTCGACCACATCGCCTTCCTTGGACAGCGCCGGCTGTCCGGGGGCGCCGGAGCGGTAGAACGTGCCCGTCAGGGGGGACAGGACCGTGGGTCCAGCCACCACCGCGGGTTCCGCTTTTGCGGCGGGTTTGGCCGCCGACGCCGCCGCGCGCTTGACCGTTGCGGTTTCCGCGGAGGCGGCAACCTGTTCCACCGCCACGCCGGAGCCCTTGAGCGACAAGCTCAGATCGGCCCGGCGGATGGTGAACTCGTTCAGCCCGAGCGCGTTGACCTTGTCCACGAGGGCGTTCAGTTCGCGGTAGTCGTCCTCGGTCAGGAAAGCGGTGGCAACCGGGGGCGGGGCGGGTGGTTTGCCTTCGGCAGTCTCGATCGCTTTCTTGCCCTCCAGGTCGGCGGGGGGCGAGGGGCGCTCCTCCGTCGGCATCGCGCGCCACTGGAAGTAGTCCAGCGCCGGGCCGGGGAAGAGGAGGTAGGAGATGATGTCCTCCTCGTTCTGGATCAGCTTGGGATCCACGCCCTTGGTCGCGTTCGGGAAGGCCGGCGGGAGGAGGTCGGCGGGTCGCGTGGTCACCGCCTTCTCCTTGCCCAGGATCTTGCGGCGGACGGCGGCGTCGATGGGCGCCGGAGAGCGTCCGTAGAGCCCCTTCACGTACTCCTTGGTTTCCTGCGGCACCATGCTGTAGCGCTCGCCCGCCAGCACGTTGAGCACGGCTTGCACGCCGACGATCTGGCTGGTTGGCGTAACCAGCGGCGGATAGCCGAGGTCGGCCCGGGTGCGCGGCAGCTCATCCAGCACCTCGGACAGGCGGTCGAGCGCGCCCTGCTGGGCCAGCTGCGAGCGGAGGTTCGAGATCATGCCGCCCGGGATGTGGTGCACGAGAATCTCGGGGTCGATCGTGTTCACCGGGTGGTGCGCGAGCATGCGCCGCGGGAAGAGCTCCTCGAAGTACTTGTTGACGCGGCGCAGGCATTCGATGTCGAGCTGGGCGTGGTAGGGCATCTCGTCGAAGATCGCCAGCATCGTTTCCACCGGTGGCTGCGAGGAGAAGCCGGCCATCACCGAGATGGCGCAGTCAATGGCACCGGCGCCGGCGCGCACGGCTTCCACATAAGAAGAAACCGCCATGCCGCTGGTCATGTGACTGTGCACCTGGATGGGCACGGGCACGTGGTGGATCAGCGCCTTGACCAGTCTCTCCGACGCGATCGGCGTCAGAATGCCGGCCATGTCCTTGATGGCCAGCGAATCGATGCCCATCTGGACCTGTTCCTTCGCGGCCTTGACGAACTTCTCCACCGTGTGGACCGGGCTGATCGTGTAGCAGAGCGTGCCCTGCGCATGGCCGCCGTACTGCTTGACGAACTTGATCGCCTTCTCCAGGTTGCGGCTGTCGTTCAACGCGTCGAAAATGCGGAAGATATCCACGCCGTTCTGGCAGGCCTGGGCGATGAAGCGCTCGAGCAGGTCGTCCGGGTAGTTCTTGTAGCCGAGAATGTTCTGACCGCGGAGCAGCATCTGGAGGGGGGTCTTGCAGCGCTTCTTGATCTCGCGCAGCCGCTCCCACGGATTCTCGCGCAGGTAGCGCAGGCAGACGTCGAACGTCGCGCCGCCCCAGACCTCCAGCGAGTAGTAGCCGGCCTTGTCGATGGTATCCACGATGCCGAGGATGTCGCGCGTCCGCATCCGGGTGGCCCAGATGGACTGGTGGGCATCGCGCAGCGTGGTGTCGGTGATTCGCAGGGGGATTCGCTCCGTGGGTTTCGTTTTCGGCGTCATGGATATCGCGTCCTTTCCTAGGAGGTTTGTTGCCGGTTGCCCCGGCGTGCTGGCAGCCGCCCGCAGCGGTCTAGTGCTTGCTGTACTTCCGGCCGTCGAACTTGCCCATCAGGTTGAACTTCTCGTAGCGCTTGTCGGTCAGTTTCTTGCCCTTGTCGCGACTGATCCGCTTCAAATGGTGCAGGATGGCCTCTTTCGTTGCCGCGAACGTGGCCGCGTGGTCGGTGTGCGCTCCCCCCTCGGGCTCGGGGATGATATCGTCGATGATGCCCAGTTCGAGCAGTGCATCGGCCGTGATCTTCAGGGCATCGGCGGCTTCGGGCGCCTTCTCGGAATCGCGCCAGAGAATCGCGGCGCAGCCTTCTGGAGGTATGACGGAGTAGATGGCGTTGGACAGCATCAGCACCGCGTCGCCCACGGCGATGCCCAGCGCCCCGCCGCTGCCGCCCTCGCCGGTGATCACCACGACGATCGGCGTCTCGATGATGGCCATCTCCATCAGGTTGCGGGCGATGGCCTCGGCCTGGCCGCGTTCCTCGGCCTCCTTGCCGGGATAGGCGGCCGGCGTATCCACCAGGCAGACAACCGGCAGTTTGTACTTGGCCGCCAGCTTCATCAGGCGGAGGGCCTTGCGGTACCCTTCGGGGTTCGACATGCCGAAGTTGTGCTTGACCTTCTCCTCGACGGTCTTGCCCTTCTCCATGCCGATCAGCATGACCCTGCGGTTGCCCAGGAGGGCGAAACCGCCGCACAGGGCCTGATCGTCGCCCATGTTGCGGTCGCCGTGCAGGTCAATGAACTCGGAGAACATCCCCTTGACGTAGTCCTGCAGAATGGGCCGCTCCGGGTGCCGCGCCACCTGTACGGTCTGCCAGGAGGTCAGCGTTCGCACGATCGTCTTCTTGGTCTTTGATTTCATATCGAATTACCAATCAGCGCTTTAACGCAACTTCGCCTCCATCCGGGCGCCTTGCTCTACTTGCCGCTGCTGTACAGCAGGGTCTTCGCGAGGAAATCGCGCATGTCCTTGCGCGGCACGATGCGATCCACGAACCCGTGGGCCAGCAGGTACTCGGCCGTCTGGAAGTCGTCCGGCAGCTTCTGTTTGATCGTCTGTTCGATCACGCGTCGCCCCGCGAACCCGATCAGGGCGCCGGGTTCGGCGATGTTGAGGTCGCCGACCATGGCGTAGCTGGCCGACACACCGCCGAACGTGGGGTCGGTCAGGATCGAGATGTAGGGCACCCCCTCCTGCTGCAGGCGGGCAATGCCGGCACAGGTTTTCGCCATCTGCATAAGCGATACGATGCCTTCCTGCATGCGCGCCCCGCCCGAGGCGGAGAAGACGATATACGGCAGCTTGTGTCGCCGCGCGTAGTCGGATGCCAGCAGGATCTTGTCGCCTGTGCCGCTGCCCAGGCTGCCGCCCATGAAGCGGAAGTCCATGATGGCGACGACCGCCGGAAGCTTGTTGATCTTGCACCGGCCGGTCACGACCGATTCCAGCAGACCGGTCTTGGCCTTGGCCTCTTCGGCCTTCTCCATATAGCTGCCCTTGCTGTCCTTGAACTGCAGGGGGTCGGAGACGGAGATGTCGGCGTCGAATTCCTCGAAGGACTTGGGGTCCACCGTCATGTCGAGACGTTCCGTCACGGTCAGCCGCTCGTGATAGTTGCACTGCGGGCAGACCTTGAGGTTTGTGACAAATTCCTCCTTGAGCACGTGCGCCTTGCACTTCTCACACACGGCCCAGAGCTCGTCGCTCTTGACTTCGGGAGCATCCGGCGGTTTCTGTTCGCTCTTCCTTGTGAACCACCCCATGAAGGCACCTCATCTTTCTCGCAATAGGGGGGTCAGTATCCGGGGGGAAGAGGCGATTATCAAGCGAAAAATCGGCGACCGGAATCGAGCATTGCCTTGCGTCGGGCTGCCCCCTATCATGCCCCCCATGCGCGTGACAGGAGGGGAACTACGCGGCCGGTTGATCCGGGTGCCACGGGGGGATCGGGTCCGACCGACCCAGGATCGCGTGCGCGCGGCCCTCTTCTCGATTCTGGGGGCCGAGGCGGCGGCGGGCGGGTTCCTGGACCTTTACGCCGGATCAGGCGCCGTGGGGCTGGAGGCCTGGAGCCGGGGCGCCCGGCCGGTTTGGTGGGTCGAACGTGATCGGACCACGCTGGAGGTGCTCCGGCAGAACGTCGGGACGCTCTGCGGCGGCGGCGGTCAGGTCGTGGCCGGCGACGTGGCCCGTTTTGTGCGCAAGAACTTAACGGACAACAAGTTCTCGATCATCTTCGCCGATCCTCCCTATCGCCTTTCGGGGGGGAGGCGTCCGGTGGCGGAGGCTCGCCGGGAGCGGCGGGTGACTGCCGCGGTGGATGACGCGCTGGCGCCCGGCGCGCTGCTGGCGGCTGTGGCGGCGGGCAACTGGCTGGCGGCTGATGGGTTGCTCATCCTGGAGCAAGGGGTGGACGAAGCCCTGGAGGATAGCGATGGGTGGCGGTTGGTGGACGAGAGAGTCTACGGCGTGGCCCGGCTGCGCATGTTCAGGAGGAGGCAGTCATGATCCGGCGCGCGGTTTATGCAGGCACATTCGACCCGTTGACCTATGGGCATCTCGACCTGATCGAGCGGTCCGCGGAGATCTTCGACCAGGTCGTCCTGGCGGTGGCCACGACCTACCATAAGGAGACGCTTTTCTCGGTGGGCGAACGCCTGGAAATGGCCCGCGTGGTTTGCGCCGGGATGGACAACGTCGAGGTGGACAGCTTCGACGGCCTGCTGATCAACTACGCCCGCGCCCGCGGGGTGCTCGTGTTGATCCGCGGCCTGCGCGCTTACTCGGATTTCGAATACGAGTTCCAGATGGCCCTGACGAACCGGAAGCTGGCGCCCGAGATCGAAACGCTGTTCATGATGCCCAAGGAGAACCACAGCTACATCAGTTCCCGGACCGTCAAGGAGGTGGCCTTGTTGGGCGGCCAGATTGCGGACTTCGTGCCGCCGGCCATCGGCCAGGCGCTCCTGCTCCGGCTTAGCGCCCGGCAGCGGCTGACCGCGGGAGGGGCGCCATGATCATTGACATCGGCAGGCTGGCGGGCGACGGCGAACAATTCGTCGGCACGGAACCGCCCGCGATTCTCGAGCCCCTGCCCGAAGGGGTGACGGCGAGCGAGCCGGTGTGCTACGACCTGCACGTCGAGCGTTTCGGCAACGACCTGCTTGTGCGCGGCGTACTCTCGGTGGCCGCGCAGGCGACCTGCAGCCGCTGTGCCTGCGCGTTCCCGCAGCTCGTGCAGGAGAACGCGTTCGAGCGTGTCATGGAACTGGATGCCGCCGCCGAATATGTGGACTTGACCCCGGAAATCCGCGAATCTATTATCCTCGGCTTTCCGTCGTATCCGGTTTGTCGCGCGGACTGCAAGGGGCTGTGTGCCCATTGCGGCGCCGACTTGAACGCAGGACCGTGCGCCTGCCGTCCGCCACCGGAGTTGCGCTGGGGGGCGCTGGACGGTTTGAAGCTGTAGGTTGAGGCCGGCGGCGCTGCCGGGCGGGAAGCCTGCGACGGGACGCCCCAAGGGGCGAAGTAAGGAGAGCATATGGCCAATCCGAAAAGGAAGATGTCGAAGAGCAAGGTCCGGATGCGCAAGCGTTCGCACAAGGTGGAGCTGCCGACGGTGACAAACTGTGCGCAGTGCGGCGCTCCCCAGCAACCTCACCGTGTCTGCCCGTCTTGCGGCGGCTACCGCGGGCGGCAGGTCGTGGCAGTCAAGGCGGACTGAGTCTATGCGGATTGCGATTGACGCCATGGGGGGCGATTTTGCCCCCGCGGAGATCGTCAAGGGCGCAGTCGAGGCGGCCAGGGGTCTCCCGTACGTCACGAAGTTGCTGCTGGTGGGCGATCAGGACGCCGTGCGGCGCGAGTTGGCTGCCTGCGGCGGGACGCCCCCCAAGGTCGAGATCGTGCATGCCTCGCAGAGCGTGGGCATGGACGAGGCAGCCGCGTTGGCCGTGCGGAAGAAGAAGGACACCTCGATTGGCCGGGCCGTGGACCTGGTCAAGACGGGTGAGGCCGACGCGGTGGTCTCTGCCGGTCACACGGGCGCCGTGGTGGTGGCGGCGAGCCTGAAGCTGCGGACGCTTTCCGGCATCATCCGGCCGACGATTGCGACCGTGCTGCCGACCGAGAACCGGCCTTTCGTCCTCGTGGACGCGGGCGCCAATCCTGACTGCACGCCCGAGATGTTGCTGCAGTTCGGCGTCATGGGCAACGTCTACTCCCGCATGATTCTCGGGCAGAAGCAGCCCGTGGTCGGGCTGATGAGCATTGGCGGCGAGGACACCAAGGGCAACGAGATGACCAAGGAAGCTTTCAAGCTCCTCGACGCGTCCCCCCTGAACTTCCGCGGCAACGTGGAGGGGCACGACCTGTTCCTGGGGGAGACGGATGTCGTGGTGTGCGATGGCTTTGTGGGCAACGTCGTGCTGAAGACCGCGGAGAGCGCGGCCACGGCGATCACCCACTGGATGAAGCACGAATTTACGCGCAATCCCGTGCGGATTCTCGGAGCCATCCTGCTGCGCGGCGCCTTGAAGGCGATGAAACGGCGCATGGACCCCGAGATGTACGGCGGGGCGCCCCTGCTGGGCGTCAACGGGGTGTGCATCATCACCCATGGCGCCGCCACGCACCACGCCATTTACCACGCCATCCGTGTGGCGGGCGAATCGGTGAACCAGCATTTGAACGAAGCGATTGCAGCGGACTTGGCGGCGCTCGCAACGGGTGCGGCCGGGACCGGAAACAGGAACGTGCAGCCATGAGCGATACGACAGAAGCAGCAGTCAAAGTAGCCGTGATCGGCACCGGTTCGTACCTGCCGGAGCGCGTGCTGACCAACGCCGAGCTCGAGGCCAGGATCGAGACCACCGACGAGTGGATCCGCTCGCGCACCGGCATTGGCGAACGGCATCTGGCGCGGCCCGACGAAACCACATCGGACATGGCCGCCGAAGCGGCCCGCCGGGCCCTCGCCCAGGCCGGGATCAAGGCCGGCGACGTGGATCTGATCATCGTGGCGACGGTAACTCCGGACATGCCCTTCCCCAACACGGCCTGCTTCGTGCAGCATAAGATCGGGGCGGCCCACGCCTCCTGCTTCGACATCGAGGCGGCTTGCTCGGGATTCCTCTACGCGCTCGAGACGGCACGCTGTTTCATCCTCGCCGGCCAAGTCAAGACCGCCCTCGTCATTGGCGCGGAGAAGCTGAGCTGCGTCACGGATTGGGAAGACCGCGCCACGTGCGTCCTGTTCGGCGATGGCGCCGGCGCCGTGGTGCTGCGCGCCGTGCCGGGCGACCACGGGATCCTGGAGACCGTCATGGGGTCCGACGGCAGCCTGACCGACCTGCTCAACATCCCCGGCGGCGGGAGCAAGTACCCGACCAGCCCGGAAACGCTGGCGCAGCGGCTCCATTTCATGAAGATGGAAGGCAAGAAGGTCTTCGTGCACGCCGTACGCTGCATGTGCGACGCCGGCGCCCAGGCGCTCAAGAAGGCCGGCCTGACGGCGGCCGATGTGAAGTGGGTGATCCCGCACCAGGCCAACCTGCGGATCGTCCAGGCCATTGCGGACCGCTTCGGCGTGCCCATCGAGCAGTTCTGCAACAACCTTGAACGCGTGGGCAACACCTCCGGGGCTTCCGTGCCCCTGGCGCTGGACGAGGCGGTGCGCGATGGCCGGATCAAGCGCGGCGACATCGTCGTGCTGGTCGTGTTCGGCGGCGGATTCACCTGGGGGGCGACGGTCATCCGGTGGTGAGGCGCGGGGCGGTCGGATCGCCGGCGGGGATGGACAATTCAGGAGGTAACGAAGCATGAACAAACGGGCCGTGGTTTTCGCGGGACAGGGTGCGCAGAGCGTGGGCATGGGCAAGGATCTGGCCGAGGCCTATCCGGCCTGCCGCGCGCTGTACGAGCGGGCGGACGCCGTCCTGGGATTCTCCCTGTCGAAGGTGTGTTTCGAAGGGCCGGACACCGAGCTGACCAAGTCCAACAACTGCCAGCCGGCGATCTTCGTGACCAGCGTGGCCTGCTACACGGCTCTGCAGAGCAAGCTCGGCGGCGCGGTCACGTTCGCGGGAATGGCGGGGCTGAGCCTGGGCGAATGGACGGCCTTGCACCTGGCCGGCGTGCTCTCGTTCGAGGACACGCTGAAGGTGCTGGAAGCGCGCGGCCGGTTCATGCAGCAGGCCTGCGAGGAGCAGGTGGGCGGCATGGTCAGCGTGATGGGGCTGGGCCAGGACAAGCTGCGCGAAATCTGCGCCCAGTCCGGCGTGCAGATGGCCAATATCAACTCCACCGACCAGATTGTGTTGTCGGGAGCCAAGGCCGGCGTGGAAGCCGCCGAGAAGCTGGCGCAGGCCGCGGGCGCGAAGCGGACCATACCCCTCAAGGTGGCCGGCGCGTTTCACTCCGCTCTCATGCAATCTGCCGCCACCCGTCTCACCGCGGTCCTCGATAGCGTGACGTTCCAGGCGCCGGCCGTGCCCGTGGCGGCCAATGTGCTCGGCGGTCCGCATGGCGCTCCGGCAGCGATCAAGCAGGACATGCTGCGGCAGATCACGCAGTCCGTGAACTGGCTGGGCTGCGTGGAGTGGTTCAGACAGCAGGGCGTGACGGAGTACGTCGAGTGCGGGCCCGGGAAGGTTTTGTCCGGACTGATCAAGCGGATCGACCCGGCGGCGGTCACGCTGAACGTCCAGGATGCGGCAACGGCTGACAAGACAGCGGCGGCCTTGCTGGCGTAAGGGAGTGCCAGGCGCCGGCTGGCGGCGCCTGAGACCGGCATGCTCCGCCGCCGGTGGCGCGCGGAGGGAAAGGAAGCAAATGGGTTTGCTGGATGGAAAGACGGCGCTGGTAACCGGCGCGGCGCGCGGTATCGGGCGGGCGATTGCCGAGGCCCTGGCCCAGGCGGGGGCGGATGTGGCCGTGTGCGACCTCAAGGAGGAGTGGCTGACCGACACGGCTGCCGCTGTCACGGCGCTCGGCCGCAAGACCAAGGCGCTGGCCGTCAACGTCAGCGACGCGGCCCAGGTCGCCGCGTGCGTGGACGGCGTGGTCGAGGCGCTGGGGAAACTGGATATTCTTGTCAACAACGCCGGCATCACCCGTGACACCTTCCTCGTGCGCATGACCGAGGAGGACTGGGACGCGGTTCTCGACGTGAATCTGAAAGGCACGTTCCTTTTCACGAAGGCAGCCGCGCGGCCCATGATGAAACAGCGCTCGGGCGTCATCGTCAATATCGCGTCAATTATTGGCTTGATCGGCAACGCCGGGCAGTGTAATTATGCCGCCTCAAAAGCGGGCGTTATCGCGTTGACCAAGTCAGCCGCCAAGGAGTTGGCATCCCGGAATATCCGCGTGAACGCCGTGGCACCGGGATTCATCGAGACGAAGATGACGGAGGTCCTGCCCGCGGACGTCCGCACGAAGATGTTGGAAGCCATTCCGCTGAAGAGGTTCGGCAGTTCCGGTGATGTGGCCAGGTCGGTTGTGTTTCTGGCGGGCGAGGAGTCCTCGTACATGACCGGGCAGGTGTTGAATGTCAGCGGCGGAATGGTGATGTAGGAACGGATCTTCCACGGAGAGGTCCAGAACAAGGGAACAGCAAGGAGAAAAGCCATGGCTCTTGAAGACAAAGTCAAGGAAATCATCGTTGAGCAGTTGGGCGTCAACGCGGAGCAGGTGACCCCGGACGCGAAGTTCATCGAGGATCTGGGAGCGGATTCGCTGGATACGGTCGAGCTCGTGATGGCGTTCGAAGAGGAATTCGGCGCCGAGATCCCGGACGAGGACGCCGAGAAGCTGAAGAGCGTTGGCGATGTTCTCAAGTATCTCAAGGGCAAGGGTTTGGATGCCTGATCGGATGTGAGTCAGCGGTGACCGAGGCGGATGCCGCCGGCATCCCCTCGGTCTTTCTTTTGGAAGTGCGATTCGCACCGGGCTTGCCGCTCCGCCTGTGGAGCTCTGTCTGTTAGCGAACGAAAGGCCTGACCATGAAAAGAGTAGTCTTAACCGGATTGGGTTTGGTGTCGCCGCTGGGCTGTGATCTGAACGTTTTCTGGGATCGCCTGAAGGGTGGCGAATCCGGTATCGGCCTCATCACGAAGTTCGACGCGACGGCTTATGAGACGAAAATCGCCGGCGAAGTCAGGGAGTTCGACCCTGACAAGTACATGGACAAGAAGGAACGGCGCCGGATGGACGAGTTCAGCCAGTACGCCATGGCCGCCGCGCGGCTGGCCGTGGATGACTCCGGGCTGAACCTCTCGGCGGAGAACCCCGAACGGCTGGGGTGCATTGTGGGGTCGGGCATCGGCGGCTTGAAGACCCTCCAGGTCCAGCATGCCATCCTGCCGGAA
>CAYOBW010000122.1:19397-20279 GCA_964402115.1 uncultured Victivallales bacterium
CCACCCGCTGTTCCCCGTTCATGATCCCGCAGATGATCGTCAACATGGCCGGCGGCCTGATTGCGATCCAGTTCAATCTCAAGGGGCCGAACTACTCGGTCGTGTCGGCTTGCGCCACGGGCGCCCACTGCCTGGGCGAAGGCCTGCGCATCATCCAGCGCGGCGAAGCGGACGTGGTCTTGTCGGGCGGTTCGGAAGCGTCCGTGTGCGAGCTGGGCATAGCCGGCTTCAACGCCCTCAAGGCGCTGAGCACGCGCAACGATGCCCCGGCCAAGGCCAGCCGGCCGTTCGACCGTGACCGCGACGGCTTCGTGATGGGCGAGGGCGGCGCCATTGTCGTGCTCGAAGAGCTTGAACACGCCCGCCAGCGTGGCGCACGCATCTACTGCGAGCTGTCCGGCTACGGCGCCACCTGCGACGCCTTCCACATGACCGCGCCGGACGATAACGGCAGCGGGGCAGCCCGGGCCATGGCGCGCGCGATTGCGGACGCAGCCGTGCCGGTCGAAACCGTCGGCTACGTCAATGCCCACGGTACCAGCACGCCGCTCAACGACAAGCTGGAGACCAAGGCCATCAAGGCCGCGCTGGGCGAGGCCCAGGCGCGCAAGGTCATGATCAGCTCCTCGAAGTCCATGCTGGGCCACATGCTGGGTGCGGCGGGGGCGATCGAAAGCGTGGTGTGCGCGCTGGCGCTGCACCGCGGCGTGGTGCCGCCGACGATCAACCAGGAAACCCCGGATCCCGAGTGCGATCTCGACTACGTGCCGAACGTGGCGCGCGAGGCGAAACTCCAGGTGGCGCTGAACAACTCGCTGGGCTTCGGCGGCCACAACGCCTGCCTGCTGTTCAAGGCGTTTGCCTGAGGATGGCCCGGTCCTT
>CAYOBW010000123.1:0-20249 GCA_964402115.1 uncultured Victivallales bacterium
TGGTCTCCTCCCACAGGGCGAACTTGCGCCAGTGGTGCTTCTCGCCGAGGTGCCACCCGTGATCGCTCCAGAAGCAGACGATCGTATTGGTGGCGCCCGGCGCCTTGTCGAACGCATCGAGCAGGCGCCCCACCTGCCCGTCGCAGAAACTGATGGCAGCCAGGTACGCCTGGATGGCCTGCTTCCAGGTGTTGGTGCCGCCTTGCTTGAGGATGGCCTCGTGGTCACCGCTGCGGGTCGCCATCTGCAGGGCGCTGGGCGGCAGATCGTCGAGGTCGTCCTCCCTGTAGGGCGGCAGCTGGATGGTCTCGAGCGGAAACCTTTCGTAGTACGGCCGCGGCACGCTCCACGGCAGATGCGGTTTGACGAGACCGCAGGCGATGAAGAACGGCTTGGCGTGCGGCTTGTTCAGCTGCGCGATGGCGTAGTCCACGGTCGCGTAGTCAGGCATGTCCTCGTCCCGGCAGGCCAGCGGGGTGATGGGCAGCTTGCCTGCCTGCACCGTGGCCTGCGGCGAATCGTCCTCTTCGCCCCTGCCGCGTCCGGTGCCCCTGAGCCAGTCGTCCCACTCCCCGGGGCGGAAAACGCTGCTGTGGTAGATCTTCCCCGCGCCGCAGACGAAGTAGCCGGCCTTGCGGAACTGGGTTGTCAGCGTGATGGCCTCCGGTATGGCCGGTTGGAAGTTCTCGGAGTTGTCGTAGACGCCGGTCGCGCCGGGCCGCAGGCCGGACATCAGCGCCGCGCGACTGGGGTTGCAGACCGGCGCCGCGCAGTAGCTGCGCGTGAACCACACGCCGCGTTTCGCCAGCCGGTCGATGTTGGGCGTCCGCGTTTGCGGGTTGCGTCCGAGATAGCCGACCCAGTGGTTCAGGTCGTCCACGGCGATGAACAGGACATTGGGCGGCCGCGCGGGCGGCGGCGCGGCGCACGGCGCGACAGGCGGCGCCAGCAACAGCGTGGCGCAGGCGAGGGCGGCGGCGGGCAGAAGCGGCATCCGCGAATCTTTCATGGGCGGGAACATACACGGTTCCCCCCGTGGCTGACACGCTCAAAACACGAACCGCCACGGGGGCGGGCTATTGCCGCAACGGTCGGTTGGATTTGCCCTAATCGGCGAAGCAGGCGAACACGGAGAAGGCGTCGTTGACGAGCATCGGCGCGAGGCCGCCACTACTTCAGCAGCACGCGGGAGGCTTGCTCGATTGCGGCGTTGGCCGCCTGCACGTCGGCGGCATGGATGCCGGCCTGGCTGCTGCGCTTCCAGGTGAAGGGCTTCAGCGCGGCCTCCAGATCGGTCAGCGCGGCCTGCGTGGCGGGTGTCGGGTTCCTGGCGGCTGCTTCGCGCAGCAGGCGGATCTTCTCGACGTTCTCGAGCCCATCGCGCAACCGCTCGAAGCGGATCGAACTGCGGTTGCCGGGATAGACCAGGAAACAGTCGCCGGAGGGCCAGGTGGTGAAGTCGGTGCTGCGCAGCGGATCCTCGACCCAGGAATTCCAGGCCCACCGGAGGAAGCCATCGAAGCCCTGGGCGGCGGCAAGCAGGCCCAGCCACTCCGCTTCGGCCGGCGGCGAGAAGGTGAAGGTGTTGGGTGTGGCCGGTCCGCAGCAGACATAGAAGGTGGTCTTCCGCCCGGCCTGACGGCGCTTCGCCAGCGCTTCCGGCGAGAAGCCGCCGGCGTGGTCAATGGATGGCGAGACATCGTCGATCTCTTCACAGATCGCGCTGGGCTGGTTGATCGCGGAGGCGACCTTGATCCCGGGGGCATGCTTGCGCAGGGTCGCCAGCGCGCCGCGCATCAGCTCGTCCGGCCGCTCGTCCATGCCGATGCGTGTCCGCTCCAGCCAGCCCCTGGCCTGGAGGTGCTGCGCGAAATCGGTGAGGAACCGCCCCCAGTACGCATCGTACTCCGGCGAGCCGGGGCGGAGCCTGGCCTCGAGGCGGGTCTGGGTCGCGTCGTCAAAGTAGCGGAACGAGAGCGACCACGGGATCATCGTGTAGCAGTGGATGCGGGCATGCTGCAGGCCGACCTCATCGGACATGAAGGAGACCCAGCGGTCGAAGACCGTGTAGTCGTAGAACCAGGTCCCATCGGCTCGCTTGTGCCACTCGATCATGCCGGGGATCCAATCGTACGTCTGCGCACCCCACGGTTCGTGGAAGAGCGAGCAGGTGATGGTCTTCTGGCCGGCGTCGGCCAGTCGTTGCATCACCGGCTTCAGCAGGGCGAAGTGCTCCGGCGACCAGAGCGCAACCCCATGGTAGCGGGCGACCGCCTCCGGCTGTTGCCAGAGATCGAGGTGGACGCGCCAGTCCCGAGGAGCCGGCAGCGTCGCCGCCAGCACGTCGAGCCCGACCGCGAACTCGATCCTGGCGCCGTCCGCTCCCCGCGCAACCAACGTGCCGGTGTAGGGGCCGGGGGGCGCGTTCGCCGGGACGGCGATCGTCAGCCACACCGGTCGGCAGGAGCCTCCGGTCAGCGCCACTTCCGGGATCGGATCGAGGATGTCCGGCTCCAGCTTGCCGGCCGCTTGGACGTAGCGCACAAACGCCGTCCGGATGGGGATGGGCGCGGGATTCTCTGTCTGTGTCCCCTGGAACTTCAGTGCGGCGGGCTCGATCCGCACCTGCTCGACGGTTGCGTCGGCCCAAAGCACGAACTGCGCACTGACCTGTTCGCCGCGCCAGGCGGTCAGTGCGACCGTCCGCGGCGCCGTCGCGGCAGCGGGCGGTTTCGCTCGCGGATAGCGGATATCGGTGGAGCCCGCCAGGCCTCTCAAGCCGGCCTGCGGCATCGCCGTGTAGCCTTCGATTTCGACGAGATGACCGCCGGTTACCTTGCCGCGCGAGTTGTCGGTGAAGGTGGTGCGGACATAGCGGACGGTCTTTGCCGGGAAGACGAAGCCATCGCCCTCGGCCGTGTCGGCGATCGAATTGGCGGTGTGGTCGGCGAGCAGTTCCCAAGCCTGTCCGTCCGCCGAGCCCTCGACTTTGTACTTGTAGATCCGGCCATCGCCCCAGTACGGCCAGAGCCGCAGGGCGGACAGGGCTTTGGCCTGGCCCATATCCACGGTCAGCCAGACCGGCAGGTTCTCGCAAGCCCAGTGCTGGCCGGGATCGGTTCTGAGGCCGTCGACGGCCAACTCCGGCCGCATCTTGTCCCAATGGCCGCTGGCCGTCACCCTGGCCTTCAGGAAGAGACTGGCGGCGGCCGGCGCAGCCCCCTGCGGATCGTCCGGTTCCCACGCCGGATGTCGAGCGGGGGCGGCAACCGCCGCGGCAGCGGCGAACAGCGATAACACGAACAGTCTCAGCATGACGGAACCCTCCTGCGCGAAAACGACACGACGACTTGGCGACCCGAGTCTGCCATATGGCCGGCAAGCCGTCGAGACCTCCCGGCACTTCCTCAGCGATTCGCACTACGGCCACCGGACGGTGACGGGACATGAACACCCAATATCCCGAACGGAATGTCCAAGGATGAGGTACGGCGAAAGCCCCGTCGCCCCCTTGTTCCTTGGACATTCTCTTCAGTTCGCCCGGCTGGGTCCGGGCCGAACGGATTTCGGCCCTACGTAGGACGGTCCTCCCGGGCCGTCCCGCCTCGCGCGCCAGCGGGTTCGTAGCCCCAGCTGTACTGGCTATTGCTATGGTGGAAGGGGCGGTGTAGAGGCTGCATGGAGCGTTTGGAGGAGAAGCTTGCCGGAATGTCCGCCTGCACGCCTGCCTCGCAGACGGCGCAGGGGACGGGAGCAGAGCGCGGAAGGGGTGGACGGCTGTCAACCGGCCGCCGGCCTGTCGGCGGCCGAAAGGCCGGCGTTACGAAGCAGCGGGGCTACAACTTCAGATCACGCAGCCGCTTGTAGCAGGCCAGTTCTAAGCCAGCGACGGCGGCGTCCCGCGCCACGGCGAAACGGCGCTTGCCACCCTGAATCAGATTGCACACCTGCTTCAAGATCCTGTACATACTCAGTGTCGGAGTGCGCTGTTGATGTCTTTGCATCCCTGCCGAGCGGCAGGTCTCAGCTACGCATTTCAGCTCTTCGTTTCGAATCTTGTGGGACGACAGTGGCGGGCGCTGCATGCCTGCTACTCACCTCTGGAAACTGCGCGTTATGCAACTCGTCAAGAAGACACCCTTATGTCCGCGTGCAACGAGCGAAGTGTTCTCCATGCGCGAGGCCAAGACTCCGTTTGCAGGGGGGCTTGCCATCCTGGCGTTGTCCATGTCCAGCGTCCTCGCCCATGCCGAGGGTGCGCCGAGAATGTCCCCCCTCACGCTCACGTCCTCAAGCGAGCATCTCGTCTCCTCATTCAACTGGAACAAGACCAAGGCGTTGTGCTGGGTGAGGTCCGGTTTGAAGCCCGGCTACATCCCGAGTTACTGGGCGGGATACAACTATCGCGAGGCGTTCTACGTGCGCGACATCGCCCACCAATGCGAGGGAGCCGCGCTGCTCGGGCTCAACGAGGAGAACTTCTCGATGTGGCGCGCGTTTGCAGCCACGGCGAACGAGTCCCGCCAATGGTTCTGCCTGTGGGCGCTTGACTTTTGTGGCAACACCTATGCGGTCGACTACCGCAGTGACACGAATTTCGTGAGGGAGATTCCCGCGCCTCTTGAGTTGGTGGACCGGGCCTACACCTGCTACCTGTGGAGCGGCGATCCCCGTTGGATCACGGATCCGGTGCTCTCTGGGTTCTATGACAGTACGATGAACCGCTTCATTCCCCGCCACGACACCAACAACGATGGCATCGCCGAAGGTACTGCGGTGGACATCTTCGAGGGTCCTTGCGGATCCTATTGCGAGCAATCGGCCAAGGGATATGGCGTCGGTGGCGACAATATCGCAACCACGTGGTCGGCCTATCAATCCTACGCCAGAGTCCTTGAAGCGGCAGGGCGCGGATCGGAAGCGGGGCGCTACCTCAAGCGTGCGGAATCGATCAAGCAGCAGTACGAGAAGGATTGGTGGAATGAGGCGGGGAGCAACTACTATGCCGGGAGATCCATCGGACTGGGACGCTGGATTACGGACTTTGATCAGTACAGCAAGGAAACCTACTACTTCCAAGCCGTGAAGCGCATCGCCCAACCCGGTCCACGCGCCAACGCGATGCTCGACAGTATCCACCGGCACAACGTCGAGAACCGCCACAAATACAACTTTGAGTCCCTTACCTACCTGCCTGAGGTGTTCTATCATTACGGCATGAACGAGCGGGGCTGGCATTGGCTCAAATGCCTGATGGATTCGCATTTCAATTATCCGGAGGTCTCCTTCGTCGCTATTGGCTCCATTGCCACCGGAATGATGGGAATCGAGCCGGAAGCGCCACGCCGACGGCTCGCCACACAGGGACGGCTGACCCCGGAAACCGGCTGGGTGCAGATAGACCATGTGCCCATCGGGGCACTCGATGTGCTCGTCAGACATGAGAACGGAAACCTGACCTCCACCGTGCGCAACAACTCCGTGGATCAGGACCTGAACTGGGAGGCGCGCATCCCGGGGTCATTCGAAACATTGAACGTGGATGGCAAGCCGGAGCCCGCGAGTCGGAAGTCGGTCAACGGCGTGGTCGTCAGTTGCGTCGAGGTCACGCTAGTCGCCGGCCAGCGAAGGACCGTCAGCGCGCGGTAATCGAGATGGTATGTATGGAAAGCGGGCGGAACAGGGACGGCGTCGGAGCGCCTTCCTACGTAGGACGGCTCTCCCAGCCGTCCCGCCTCCCGCGCCAGCGGGTTCGTAGCCCCCGCTGTACTGGTTTCTGCTGTTCAGGCGCGCCGTCCGGTGGCTCCCGGAAGTTGCGGTTTGGCGGTCGGACAGGGAGGGACGGGCACCCCTTGTCTGCGTGCCAGTCGCCCCGCGCTGCGAGGCCGTCGGTCGGCCGCCCGCGCTACCGCTCCGTGGCGCGTCCGATGTAGGGCGTCGTTGCGCCTTCGCCTTTGCGCACGCTGCGCGTTTCCATACCACGCGTCTCCCGCACGAGAACCCGGAACGGATCGCCGTTGAAGCAAACCTCGCCGAAGAACGCGAAAACGGAGGAGGCGTCGTTGACGAACATCGGCGCGAGGCCGCCGGCCGTGGTCGTGTAGCTGAAACCGCCCAGCACCTCGCTGCGTCCCCCGCCGCGCGTGTCGAGCAGCGTGCCCCCGCGCTCGGTCTTGTAGCCGAGCACCCACAGGTCGCCGCCGTCGTTGGAGACATGGACGCCTTCATTCTCCACGTTGAGCTGCCGCGCCCAGAGTCGCTGCCCCCTCAGGCGCAGGTTGTGCGTGACGACATCCTCGAAGAACAGTTCGCCCCCCGCGGCGCGAAGCGTGCTGGTGAGATCGCAGTCCGCCACGCTGCGCAGCACGAGGGTGCGGCGGGTGTCCACTTCCAGGCCGCCGTAGATGCAGGCGAAGTGCTCGAGCAGGACCGCCGGCGCGTCCCCGTCCGCGATGCGAAAGTCCGGCCGTGCCCGCTTGCCGTAGTTGGTCATACCGCCCAACCCGACGACGCGGCGGACCTTGCCGCGCACGCTGACAGTCGCGCCCAGCGTGTAGCTGCCGGGCAGGAACACGGTTGTCGCGCCGGAGTCCATGGCCCGCTGAATCGCGGCGGCGGAGTCGGCCTTGCCCGTGGGGTCCGCGCCGAAAGCGTCTGCGACCGCCCACGTTCCGGGGTCGTCCCACGGCACGTCGGGTGTCTCGCGGACGGGCAGGCGCGGGGAGGCGGCGGGCGAGGGAAACGGACGGGTCGGCTCCCCGGAGCTGTACTCGGCGATGTCCGGGCCGAGGCTGCCGGGCTTGTCTCCGCCCCGGATGCGCGTCACGGCGAACCAATCGGGCGTCGTCACGTCGCCGAGTGCCCGCGCGTAGCCGCGCGTGGCGATGTCGCGCAGGAAGACGCGCCCCCCGTTGTAGTTGACGATGGCAGGAAACTTCGTCGCGTCGCCGCTGCCGGTGAGTTGCGCCTCGACGAGCGCCAGCGTGCCGTAGGTGCGCACGGCGGGGACCGTGTTGTCGCTCGCGAGGTCGCGGATGCTGACGGCCTGGCCCTCGTTGTCGAAACCAAACTGGGTCTGCCCGCGCAGGGTGATGTGCTCGAAGGTCTGGCTGTTCACCGCGTGCGCCGTGGCGATGCCCCGCCGGAAGCCGACGACCTCGCAGTTCCGCACCAGCAGCGGGCCGTTCATGTCGCGATGCGCGAGGTCGAGGCCCACTGCGCCGCTGCCGGGGCCGGCCACGAAACGGCAATCGCGGACCGCGCCGGAGTTGTTCGAGTAGAACTGCAGCGCCGTGGCGCCGGGATTCCCGCTGCCGACATCGAAGGTGAGACTCTCGACATAGTTGTGAAACCAGTCCGCCGAGCCGAAGCCGCCGCACCACATGATGGCCTGCGGCCTGGTCGCGTCGGTGAACGTCCCGTCCTTCAGGCGGATGATGCAGCGGTCCCGGCACAGGCCGCGCAGCAGGGTCTTGCCCCAGTTGTCCCGGCCCGCCCACTGCTTAGGCCAGGTCAGGGTGGCGCTGACAAGGTACGTGCCCGGGGGAAACAGGAGCAGGTGATGCCGCCCGGTGTGTTCGTTGATGGCCTGCTGGAGCGCCGCCGTGTCGTCCGTCACGCCATCGCCCCTCGCGTTGTAGGGCGGCTTCGTGACGTTCACGACGTACGGGTGTTCCGGGTAGGCCGCCAGCCGCTCCGGCGGCGCGCTCGGCGCCGCCGCGGTCAGGACCGGCAGGACGACGAGGCACTGCGACAGCCCGAGGCCGGACAACCAACGTTGCGCGTGTTTCACCGGGATCTCCTTTCCCATACCGGCTCACTGCTCGCTGGCGCCGATGTCCGGCGCGGCGCCGCGAAAGGGCAGCCCGACGGAAACGCCGCCGTCGACAAGCACACTGCCCGGCGCCGGCCGCAGGAGCGAGATGGCCGGCAGCGCGCCATCGGCCCGGCGAGGGCGCGTTAACTGGCTCGTGTCCAGGCTGACGAAATCGCGGTCGGAGAGCTTCACGCCGGGTGCGAAAGCGTTGTGGTCGGCCTCGTTGCCCTCCGGCTTGAGCTGGGCGACCGGGTTGCGCCGGCCATAGCTGAGATTGTTCCGGATGCGATGACCGCTGCCAGGCACGTCCGTGACGTTGTCGGCCAGCCGCCCGAGGAAGTTAAAATCGACGCCGTTGCGGAAGGCGGTGTTGTTGAACCAGTCGCAGCCGCCGGGGTGATGATTCGCGTAGAAGCCGCTGTTCCGGTTGCCCACCGCCAGGCAGCCGCGGATGACGTGGCGTGGGATGGGCGACGGCAGTTCGCGGGGCGGGCGCGCACCGTAACCGCCGGCCTTGAAGCCGTTGCCGTCGGCGAGTCTCTCGCCGGCTGCGGACAACCCGTTGCTGAACGCCCAGCAGCCCTCGAACGTTACGGCCTCGGCCGCCCCCAGGCAGTCGAAG
This sequence comes from uncultured Victivallales bacterium, assembly GCA_964402115.1. Taxonomy (GTDB): domain Bacteria; phylum Verrucomicrobiota; class Kiritimatiellia; order UBA8416; family CAYOBW01; genus CAYOBW01. The sequence continues at coordinate 8,439 of CAYOBW010000123.1, forward strand.
CCATCGTCGCTGTTGAACCACGCTCGGCAGCCCCGGAAAACATTGCCGGCGCCTCCCTGGGGCGGGTGGCAGCCGAACCCGTCGACGTTGCCGCCCTTGCCGCCCTCGGACGTCGCGTCGCGGTTGTTCCAGGCGTCGCAGTTGAGGAACAGGTTGCTGCAGCCGCGCACGCTGTAGATGCCGATGGCCTGCCCGTCGTGCATGGAGAGGCGCTCGTAGACATTGTGGCTGCCGTCGTTCTCGAAGCAAATGGACTGCGTGTGGCCCTTGATCGTCACCTGTACGCCGGTGACCTCGAGGCCTTGCAGGTGCAGCCACGAGCCCGTGACGTGAAGGGCGGTGACGCGCTGCCCCGCGGGTTTGACGGCCGAGCAGTCGAAGACCGGCCGCTCGCCCTGATACGCACGGTAGGTGATCGGCTGGCCGGGCCGGCCGCTCTTGTCGAGATGGGTGATGGCCGCGTAGATGCCCCTCCGGCGCGCGAGTTGGGCTTCCGTCAGACGATACGTGCCTCCGCGCACGAAGACCGTGTCCCCTGGCGCCGCAGCCTGCTGGGCACGCTGCAGGGTCGCGTAGGGCCTGGCGGCCGTGCCGGGGTTGGTGTCCGCGCCGGTCGTCGCGACATAGAACTCGGCCGCGCGCAGCGCGGGCGGCCACGCCAGCAGCAGGGCCGCGAGCAGCGGCCGCAACGTTCGTTTCACGCGCTGCTCTCTGAATGCCGCGTCCACCACGAGTTGTGGCTGACTGGTGCGCGCAGCGACGGCGCCTGGCAAATGGCCTTGTACGCGCCCGCTACAAGGGTGCACGCATGAGCCCCGAACCGTGCAGGCGCGAGCGCTGTCGCGATGACGAGCGCCGCTGTGGCCGCATGGGCCTACGCCAGTGCCTGCTTGCAGTACTGGACGCACTTGGCGACCTCCTGTACCGCATCGGAGTCCGCGGGCACCGGGTACTCCAGTTCGATGTCGGCATAAATCGGCAGCTTGTTCTTCTTCAGGAACTGCAGCGCCCCCACGACCGGCGTATCGCCCTGACCGAACGGCATGTTGGCGCCCTTGTTCGCCTTGTTCTTGCGGTCCTTGAGGTGCAGGCTGTAGATGCGGTCACGGTGCTTCTCGACGATCGCCAGCACGCTGTCGTCGTTCGCCGCGACGTAGTGGCCGATGTCGAGGTTGATCGCGAGGTTCTTGCCGTGGGAAAGGACCGGGCCGTCGTAGGTTGTCGCGTTGATCTGCGTGTGGTTGTGAAACGCCACCTTGACGCCGTGTTTGTCGGCGAGCGGACCGAGGCGCCGGGCCACTTCGTCCGAGGGAAGCTCGCGCGTGATGGCGCCGGCGCCGAGCGCCTTGGCCACGTTGAAGTAATAGTCGATCTTCTCGTCCGGCACGTTCTTGTCGCCGATGTTCCCAAACTTGACGATGTGGATGGCGACGCCCGCGTCGTCGTACATCTTGCGCAGCGCCGCGACCTTCGCCATGTCGCTGCCCGCGAAGGACTCCACGACGTCGCCCATCAGTTCGATCGTGCTGATGCCGCTCTTGACGACGTGCTGCAGCACCGCCTCGGCCCCCTTGGGCAGGGAGCGATAGCTGTAAGTGATGACGCCGAGCGACACACCGCCGAAGCAGGAGTCCGGCTTCGCCTCAGCCCCGAGAAGCCTGCCCGGCGCCATGGACACGGCGCCCAGTGCCGCGGCCCAGCCCAGGAACGACCGTCGCGAAAACGATGCCTGAAGCGTTTGCATGCTGCCATCTCCCCTGCGGTTGCGATCCCTGTCAGGCCCCGCGTCTTTTCGCAAACCGCATCCGCGGTTCCGCGATGCCGAACAGGCGGAAGAGCATAGACCATTCCCGGCCGCGTTTCAATAACCGGTCGTTGTTCCACAGCCGTTCTCACGCTCACGCTTTCCCCTTGCTCATGCGGAAGCCCCGTCGTGTGCCGGTGCGGTTCCGGCCAGTTGCCCGCAGGCGGCGGCAATGTCGGCGCCGAGGGAGTGGCGCAACGTGACCTTGAAGCCGGCTTTGCGCAACTCGTTGCCGAAAGCCTCGCGGGCCATGCGTGTGACGGGCAGGAAGGGGGCGCCGGGGAAGGGGTTGAATTGAATCAGGTTGATGTGTACCGGCAAGCCGCGCAAGTACTCGCAGAGGGCGGCGAGATCGGCGGGGCCATCGTTGACGTCCTTGAGCAGCAGGTACTCGATCATGCAGTGTCCGTGCCGCGCGAGGGTGGGGAGCACGGCGCGGAGCGTCTCGAGCGAGTCGCCGCCACCGAGGGGCATGAGGCGCGCACGCACATCCTGGCGGGCGGCATGCAGGCTCAGGGCGAGACGGATGGCGGGAAAGGCCGCGCCGAAACGGAGCATGGCGTCGGGCACGCCTGCGGTGGAAACGAGCAGATGTCGATCGGAGAAACAGAAGCAGCGCGCATCCCGCAGGCATTCCAAGGCGCTGCAAACGGCCTGCTCGTTATGGAACGGCTCGCCCATGCCCATGATGACGATGTTGCGCAAGCGGCGGCCCTCCGCGCCGAGCAGCCGGCGGGCAAGCACGACCTGGTCGAGCAGTTCGCCAACGGTCAGGTTGCGCGTGAAGCCCATCCGGCCCGTCGCACAGAAGGCGCAAGCTGCGCTGCAACCGATCTGGGAAGAGATGCAAAGGGTCGTGCGGCCCGAACGGATCCGCAGAATCACCGCTTCAACGCGCTGCTCCTCCGCGGTGACAAAGACGAGCTTGGAGGCGCCGTCCCTGTTCGAGTCCTGCCGTTCCGCGAGCCTGAGCCGCTGCAAGCCGACGTGCTCCGCGAAAGCCGCGCCGCCCGCTGTCGGGAGCGTTGCCAGGCACGCATCAAGCGGCAGCGCCTTCTTGAAGAACGCGAGGCGAAAGCGCTTCAGGGCGTGCGGGTTGATGCCGTTCTTGCGGCAGAACGCGTCGACCTGGTCACTGTCATAGATGGTGGGGCCTTTGCTGTGCATGGTTGTCGTTGAGTGCGTTTCATGCGTTGCATCCCGTCAGCCTGTGGGGCCGTTACGGGACCATCATCTCTCCAACAACGCCCGATAGAAGTCAAGTCGCGCCTTGGCGGCTATCTGACGCGGCCCCGCTGCCCTGCCGAGCGCCATCGTCGAGGGCCCGTTGGCATCGAACGGCAGCCACTGCGGCAGATTTGGTCCGTTGGGATTGCCGGTGTTGACGAAATTCACCCAGTACGCAGAGACCTCCTCCGCGACGCGCCGATCCTCCTCCGTCCAGGGCCGGTCCTGGTTATTGAGGTCGTTGAACGCATAGGCCAGGTCCGAGCCATGATAGGCCCCCCGCTCCGATGGAACGGCCTGGTCGAAGAAGTAGCTGTAGACCGGCGTTCGCGCCGTCGCGGCTCTCCGTTTGGCCCAGTAATGGACTGTCGCCATCCGATACTCAATCTGCGCCAGCTTGGCCATTTCGCGAGCCTCTTGATCGGTGGTCACGGGACAAAGCGCCAGGAAGGCAGCCCTCTTCGCCAGGAAGGCGTCCCGGTTCTCCCCGAACATGCCGGGCAGGCTGCCGGCGAAAGAGGCCACGGTGGTCTTCAGGTGCGCGGCGGGCGGCCCGAAGTCGTCCGCCGTGAAACCGGTCAGGGTCGGCACGTCGTTTGCCAGGCCCTTCTCCAGCGCGTCCGCATACGTCAGCGGAAAGGCCCACCCGTCGCGCGCGGCGCCGCTGCCCAGATGGATCAGCTTCGCCTGCGTCACCGCCGGATCGTTGGCGATGAGTTCCAGGGCCGGGATCTTCCGCAGGTCCGCCACTGATTTGGCGCCCTTGATCCTGGCGAACGCCACCCCGTTCTCCTCCTTCTGCCGGACAAACGGGATCGTGTGCGGCTTCGTCAGGTAATCGTAGGGGAAGCTCACGCCAATCGCGCCGCGGAACAGTCCCTTCGTCACGGGGCTGGCGATCAGGTAGTGCATGGCGCTCGCGCCGCTGGAGTGTCCGGCGAGGGTCACTTTGCCCGGGTCGCCCCCGAAGGCCGCGATATTGTTCCGTACCCAGCGTAACGCGGCAATCAAGTCCAGCATGCCGTACGTGCCGCTGGTGCGCTGCGGCGATTCGGCGGTCAGTTCGGGATGGCCCAGGCCGGCGAAGATTCCCAGCCGGTAATTCACGGAGACAACGATGATCCCCTTCCGCGCCAGTTCCTCCCCGTTCACATTCCCGGACCCGAAGAGTCCCATGCCGCCGTGGATGAAGAACAGGACGGCGCGCTGCTCCGCGGACGGTTGCACCGGCGCCCAGACATTGAGAAACAGGCAGTCCTCGCCCATTTCGACCGGCTGCTTGCCGCCGGGGCTTGGTGGCTGGGTGCAGCTCGCGCCGAACGTGTTGGCTTTGCGGATGCCGTCCCAGCCGACGGGAGGTTGCGGCTCGCGCCAGCGCAGGTCCCCAACCGGCGCCGCCGCGTAGGGGACGCCCTTGAAAGCGACCACGTCATGCCGCGGACTGAGCACACCTTGCAGGAGTCCGGTCTCGACCCGAATGGGCTTGCGCGCATCCCCATCGGTCGCGGGGATCGCGGTCAGCGGTGGGAGCAGCAGAACGGTGAGGAGCGTGAGGGCATGCTTCATAGGGTCAAATCAACTCCCCGGCTACGGCAGCACCCGGATGGTCTTCAGCCAGGCAGCACAGCGGTCAGGCCATGCCTTGGCGTCCTGCGTGCAGCGCAGGCCGTAGCCGTGCCCGCCGGTTGGAAAGAGCGCAAACTCGTGCGGCACCTTGGCGGCGGTCAGGGCTTCCACGTACAACTTGGTGCCGGCCACGAAACTCTTGTCATCCTCGGACTGCGCAATGAACGATGGCGGCGCCTTCCCGGAAACCTTCAGGTTTTGCGCCACGCGTCCGCCGGCCCCGAGGTAGGCGGGATAGACCAGGACGGTGAAAGCGGGGCGGTCGTCGCTGCGGTCGACGTCGTCGAGCGGCGGATAGGACGCGGTGCCGTGGGTGGTGCTCAGCCGGGCGCAGAGGTTGCCGCCGGCCGAGAAACCCATCACGCCGACGCGCGTCACGTCGATGTTCCATTCCTGCTGCCGGGCGCGCACCAGGCGCACGGCCCGCTGGAGGTCCTGCAAGGCCCCTTCCATGTTCTTCGGGACGCGGTACTTCAGGACGATGCCAGTGACGCCGAGCGTGTTCAGCCATGCGGCGATCTCGGTGCCTTCCTTGTTCATCGCCAGGATCTGGTAGGCGCCCCCGGGGCAGATGATCACGGCCGGCGTGGGCGCCGTCGCCGCTGGCGCGCGAAAGACCGTGAGCGTCGGCTCGCTGACATTGGTGACGCGGATGACCCCGTCCCCCCTGGCGGGGGCCTCGCTTTCAGGCGCCGCGGCCCCGGCGCCGGGCATCTTCCCGGCGGGCCAGACGGGGAGCACCGGCGGCTCCTCGGCGGCGTGAAGCGCGGCCAAAGGCGCAAGCAGGAAGGCAGCAAGAAGCGTGAGGACGTGTTTCATGGTCGTTTCTCCTTTATGACAGGTGGCCGCCCGGACCGTGGCCGGCGACCCCAGCAGCTGGCGGCGAAGATGCTGAGGGTCTGCTTCATGGCTAAGTCCTTGGAGCTGCCGCTCCCTGAGCTCGATGATGCGCACCTCGCCCGGCGCGATGTCCAGGCTGACCCTGTTGTCCTTCACCGGCGTTGTGTTGCCCTTGGTCACGCCTTCGTTATTGATGAGCCCGATCAGCCAACCCGTCGGCCGCCAGTTGACCGTGAACTCGACAGCTCCGGTGACACGGACCGGCACGTACTCGTCGCGCAGGCCTTTCATGACGCGGGCGACCTCCGCCACGAAGCGCTGCTCGTAGGGCAGCAGTTCCACACCCTGCTTGCGTGCGGCCAGTGTCGTCGCGCTGGCGCCCCAATGCGGCGGCGTGTACCAGCGCTCCACGTCAATGTGCGGGGGAATCTTCGCTTTTGCCAGACCAAACAACTCTACCCGTCCCGCGCGTTTGAGGGCAACCAGCCGATCGCCCAGTCGTTCCGCCTGGGCATGGGTCAGGAGCAGCCGCCCGCCGGCGGCGAGGTAGTTAAGGAAGACGAAGGGCCGCCCGGCCCAACTGCGAATCTGCCACTCGGGGCATGCATCCGCGTAAGCGGGTTCGGCGCTTGCGGCAGCAGCACCACACAGCAGGGCGGCGAGGACGATGAAGTCGCGTTTCAGGCTGTCTTTCATGGCATTGGCAACGGTTCGCCCGCGGCAGCCGCCTTCCACCACGCACCCTGGACGGCTTTGTACGCGGTATGCGGGGCAATATGCTCGTCCTCAGGCATGAGCACCAGCCGCTTCGGCGCCGTGAGATTGTTGAACATCGTGAACTGGGTCAGCGGGGAGGTAACGCTGTCAATCAACCCCGTGCCGACCAGCACCGGGCACTTGATGCGCTTGGCGAAGTTATTCGCGTCGTAGTAGCCGGCGGTTGCAATCCTGGCTTCGCGTTCGGCGCCGGTCGCCCTGCTGCCGACCCAGCCCGGCCATCCGCTGGGCCGCCCCTCCAGGAAGCCGGTCAGGTCGCAACCGCCGGGGACGAAGACGGTCAGCGCCGTCACCTTCGGGTTGAGGGCGGCCGTGGCCAACCCCTGGAATCCGCCCTGGCTGCCGCCTTGGACAAGGAGGGTGGCTTTGTTCCAATCGCTGCGCCCGGCCAGGTAATCCACCGCCCGCGAGCAGGCGAGGAACATGCGCAGGAAGTAGCTCTTGTCCCGATTTTCCGCGCCGCGGAAGACGTTGTACTGTCCCGTCTTTTCCGCCTCCTTGTAGAAGGCCTCGTCGCGATCGCAGGGGAGGTCATGCGCCATGATGTTCAGGGCCAGCCAGCCTTTTCTGGCAATCCCCACCACGTCGCTCTTCTTCAGCGGATAAAGCCCCCAGTACTGCGCCTGCAGCTGTGCCGGCAGCGGGTTGGCGCCCCTGGGACGAGCCAGGTAACCATGGACCCTGGCGCCCCCGACGCTGTCCAGAGTGATCTTCCAGAGCTGGACGCCGGGGGAACCCGCGTCCACCTCCTCAAGCACCGGATGCAGCGGGACAAGGTCAAGCTCCGCCAGTTTCTGCTTCCAGAACGCGTCGAAATCGGCCGGCTCGGGCACGGTGGACCTGATCGCCGGCCAGGCCACGGCCGCTCCGCTGCGAACGGTTTTCTTCTCGCCGACCGTCACCGTCAGCAGCAGCGTGCCCGGGCGGTCGAGCGCCGCGGACACCACCGCCTTGCCGACGGCGAAGCTCAACGTGCCCGTGGCGATCGTGGTTTGCCCGTCCGCTTGAACGGCATAGGGGAGGGCGGGGTGGGCCGTGCCGCCCGCGATGGTCCAGGTCACCGGCTCACCCAGCGCGTAGCAGCCGTCGGCATGGTCCGGAACCACGGTGAGTTCGGCTGCCGCCGCGCACGCGCAGGCCGCGATCAGGGCAGGGAGATGAAGCATGCGGATGGTCATGGGGAGCCTCATGGCGGCGCACGCCGGTTCATTTCACCATAAGGACGAAGGCGCAGGCCTTGTCGTCCTTCCAGCGCGCGATCCGGGTCGCGCCCGGAGCATCGGCGGCCCGGGCGAGCGTGACGGTGTTTCTCATGGTGCGACTCTCTCCTGGGAGAACTCGATCGGGTGACCGGGGTCTCCGATGTTGATGCGCGCGCGGCCCGGTTCGGGCCACTCGACCGCAATGCGCGTCGCGATGGCCGCAGGGTCCGTGCCGCGCTCGTGCGGCACGAGCACGCTGACGAACGTAACGGGTTGCCCGACCTGTAGCGGTTGGCGGGCAAAGACGGTCTGCTGGTTGTCCTTGCTCCAGAGGTTGGCGGCCTGTGTACCGAAGGTGCGCGCCGCGACCGGTGCGAACCAGGTGAGCAGTTCCATGCTGCCGCCCGCGCTGTTGAACCAGTTCCCTTGCGCGTGCGGCGCATTCGTGGCCGCCATGTGCCAGAGCGGACCGGCGACCAGGCCGCGTGCCGCCGCGCCGGGCACGAGCGTATCGCGGACGACGAGCACGCCGGCCGCTGTCAGCGCCAGTTCCCGGCACAGCGTGGTATCCGGCGTGAACCAGCCGGTGTAGCGCAGCGTGCCGCGCTGGATCCCGTCGCGTTGCTCGACCGTGGCAGCGACCAGCGTGGGTGCGAGTTGCCGGGCTTCCGCATGGTAGTCAAGCATGTGTCTGCCGCTTTGAACGCGCAGAATGACAGGGCGCACCGGCTGGTCGTTGTTCGACAGCTTCCACCGGAATCGCAGCGTCGGGTACTCGCGGCAGTCGAAGTCCGTCGCGAATCCTGTCTTGCCGAACATCTGCACGCCGGCCGCAACGTGCCACGCCAGTCCCTCGGCGCCCGGCGTGGGATCGCCCTGCCAGCCGGTGACTGCGCGCAGGTCATCGAGCCGGATGGCCGGCTTGTCGCTGCCCGTGAGCTGCAGATCGGCCGCGGCGAAGACAACCCCCGTCGGCCCCGCGGCGATGCGGAACGTCAGCGCGTCGAGGCGGCGGCGAAAGGGTGCAGACTCGTCATGACGTGGTACGCGCGAGGACGGCAGGCTTGCTTCATGCCACACCCCCGGCGCAAACCCGCCCGGTGTGTGCGGAAACGGCTCTCCGTCGGGGGCCAGCAGCACGAGATTGGCGTGCGCAGGTTCGCGGTTGTTGTAGCCGAGCGCCGTGAGCAGCGGCGTATCGCGAAACTCGAAGTAGGTGACCGCCCCCTGCTGGTTCTCGTGCGCATGTGCCCCACGGCCATACAAATCCGACAGGAGGAAGGGCGCGCCGGGCTCCCGTGACGGAGCCAGGATAAGCTTGTCGGGTGCTCCGGTTGTTTCGGCATCGCGCCGCGTCAGCACGCCCGAAGCCCGTGCAGGCTGTGTTGTGGTGCGGTCGGCAGCGGCCCAGTCCACGGCGAAACTGAAGTATAGGAGCGCCTCGATGCCTGTGTAGCCGTCGCTCGGCGGCATGTGCCGCGCCCCCGCCTGCGCCAGGTGCACCGCCGCCCACCGCAGCGTGGGATCGCGATACACGTGCGCCGCCCGCTCGAAAGCCGCGACGTAGTGCGCCCACGGTGAGTGCATGGGCCAGTCAGGATCGCCGGCGCGCGGCGCCGTGCCGGAATCGCCATACGGCGCCAGGAACCCCGCCGGGCTGACCTGATCCCGATAACGCCGGTACATGGCCGCAAGGCCCGGCCTTGTCGCGAGGTCGGGACGCTTGAGCAGATCCGTCAGCAACCAGGCGCAAGCGAGATCGAGGGAGTTGTAGTTTGGCGCGTTCTCCGGGATGTCCTCGGTCTGCTCCAGCAGGGCTGCAATCGTCAGCGCGTACGCATGCCACGTCTGTGCCTGTTTCAACGCGGGCCAGGTCTGCGCGGCCAATTCCAGGCCGCAGGCGCGGTTCAGCGTCTGGTTGTTCAGGTCGAGGGCATCGCGCGCCTTGAAGCGCCGCGCGGCGAAGGTCTCCATAGCCGTGCTCAACGCGTCGTCCGCGAGCTTGCCGTCCACCGCTGCCCGCCAGGCGAGCGTCAGCGGGTAGACAGTGAAGAAGTCCGCCTCGCGGATCTCCGGCTCCTGCGCCGCAATCAAGCGCAACCTGGCGACGGCCGACCGCGCATAGCGTTCATCCTGCGTCCACTGCCAGGCGCGCAGTTCGCACGCGGCGACTTGCGCGGCGACGTGGATGTTCGAGGCGTTCTGTTGCAGGGAACGCGCGTCGGAACGGAAGAACCGCGCACGCATGGCGTCCAGCTCGCCAATGAAATACGCGCGATACGCCGCCGCAGTGGGATTGTCGAGGGGGCCGGGTGCTGCGATAACGGGCGTCTGCGCCTCCGCCACTGCGGCGGGCGGCGCCGACAGCCGCGTCAGCAGCAGGGCGACAAGCCATGTGACGGTGCGTGGCATAACGAAGATCGGCAGCCGGTTCGTTCCCCTAAGGCGATTGCGTTGCACCTTCGCACGGCAGCTCGCCGTTCACCGTGCGACAGTGCCGGACGAGCACGCCGCCAGGCCCGCGCTCGACGCGGATGTTGCTGTCCGGATGCGCCGCCGTGCAGCCCTCGACGATGACCTCGCGCAGCGCCGCGCCCTGGATCCTGATGGCGCCGCTGTTGTCGGCCGTCAGCCGTTCGCGGCGGTGGATCACGTTCTGGGTGACCTGGCCCGCGAAGGCTTCGGCCGGCCGCACGCTGCCGGCGATGACGATCGAGCTCAGGCCTTCGCTCAGCTCGTTGTCGAAGCACTGGACGTTGAAGTTGGGACAGAGGTACTCCGGCGCGGCCATGCCGTAGTTGAGCAGCTCCGCGCAGCGCACGAGGCGGTTGTCCGCGTAGATGACGTCCAGGGCCGTGCCGAAGCCGGCGTTGACCCAGTTGGCGTCTTCGAAACGGTTGGCGATCATCAGCGCGCGGCCGCACAGGGGCACGATGGTGACCACGCTGCGCTCGTCGGGCGCCACGGCAAAGGGCGCCGCGAGCGTCCACTCGCGTCCGGCGAACGCGGCCACGCTGCGCCACTGGCCGCTGCCCTTCCCGTCGACCACGCAGACCACCGCCTTGCGCCAGAGGCCGTGGCGCTCGTCGGCCCACTTCTCGAAGTGCGGGTCGGCGGCGAGGGTCAGCTTGACCCCCTGGATCGCCGCCAGCGTGCCGTGGTAGGCCGTCCCGCCCCGGTCGAAGGTGTACGAGAAGTCGGCCTGGTGCGCGTTCTGGGCCTCGTGGCGGTTGCGGGCGTAGTAGATGTCCTGGCCCACCCCGGCGATATTCTGGTAGGCGGTGGGGTAGGTGCTGACGAACTGGTTGTCCTCGACGATGATCCCGCGGGCGCCGCCGAGGGGGCACGGCGTCTTGCCCGCGAGGATGCGGTTGCGGGCGATGACGCCGTACGCGCCCGGCGCCAGGCCCTCGCCCCTGGCGATGATATCGCAGTCGGTGACCTCGAAGTTGCGCCCCAGCCGCGCCACCAGCCCTTCGGGGCGCGCATTGCCGTCCTGCGCCCAGAGGTGGTCGACCCGCACGCGCACCCGGCGCAGCCGCACTTCGCCATAGCCGTTGATGCCCGTGCCGTGGTCCAGGGGCAGGTAGAGGCTCAGCTCCTCGATGCCGAAGGCCGGGCCCCCGATCGGGTTGACCTTCGCCTTGGGCCCGGCTTCCCGGGCCAGGCCCTGGTCGCCGCCGCCGTCGAGGTTGAACTTGCCGCTGCCCCACCACAGCGTGACCAGGCCCATACCTTCGCCCTTCAGCAGGGTACGCGGCGGGAGCTCGAGCGGTCCCTTCAGGTGGTAGCGCCCCGCCGGGAAGTAGACGATGCCGCCCCCGTTGGCCTTGGCTTTGGCCAGCGCGGCCGACACGCCGTCGGTGCGGTCGACCGGCTGGCCGTACTTGACCAGGGAGCGGCGCATCTCGCGCAGCGCGTCCGGCCCGCAGGACTCGAGCACGCTGTAGACGTTGGTCGGCCACGGCGTCGGCGCCGCGACGGCCACCGTGCCCGCCTCGCCCCAGGCGCCGGCGCCGCCCTGGCCGTTGTGCAGGCGCACGGTGTACGTGCCGGGCGCCGTTCCCGCCGGCAGCGGACAGCGCAGTGACCAGCCGTCGGCGGCGTCCGCGCGCAGCGCGACGGACGTCCCGCCGGCGGCAACCAGCCGGACGCGCACGCTCGTCGCCTCGCGCCCCAGGCACTTGCCGAAGATGCGCAGCCAGCCGCCGGGGGTCGCGCCGGGCCCGGCATCGCCCTGCAGCCACCACGCGTCGGGCCGGTTGAGGAGCGCGGGCTCCGACCGCGCGCCGTCCGCCACGACGCGGCAGGCGAACACGCCGGGCTGCGCGTCGG
>CAYOBW010000124.1:0-20135 GCA_964402115.1 uncultured Victivallales bacterium
GTATCCCTTCGATTCGGATCAGGAGATTCGCGCAATGGACCTTGCCATTCACGTTATACCGACCGTACCACCAACTGCTTGTCTTCCGCATTTCCAGTGGCATGAACATCCCTCCCGATGAATGCCGCACACCATGAACAGCCTCCACGGCCAAGGCCCAGCCACCGCCGCCGGCAACCCGTAGAAAGCACGTTCAAACCCGCGCAAGCATCATCGCAAGGAAAAGACCGCGTGTCAAACAAGTATCAAACATTTCCGCCACAACTCGCAAGAAACGCCGTGAACAGGCCAATAACGCGTAACGCCCCTCAGCCTTCGGATCAGAAGGTTGCAGGTTCGAGCCCTGCCAGGCGCGCCACTATCCGACCGGAAAACGCACGAAAATGCCTGTAAACATTGGAAAAAGGAAGGCATATACGAACACACGTCACCCTCTCCGAGCCAGCGCGGTTCTGGCGCTCGCCCTACTAACGATCGCGGCCGCGCAGGGGCCTGGGACGCGGCCGGATGCATCCGGCGGCCCCTTGGTTGGCGATCCCATCCCGCGGATCGAGTTGCAGCGACTGGACGACGACGGCACGGCGAAACCCGGCGCCCGCGAGTCGCTGGCGGATCCCGCGAAGAAGCGACCGGTCGTCCTGATCTTCTCGAGTTTCACGTGACCCCCGTTCCGCGAGGCGGCCCCGGCCGTCGAGCGCTTGTACCGGCGGTACAAGGACCAGGCGGACTTCAAGATGATCTACGTGCGTGAGGCCCATCCTGACGATGGCCGCCAGACCGAGTCCAACCGGCGGGCCGGCGTCGTCTACAAAACGCCGACGAACGACCTGGCAAGGGCGAAGATCGCATCGGACTGCGTCAGAACGCTCGGCATCACGTTCCCCTGCCTGATCGACGACATGCAGGACAGCGTGCAGAAGCGCTTTCGCGCCTGGCCCGCGCGTGCAGGGATCGTCGGGGCTGACGGGCGGATCGCCTACCTCAGCGCGCCCGGGCCGCGCGGAGTCGACCCGGTCGCCATCGAGGCCGCATTGAAGGGGATCCTGACCGACCCGTGACCGGAACCGCTGCGCTCAGCGCTTGGCCTGACCCTTGCCGCCGATGGGCTGAACCTGGATCGGAAGTCCCGAACCGTGTGCGGCCGCGCCGTTTTCACCTGCAAAACCCCTCGTGGCGACCGCCGCAGGCGGGCGACGCGAGGGGTTCTGCAAGAGCCTCCCCTTATCCGCATGCCCTTCTCAGTCTGCTGTCCAGGCCCGCACGAACCGCTCCCAGGACGCGCGGCACTTCTCCTCGTCCCCCATGATCTCCCACAGGCGAGCCCAGTGGAAGGCCGCGCCGGCGACCGGCAGCCGGCGATCGGCCGTCGCGCGGTCCACGAGCAAAGGATCGCGGTCAGGCGGACAGATCCGCTGGACCTCATCCACCAGTTGGGCAATCCGCGGTCCCACAAACCACGGGATGACCGTGCCGGGTGCGTCGCGATAGGTGCGCGGCGCCATGTACTCGATCACGGGCTTGTCGTCGGTATTCACCGGATAGCCGGCAAACCGTTCCCGGGCCGCCGTCAGGTTGCCGCCGTAGAAGAACAGCATGGTGCCGGGGTTGAACGGCAGCAGGAGATTGCCGAGATTCCGGTGGGCCTTTCCGGCCACGGCGGCCCGCCTGGCTTCTCCGGTCCGCATGTCGCAGAACGGCAGGGGCCGGGCGTCTGCGTGGCCCACCAGCGCCACCACCTCCTCGCCGGGTTGAAAGGAGATGCGCCAAAGCGAGACCTGAGGGAAGACCTCCAGCATGGTCCGCACGATGATCCCGAATTCGTGCTCCGTCACCTGGTAAAGCGGCAGCCACTGGACGAACACCCCGCCCGGTGCGAGCCGCGCCCGGACGCTCTCGAAATGCTCGCGGCTGTAGAGACTGCCCGCGCCGGACCGGAACGGGATGAAGAGCTCCCCGTTCACCATGTCGAACCGTTCGGGCGCCGCCATCAGGTAATGGCGCCCGTCCTCCGCCAGCAGCGTGACGCGCGGGTCCGTGAACAGGCCGCCCGTGCAGTCGCGGCCGTTCCAGTTCGTGATGTACTTCCGCGCCGCGGTGAGCACCTCCGGCACCAGCTCGCAGGCCACCACGCGCGCCACGTTCGTAAACTGGGGATCCAGCGCCCCGCCCGCCGTGATGCCCGTGCCCACGCCCAGGAAGAAGATGCTCTTCGTGCGCGGCCACACCATGAGCGGGAGGTCGTTCTGCAGCCGCTCCTGCATGAACGCCCCGGTGGACCCGAGCCCGTAGTCCGAGTTGACCTTGATGGAGAGCCCGTGCGGGTCGCGCACCACCGCCACGGTGCAGTCGCTCCCTTCCCACACTTCCACGACCTCCTCCTGCGCGCGCCGCCGGTCCACGGCGGTAACCGGCAGCCCCGTCGGGTCCAGGGCCGAGAATGCCAGCCAGAGCGCCGTCACTCCGGCCACCCGCAGGACGACGCCTCTCCCGTTCCATCCGGACGGGATGACGACCGCCGCCAGGAGGTAGAGAACCGCGAGCATCCGCATGGTGCCCCACATCCCGAGAGCGCCCAGGAACACGAAGCCGCAGAGCAAGGACCCGAGAATGGCGCCGGCCGTATTCACGGCCGACAGCCGGCCGAGGCTCCAGCCGGCCGAATCCGCGTGGCGCTCCTCCATCTTCATGAGGAACGGGAATACGGTTCCCGACAGCAGCGCGGGAATCGCGATCACCAGGCCGGCGTGCTTGAAGACCTCCCACACGTAGCGGGGCCAGGACACGCGAAACGCCAGAATCTCGAAGGCGTGGGTAACGCGCATGAACACGAACGGCGTGAGCGCCACGGCGAGGCCGCTCAGCAGGGCGAGCAGCGCTAGGACGCGCCATGGCGAAACCTCCAGCCGCGCCAGGCGGGAACTGAGGAGCGCTCCGGTCGCCAGGCACACGAGCACCAGCACCAGGATCGCCGCGAACGTGTAGACGGAGTTGTCCAGCACCTGCGCAAACATTCGCGTCCAGAGCACTTCCAGCGCCAGGACGCCGAAGCCGGAGAGGAAGCAGAGCGGCAGGATTGCCCAGCGCGCGGAAGCCGATTGCCCGCCGCCGGCCGCGTTCTGGAGAATGCCAGCTTGCGGGTTGCGGGTTTCTGGTTCCAGGGACACCGGGGAAACATCCGAGGCCCGACTGACACCTGGCGCCCGACACCTGGCACCTTCCTTCCGCGACAGCACGAACGCCGCCGCCGCCACCGCCGCGCTGATCAGCATGGCCCCCGCGCACGTGGCCTTGAAGCCGAGCCACAGCGGCAGGAAGAACCCCGCGAGCCCGGCGCCCAGCGCCGCGCCGAGCGTGTTGACCCCGTACAGCAGCGCCGACAGAGCGCCGAACCGCGACAGGTTCCGGATCGCGTGCTGGCCCATGACGGGCAGCGTACCGCCCATGCAGAAAGCCGGCGGAAAGATGAGCAGGAGCGCCAGGCCGAACTTGATCAGCTGCCGGAGGGAAGCGGATCCGACATGCTGGTACACGAGCGGGTAGATGCGGTAGTAGGCGGCGAGGATGACGAAGTAGATCAGCGCCGTGGCGGCAATCCCCGCCTCCAGCCACGCGTAGGCGCGCAGCGGGTTGCGCATCCCGGCGGCGCGGCGGCCCCAGAACCAGCTCCCGGCCGCCAGACCCGTGAAGAAAGCGCCCAGCGTAGCTGCCGCCGCATGCGACGTATTGCCGAAAAGCAACCCGAGCTGCTTCATCCACAGCACTTCATACACCAGGCCGGCAAAGCCTGAAGCCAACACCAGAAGATAGATCATCGATACTCACATCCCGTTCAGCACCAGCAGCGGCGACATCCAGCCCAGACATACTGGTGCCGATATATTGGCGCCAGACAAATTATCTGCACATCTCTCGGGAAAAGGGAAGCGCTCCCGGCTTCCTTGATGCGGGAGCAGGGCGAGGGGGCCAGCCGCAGCAAGGAGTGACCACCCAAGCGCCATCCGCGACTCAAGCCCAGCGGCCGGGAGGTCTTCTACCACACTACAACCGCGTCGCTACACCCTTGTGTCGCGATGCAGGAGTTGGCGGCGCTGGTGTGAGGCGGAATCTGGGGCGCGGGGTGGTTCCGGATGGCGCCCAAACGTCCGGAGGAAGTGGTGGAAGGGTTTGGACGGCGGCGAGCCACCATGAGAGTTCAACTGCGCGGCGGTGTGCGATAACGGAGCTCTGCGCTTTCCCCTGTCAACGCTTCCCCACCCCCTCACGAGTCGTCGAGGTATGACTCGGGGCCAAGGCAGCGCCGTGACCGCTCATTCAGCCCAATCGGCCAGAGGTTGCAGGCGAATGCCGCGTCGCGTGCCGAACCATTCGACGTCCTCTTTGCCTGCCACGTTGGCGGTCAGAATGAGCAGGTTGTCGCAGCCCAGCGCTTTGGAGGCCTGCAGCAGCGAACGCACCTCGCGGTGACGGGTTGCGGGGTGTTGCATGTCCCAGCACACCTGGATGAGTTGCACGATGTGAGGACCTTCCTTCACCACGAAGTCCACCTCTTCGTCGCGCTCTCCGTGCCAGAAATACACCTCGCACTTGCCTTCGAGGCGGCGTTTGTGCAGGGCGATCGCCACCGTGTTCTCGAACAGGGCCCCGATCTTGTCTGTGAATCGAAAGCCTCGCGCTGTCACGAAGCCGTTGTCGATGCAGTAGATCTTGCGGTTGGCGCGCGCCTGCTCGCGGAACTTCCGCGAGTAGCGCTGCAAAGAGAAGAACAGAAAGGCCTCGGCGAGGTGGTCGAGGTACTTCTGGACCGTGTGCGCGCTCTGAACGCGCGTGACCTCGGCCAGGCGGTTCAGCGAGTACTCGCTCGTCACATTGGCGAGCAGGTAGCCGGCCAGGTCTTCGATACCGGCCACGGAGCGGATGCGGTGCCGTCGCACAATGTCCTTGTAGACGATGGAATCCCAGAGCGTGCGCAGGTAGCTGACCGGTTCGATCGCCTGCACCAAGGGCTCCGGCATGCCGCCCTGTTCCACGTAAGTCCGTAGCGCTTGTTCACGCTCGGGCTGCGTCAGCGGGCCCCGGAGCGAGGACATGTACTCGCCAAACGCGAAGGGGAACAGCACGATGGGGATATGACGACCCGTGAGGTGCGTGGCCAGCTCGCTGCTTAGCAGGTGTGCGTTGCTGCCCGTGATGTACATTCTCCTGCCTTGGCGCTGAAGCCGATTCACGAGGAGTTCCCACCGGGGAACGTTCTGGATCTCGTCCAGGAGCAGACAACGCGGGTTCCCGTATACCGCGTCGATAGCCGCGATCAGGGCGTCGTATTCCTCGAGGCCAGCCAGGCGCTCGTCGTCAAAGTTGACGTACCCCCGCGGCGACTGTGACGCGGTCAGGTGCATGGCCAGAAAGGACTTACCGCACCGTCGCGGGCCAAGGACCACTTTGATCAGATCGTTGTCACCAAGCGTGTCGCCGAGATGCCGCTCCACATAGCGCTGGCGCATCTTCGCGTCCAGATCTCGTTGCTGCGATATGACAACGTCCTTGAGCATGCCGCACTCCGTTACTGTTCAATGCACAGATTCTGCTGTATTCATGCAATACGATCAAGACATATCTGCCGGTTTGCGGAAATTCGCATAGTGGCGGCGGGCGGCTGGAAGGGATCGGGGGTATGCGTCCGCCGCCTTGCGGCGGCAGATCTACGAGAAGAGAAGGCGACGGGGTGGCCTGGCAGATCAGCCGCAAGCCTGGCACCGGGAGCCACGCAGGAGCTGGCTATGCCCTGGCGGGCGTGGCTACGCCGTTCGCGCGTTCACGCGACACATTTCCCCAATCCCTCTCATCACGCCCCGTGGCATCGAGGAAGTCCTGGGACATATTGGTGTCTGGCAAATCATCTGCACATCTTGCGGGAAAAGGGAAGCGCTCGCGGCTTCCTCTGGCAGAGGCAGGCAAGCGCCCGGCCGCAGCAAGGAGTGAGCACCCGCGCCATCCGCGCCTCAAGCCCGGCGGCCGGGTGGTCTTCCACCACACCTGGAACCGCGGCACGGGCGCCTCGCACCCTTGTGTCGCGCGGCTCGTGAGGATACTCGCCCTCCCTCGCGTGTGAGACAGGCTGCCTGGAATCGCACCGGGAGGGCGAAGCGGTGCAGGTGGGTGACGGCGGCAATCAGTAGGTCAGGCATTCTTGTCCGACCGGGTCGGCAGGGAATAGCCGACCTACTTCGAGACTGATTTCCACCAGGCTTGACCTCATGCGAAAAGCTGGCAAGCTCTCGCGTGCGAGTCCCTAGGCAGCCGGGCATGACCGGCATACAACCACCCGTGAGTGAGGAGCAGAAGAAGATGAGCCGTATGTCACTGAAGTCGACCGCGATCATGTTGCTGATCAGCGGAGTCATCGACGTTTGGCTCCTCCAAGCGCTGGCACAGGGGAGGGAGTCGGCAGGCCTGGCGAAGGATGCTTCCGGATCTTCACCATCGACAAATGCCCAAGCTCGGACTCAGGCCCTCCCGGCAGCGGTTCAGCCGGAAACGGCTAAGGAGATGTCTCTGGACCTTGGCGCCGGGGTGAAGATGTCATTTGTATGGATTCAGGCGTTGCAGACGTGGGTTGGGAAATACGAGGTGACGAACGGCGAGTACCGGCGGTACAAGCCTGACCATCGCAGCAAGGATTTCGGGGGAAAGAGCTTGAACGGAGACAACCAGCCTGTGGTCAATGTCAACTTCTACGATGCCAAGGACTTTGCCGCCTGGGTAAACAGCAACGTGAAGCTACCGGAAGGGTATAAGGCAAGGCTGCCAAGCGAGTCCGAATGGCTGGCGTACGCCAAGTGCGGGGATAGCAGGACGTACCCGTGGGGCAATGACTGGCCGCCAGCCTTCGGCAATTTCAGTGGCCAGGAAAGCGCATGGTTCGAGAGAATCGGCGGCTATAACGATGGGTATGCGGTAACCTGTCCGGTTGATAAGAGTGGAAGAAACTCCTGGGGCCTGTACGGAGTAGGCGGCAATGTCTGTGAGCTGACGGCATCGGATTCCGCGGGGTCGTCGTGCGGCGCGTGGCGAGGGGGATCCTGGGACAGTGACGCAAAGGATATTCTGCGTTGCGATTTCCGCCGCGGTATCCACGATTCGCTTCGTGACTGCTACCTCGGCTTCCGGGTTGTTCTGTCTCGTTGATCGACAGCCGCGGCTGGCAAGGCGGAGGGCATCGGGGACGCTCCAGGCAACCGCTTGCCACAGATCACTACTCGGCCGGCCGGATACCTCTGCCCGCCCGCGCCTCTCATGGTATGCCACCCGACCTCCCGGTCAGGCGTCCTTGTGCAACGCTCCCAGGCCCGCTTCTTTGCCGCTGCCCCCATGCCCAGTCGCGGACAACTTGCATCGCGCCGTTCACGCGTCGAAGATTGCACGCTCCGCGTCGACCGTCCAGACATCTGTCGCGGCGTCAGCGATTCCCGTCAGGGGCAGACCGCGCCAGTCGCTTCCGCACACACCCTCCCGTCGCCGCTGCCCTGTAGCACACCCGGAATCGAGTTGCGTTGCGGCGCGTGGTGCGATTTCAACGCGCCACGCGCAATACTGGCCGCTGGGGGCGGCCTTCTGAGCGTTGTCGGGTTCTATGCTCTGGGTCTCCGCATGGGCAGGCACAACCGGGTTCACGCCCAATCCTGGCAGGGCACCGGGATATCAGCGAGCGAGACGCGTGCAATCGGGTGGGGCGGACTTTATAAAGTCCGCCCCTGCCGACACCCTTACGTTCCGTCGCGAGGAAGCCTGGCTGCGACGGCGGGGGCGACACGTCATAATCCGCGCTCGTACACGCGGCGTGCGCTTCTTTGGCAGCGCACAACGGCGGCGAGGTCCACGACGGTGAGCATGGGGTCGGTGCGATGGATCATCCGATGGCAATTCGAACACAACACCGCCAACTCGGCGAGCGACGTGGTGACGCTCTCGCTTGCCGACGACAACGGCACGCAATGATGCACTTCGCAGAAGCCGGATCCGTGCCTGCCGTAGGTGGAAGCGAAGTCGAAGCCACACGCTTCGCACTGCAATACCCCTTCAGCGCGAAGGACCGCTCTCTTCTTGGCCGCAACCAGGTTCCGATTCCGCTCTCGCCTGAGATGCGCTGTCAGGTAGGCACGGCCTTCGGTACCCCAAACGCAGGATGGACGATGACAGGATGGGCGAACGCGTCGGCCTGGCGCGCGGCTTCCGCTGCGTCGAACGCGCCGTGGGTCAGCAGCCCGTAGCGCAGCGCCACGGGGCCGGACTGCGCCAGCGGGAAGTTGGTGTTCCAGTAGTTGTTGAGCGGCCAGGCCAGCAGGAGCGGGTTGGCGTCGCGCGGGATGGACGCCGGCGGCGGGCCGAAATGGAACCCGCCCGCCAGCGCCAGCGGGGCGTCGGGGCAGAACAGCGTCGCCCCGCGCGCGCCCGTGTGCAGGGCCACGAACGAGTCCACCGTGAACCAGCCCCGGCTCGCGCCCGGCAGTTGCTCCGCGTCGAGTTCCACGGCGAGCCCCGCCGTGTCGAAGTGACAGCGCCAGCCCGCCGGCAAAGCCAGCGGCACCACGAAGTAGATGCCCTCCGGCGCCGCGCACGACTGCTTGTCGAGTTCGATCTCGATGCCGACAACCGCCGAGTCCGCGCGCAGCGTGAGGCGCTGGCGCAGGCTGTGCAGGCCGGGCGCTTCGAGCTGCCGGTCGAGCGTGACGGCGCCGGCCTTCCGCGTGACCCGGCAATCGAGCACGCGCGTGGCGCGCTCGCGCACCGCCCGCCACGGCCGCCAGCACGACACGTCAACCTTCTCCTTGTCCAGGTCGCGCTCGTAGTACGCCTCCCGCCGGCCGTCGGCGAGGGCGTCGGGGCGCTCGCGAACGAAGTCGAACAGGCCGTACTCCGCCCCGGCCGGCAGCACCTCCCAGTCCCGCTCCTTGTCGAGCAGGCCCAGGATGCGGCCCGTGGCCGGGTCATACGACAGCCGGTGGAACGGCGACTCCAGGATGGCGTCGCCCTTGCGGGCAATTTCGATGCGGACGTTGTTGAACGCGCGAAACGCCGCCGGCGACCGGCGATCCTCGTGCCGGACGCGCGCGTCGTTGGGCGCCGGCGCCAGGTCGGCGAGGGGGACGCGCCGCACGCCGCAGGCGGGCAGCTCGATCGGGCCGCACGTGACGGCGGCGCCCGGACCCGCCGGCAGGAAGCGCTCGCAGCGCAGGCGCGGGCCGGGATTGCGCCAGGCCAGCGGAATGTCCACGTAGGCGGCGCGGGCCAGCGGCGACGGGTTGATGAGCAGGGCGTGATCGGGCGCGGTGTCGGACTGGGCGGGGTTCCCGGCCAGCGCCTCCAGCGCGTGCGTGGCGACGTAGCCGGCCAGCTCGCGGGCTTCAAAGGCGGGGGCGGCCTTGAGCTGGTCCTGCACCCGCGCGGCGTCGCCCCCGGTCGCGGTGTCCCAGTAGCTCCAGGTGTGCTCGTCGAACTGATCCAGCAAGTCGCGGGCACGCTCGGCCGCGCGCGCGATCGCCGGCGGGGGCGGCGTCGCGGCCAGACGCTCCGCCACGGCGAGCGCGCGCTTCGCGGCGCGGCTGCGCGCGACGGCGTCGGCGGTGCTGGCGCTCCCGAAGTTCCAGTAGTCGGTCCAGTCGCCGGCCAGCAGCGGCAGGTCGGCGGCGGGGATTTCGCGCATGCGCGCGAGCAGGTCCTCGCTCGTGACGTAGCGGATGCGGGGCGTGCGCCCGGCTGCGTTCCACTGGCGGATGAGCCGCGCCACGGGCAGGTTCGGCGGCGAGTTGTCCCACATCTCGGGCGCGGCCGTCGTGGTGAGATAGAGGAAGTCGTGCGGGTAGCCGATGCTTGCGAGGTGCGCGGTGTAAGCCGCCAGGCCGCGCTGCATGGCGTCGAGCGAGCGTTCCCACGTCAGCAGGATCTGGTCGAACATCGTATAGTGGTTGCCGTTCATGACGCGCAGCTCGCGCCCCGCCGGCGTGCGCCAGCGGAACACGCCGGGGCGCGGCCGCACCACGCCGCCGAGATGCGGATTGACGGCCATGACCAGGAGTTCGACGTCGCGATCGAGCAGCAGGTCGGCGAGCGGCCAGGGCACGCCGTTGACGTCGTGCTGGAGGGCGGTCGAGATGCGCGCGCCGAGCCGGCGGCGCAGGTCGGCGACCGGCTCAAGCTGCCGGGCGAGCTGGCTGGCGGAATTGAGCGGGGTGCTGTTGTAGCGCAGCGCGCCGACGGCGAGCCGGCCGGCGCCGACGTGCCGCCGGAAGCGCTCCACGTCGACCTCGGCGGCCGTTGCGAGCCAGTGCAGCACGGGGGCCGTCACCTCGCAGGTCCACTTCGGCCGGGAGCCGTCATCGGGCCAGCCGGCCGTCTCATCGAGCAGGTCGAGCGCCAGTTCGATGTACTCGCGGTGCAGCTCCAGGGCCACCGGCTGCGAGTGCGTGTAGCCGACATCGAGGTGGCTGTGGTGCAGGACCAGGATTTCTTTGAGCGCTTGCATGTGAGGTTACCGGTTCACGGGTGCTTCAGGGGCGAGGCCCCAGGCCTTGTTCGGCTCCGTTCCCAGCTCCAGCTCGAGCGTGCCGCCGGCGACGATTTCCGCGTGGTCCAGCCAGCAGCGGTCGAAGGGCTTGCCGTTCAATTTCGCCGACTGGATGTAGCGCGGGCCGGGGCCGTTGTGCTTCGCGCTGATCGTGAAGCTCTTGTCGGCGCCGTACACGGGGTCGATCCGGATGCGAACCGTGTCGAACAGCGGCGTGAAGAGTTCGTAGCGGGGGTCGCCCGGGCACGCCTGGTGGATGCCGGAGGCGCAGAGGATGTACCAGGCAGACATCTGTCCGACATCCTCGTCGCCGCAGAGACCGTACACGTCGGCGCCATAAGCCTTCTCGCAGATGTGACGCACCCACTTCTGGGTCAGCCACGGCGCGCCGGCCCGGTTGAAGAGGAAGGGCACCAGGTGCACCGGTTCGTTGGCGTGGTTGTAGAACTCGTTCCAGCGCGCCACATCCGGCGTCTTCGCGAAGAAAGCCTCGAGACGGGCGACGAATTTCTCCGGCCCGCCCACCTGCTGGATCAGGCCCGGCACATCGTGGGGCACGAACCACCCCTGCTGCTCGGGGTTGGCCTCGACACACTGCCCCTTGAACCAGCCCTTGTCGGCGTCGTACAGGTTGCGCCAGCCCTCGCTGCGGGCGGTGAAGCGCTTGGCATCGTCGTCCCGGCCCAGGGCGCGGGCAAACTGGGCCAGGCACCATTCGTCGAGGTTGTACTCGGTCGTGTCCGAAAGCCGGCCGGGAACGAAGCCCTTGTCGCCGGGGCCGATCTTCTCGCACGTCTGCCGCGCCAGCAGGTAGGCCTGTTCGACGTCGAAGTTGCGCAGCCCCTTCCGGTAGGCGTCCACGATCACGGGCACGGCGGGGTTTCCGTTCATGCAACCGCTGTAGGCATTCAGGAAGAGCCAGCGCTCGAGGTAGCCGCTCTTGTTCTCGATGGCGAGGTCGGAGAGCGAGCTGATCATGTCGGTGACCACGCGCGGTGCGATGATGGTCATCAGCGGGAAGTGGCTGCGGTAAACGTCCCAGCCGCTGAAGATGCTGCGCCGGGTGTAGCGGTCGGTCTTGTGGACCTGCCCGTCGCCGCCGGGATAGGAGCCGTCCAGGTCGGCGAAGGCGCGCGGGTCGATCATGGCGTGATACATGGCCGTGTAGAACGCGATCCGCTGGTCCGCGGCGCCGCCCGCGACCGCGATGCGCGACAGCTCCCGCTCCCAGCCCGCGCGGGCCGCGGCTTCGACGCGCCCGAAGTCCCAGTCGGGGATCTCGGCCTGCAGGTTGTTGCGCGCGCCCTCGACGCTCACGAAGGAGATGCCGGCCTTGAACTGAATCCGCTCGCCGGCCTGCGTGGGGAAGTCGGCGTAGAACCCGAGGTGCTTGTCCTCGCGTTCGCGGCAGCCGGGCAGGACCTGCGCGCCTTCCATGGCCTTGAGAAAGGCGGGGTCGAAGGCCTGGTGCCGACGCCGCTGGCCGTCGGGGATCGCGACCGACCACACACCGAAGTCCTTGAGCGGCCGGCTGAACTCGGCGTGGAAGAAGACGGTGTAGTCGGGCTTCCCGTGGCCGTCGCCCCAGCCGCCCCCTTCGCCCGTGCAACGCATCCACCCCTCGATCACGCGGTCGCCCACCACCTTGACCGCCTGCCTGACGGACGTGCCGCCGACCCGGCGCGCGAGGTCAACCTGGATGCGCGACCGCTCCGCGGCCGGGTAGGTGAAGCGCAGGATGCCGCTGTGCGGCGCGGCGGTCATCTCGGCGCGGATGCCGTAGTCCGCGAGCGTCACCGCGTAGTAGCCGGCCCGCGCGATTTCGTTCGTCTTGCGCGAGAGGTAGCCGGTGCCGGGCTTGTCGGTTTCGCCGTAGCTCGTCCTCAGCGGGCCCGTGGCGGGCGTGACCAGGAAGTTGCCGAGGTCGCCGTACCACCCCACCCCGCTCAGGTGCGTGAAGCTGAAACCCTGGAGGGTGGTGTGCTCGTGGTTGTAGCCGCTGCCGTTGTCGCCGCCGGTCACGCTATCCGGGCCGAGCTGCACGAGGCCGTACGGCGTCGTGCAGGCCGGCGTGGTCTTGCCCTGGCTCGCGCTGCGGCGCGCGCGCGACTGCGTGATGCTGCCGATGAAGGGATTCACGCAATCCGCCAGCTCCGGCTGTGCCGCCCACGTGCTGCCCAGCGCCAGGGCTGCGAGTCCGACGTGTATGGAGATGTGTTTCATGGTGTTGTCACTCCGGCACGAGCGCGATGGTCGCGCCCGGCTTCGTCTTGAAGGTGAAACGTTCCCCCGTCAGCACCTCCCGGCCGGAGAGCTTCACCTTCCTCCCCGGCCACGGGTTCTGCACGGTGCAGTCGCGCCCCTTCTCGCTGACGATCGTCACGCCCGCGACGGCTCCACCCTTGAGCTCCGCCGACACCAGGAACGCGCCGCGCGCGCGCAGCGTGCCGAACCGGGCGTCCAGCTCCCGCGGCCAGCAGGGGAAGAAACGGATCACGCCTTCGTGGCTTTGCAGGAGCATTTCCTGGATCGCGTTGGGCACGATGCTCTGGTGCTCCATGCCGTGCGGGTTGCCGGGGATCATGCCGTTCGGGCCGGCGAGGCGCCCGAGCATCGCCCGCATTTCCTTCAGGATAACCGCCGGATCGTAGCCCACGCGGGCCGCGGCGGCGTAGAAGCTGTTCATGCCGTTGAAGTCCACCCAGCGGTTCATGACGCGAAGCTGGTTGCGGGCGCGCTCGAGCAACTCGGGCGGGCTGTCCAACCCAATGCCGCCGGCGGGATAGATGTGTTGAATGCCGACGGTGTTGTCGCCCCACCACTCCGTGCCCTGCTCGGTGTAGCGGAAGATCGGCAGGTTGCGGTTCTCGTCGGTCCGCGGCAGGTGCGCCGGCCACCAGTGCTGCAGGTCGCCGAGGCGGCAGGCCGGATAGGGGCTGATGTGGTCGCGAATATGCGCCCATTTCTCGTGGCGCGCGGCATCCACGCCCAGTTCGCGGCTCAGGTCCAGGGCCAGGTTCATGACCATGCGCACGAAGGCCAGCGAGACGATCGGGTTCACGTTGTCGCCCGACCCCTCGTGGACCGCATCCTTGTAGATGACGTAGCGGTTCGTCTCGAACTTCAGCCAGTTCTCCCAGAACAGCGCCGTGTCGCGCACGAAGGGATACGCCTGCCGGGCATAGTCGAGGTCGTAGGTGGCGTACCACCGGAAGGCCAGCGGCACGCACGAGTAGGAGCTGTTGCTCTTCTGCATGAGGGCCGTCGCGCCGGCGATGGAGCCCTTCGGGCCGATGCCGACGTATTGGAAGATGCCCTCCACGCCGAGCGTCTTGCGGCACAGCTCGCGCGCCTGTTCGGCGTTGGCGAGGATCGGCCCATGGCAAGGGTCGGCCTGCGCGATGTGGTTCGCCACGTACAAGCCGTAGAAGGGCGCCACGTGGTTGTAGTTCATGTGGTAGTCGCCATTCCACGCCGGCCGGTCCGTCGTGACCCAGCCGAACAGGCCCGGCGGGAAGTCGTACACCCGGCTGGCGCAGGCCATGACGTAGTGGGACAGGTAGTAGCGCTGCTCCAGCACCTTGTCGGGAATCTCCACGAAGGACTTGCCCCAGAAGTCGCGCCACCAGGCCTCGTGCGCCTGCCGCAGGGCCGCGAGCTCATCCGCCGTGAAGCCGGCCGCGCGCTTGACGGCGCCGGCCCGGAAGTCAGCCTGGTCGAAGCGGCTGCGCACCGCCGCGACGATCAGCACCGGCTTCCCCGGCTCCACCGTAAACGCCTCGCCTCCGCCCACGACCCGCACCGCGCAAGCCGCGCCGGCGGGCGTCTGCACGTCCTGCTCGAACCGGCGCTCGACCACCTGCACGTCGCCTGCGCGGACGACCTCCTCCGGCGGGGCGCCGTGGGGGTCAACGCCATCCACGAAGACGCGCAGGGCCACGCCATCGTAGGTGCCCGCCACGTGCACCCACTGGTTGAGCGGAATCGGCTGCGGGGATTGGGCGAACGCGCCGCCGACCGCCATGCGCAGCCGGCCGCCCGAAAGCCCGAGGCTCCAGTCCTTGTTCCACTCGCCCTGGCTCAGGATGTACTGCGCGGTGCCCTCCGCCGCGTGGCTGCGCAGCTTGACGAAGGCCGAGACGGTCACGCCCTTGCCGGGCTTCAGCGGAGCCGAGTCGATGAAGGCGTTCTTCCCGTCGAGGTCCACCGCCCGCCCGCGCACGCCCGGCACGGCGTTCGTGGCCTGCTCGAAGTCCCACTCGCGCAGCAGGCCCTCCGCCAGCCGGGCCTTCCCGGCAAGCGCCGTGATCTCCTCCGGCTGCAGTGCGCGCCCGTACACGGCGACCTCGTCCAGCGCGCCGTCGAGGTACCACCGTCCGCCGCCGTACTGCTCGCGCCCCAGTTGGACCCGCCCGCTGCCGCCGGACAGCGCGCCCGCCGCGGCGTCGCCGCCCGCGCCCGGCAGATGCAGCAGCGCCCGTCCCCGCAGCGGGCCGCCCTCCGCGGAGAGCCTGATCCACAGCAGGTTCTCCGTCGCCGCCACGCCGGCTTCCAGCGCGAGGCGGACGCCGTCCTTCTCGAAGCGGCCGGTCGTGACGGCGCGGGAAAGCTCCTGCTCCACGCGGTACGTCGCTCCCTGCAGCGCCGGGATGTCGAGGTCCAGGCGCGCGAGCGGCTGCGGCCTCGAGCCGTCCTGCGCGCTCATGACCCAGAGGTCGTTCTTGTTGATGTAGAACTGCAGCCGGGCCGGCCCGCCGCCGAGCGCCGCGAGCAGATCGCCGTTGCCCAGCAGCGGCGCGTCCACGGAGCTGTCCGACGGGATCTTCCGCGGCGGCTCGGTGAAAACCGCGCGGTAGTCCATGCCGTGGGCGGCAAGACTGGAGAACAGGGCGAAAGCCAGGGCCGGGCCGGCTGCGCCGGGCCGCCGCGTGCCGCGTGTGTCCATGGGGATCATTCCTCCGGGAGTTGTTTGAACCAGGTGAAGTAGAGCACGGCGACGCAGGCCAGGAACACGCCGCAGGCCACGGCGGCAGCGCCGAACCAGCGGCCCATGGCGTACACCGGCGTCATGTAAAGCGCGTAGGAGGCGATCACGCCGAGGATGATGTTGACGGGGATGTACCGCAGCTTCAGCGGCACATTGGCCGGCTCGCCGGACGCCAGCGCCCGCTCGCGCACGCCGCCCCAGAGGCCGAAAGGCCGGACGCGCCGGTAGAAGCGGTCGATGTGCACGGGGTCCACGGGCGCGGTGAGCCAGGAGACCGCGATGCAGGTGAGCAGCGACAGGATGAGGATCGCGTAGGTGAAGACGGCGTCGGGTACGGACTGCGCCCAGAAGCCGGGGCCGGCGAACTGCTTGCTCAGCATCAGCAGCGCCGGCACGAAGCCCACCACGCAGCCCGCGGCGAAGCCCCAGCCGTTCATGCGCCCCCAGTACCAGCGCAGGGCCAGCGGCACGACGACGCAGGTGATCAGCCCGCCGAGCATCCACGACCAGACGCCGTTCAGGGAGCTGTATTCCGTGAACACGTACCCGCAGCCCATGGCGAGGACCACCATGGCGAGCGTCGCGCTGTAGCTGGCGGCCATGCTGCCCCGGGCGTTCTCCCGGTCACCCGCGAACAGCGGCTGCCAGATGTCGTGCACCACGATGGAGGCCGACGCATTGACCTCGGAGCTGAACGTGGACATGTACGCCGCCGCCAGCGTGGCGATGACCAGGCCGCGCATACCCGGCCCGAGCAGGCTGGAGGCGGTGAAGAGCGGGAACACGGCGTCCGGGTCGCTGTACACCACGCTGCCGCCCACCACCTTGACCACGTCGACCGTCTGCTCCTTGAACATTGTGAACGCGAGGAAAGCCAGGCCGGCGGTGACCACCCAGCGCGGGATGGCGATGACCTGCCACAGCGCGGCCTGCCAGGCGGCCTGCTTGCCGTTCTTCGCGGCCAGGTAGCGCTGCTCGCCGTAGCGTCCGCCCGCGCCGCCGAGGCAGCCGATGATGCCGACGATGGACCACGCCAGCGCAGCGCCGGCAAAGTCCCCCCAGCCACTGTAGCTCGAATCCTTGAAGCGCCCCAGCGGCGGCCGCGGCTTGTAGGCCAGCGACTTCCACGCCTGGAACGTCAGGCGCTCCGGCGCGGCCCCGCCCGCCTCCGCCTGCGCCGCCTGTGCCGCGGCCGCCACGGCCGTCGCGAGCTTGGCCCGCTCGGCTTCGATCGCCTGCAGCTCGGCGGGCGCCGTCGTGCGCGCCTGGAGCGCCTCCAGCGCGTCGAGCTTCTGCGCGACCGTCAGCGCCTGGTGGGGGATAGCCGCCTCCAGCTCCGGCCGCGTGTAGTGCGTCACGCAGATGCAGCCGATGACGAACGAGACCACCACCAGCAGGATGTTCTGGATGAAATCGGTGAGGATGACGCCGCGAAAGCCGCCGAAGAGCACGTAGAGCCCGGTCGAGCCGACGAGCAGCATGGCGGCGGCGTGGCCGTTGAAGCCGAAGATTGTGGCGAACTTGTGCAGGACGACGTACGACATGCAGAGCGACATGATGCTGAACGTCGCGATCAGCACCGCGAAGCCCACGCGCGCCGCCTGCGCGCCGAGGTCGGTCCCGAAGCGGACGGTGTTGAGGTCGGCGGCGGTCAGCGCCCCGGTGCGCCGGATCCAGATGGCG
Source organism: uncultured Victivallales bacterium (assembly GCA_964402115.1). GTDB lineage: Bacteria > Verrucomicrobiota > Kiritimatiellia > UBA8416 > CAYOBW01 > CAYOBW01. Next base: position 17,232 of record CAYOBW010000124.1, read on the forward strand.
GAGAACGCCATCAGCACCACCGGGTTCGGCATCCACCAGACCAGCGTCGAGTACCACGACATCATCCCGAGCACCATCAGCATCGAGATGTTCCAGACCGTGCCGTCCACGGAGTAGTTGGTGGCCGACCCGGAGCAGGCCAGCATCCACCACTTCTCCTTGTTCTCCCCGAGGAAGTACGAGCGCAGCCCGTGCGCGGATTCCCGCGTGAACCAGACGCCCGCGGCCACGGTGACGACGAAGTAGGCCGCAATGACGGCAATGTCGAGCGCGTGCAGGTGCATGAGCGAACGTACTCCTTCCCTGTGGCGCGGGCGGCAGCGGAGGCCGGTCGCCGGCCACCCGTCACATCGGGAGAAGCTACCAGCTCCGGGCTGGAAGAGGAAATAGCAATCCCCGCTTGACCGCAAACCGCCAGCGGTTAGCATGCGCGCTCGGGTAGGGATCACACACGGGGGAATGCGGATGCACGAGAACAAGGCGAAGCAGCTGTGGCGCAATCTGTCCCTGGTCGGCCTGCTGGCGGCCGCGCTGCCGGCGGCCGGGCAGGCGCCGGGATTGTCGTTCGAGGGTACGCACTGGATCTGGTACACGGACGCGGCGAATCCGCCGGAAGGCGTCGGGTTCTTTCGCGCGCGCATCGAGCTGCCGACGAACGTCGCCATCGCCGCGGCGGAGGTGTGCCTCACGGCCGACAACCTGCACGAGCTGTACGTCAACGGCACGCTGGTGGTCCGGCGCGACGACGACCCGAACGCCTGGAGCCAGCCCCAGTGTCTGGCGATCGGCTCCCGGCTCAAGCCGGGGTGCAACGTCATCGCCGTGGCGGCGGCCAATACCGCGGCGGGGCCCGCGGGGCTGCTGCTGAAGCTCGCGGTGCGGCTCGCCGACGGCCGCAGCGTGGCGCTGGGCAGCGATGCCACGTGGCGCTGTCAAGACACGGAGGCGCCGGACTGGACCCAGCCCGGCTTCGATGACGCAGCCTGGCGTGCACCGCACGTGGTGGGGGCCTTCGGCTGTGCGCCGTGGGGCGCCGTCGCCGTGCCTGCCGCGACCGCGGCGCCTGCGCCGGCCGAGGGCCCGGCCGCGGCCGGACCCGAGCCCGGCACGGCCTGGCCGGCGGGCGTGGTGTTCGTGGGCAACGACTGCAGCCTCTACCGCCCGCGCGGCGGAACCGGCAATGCGCTGGACAGCCTCTCCGTCACGATCTTCAACCCGCGCGACTCGCGCGCCTTCCCGGAGCACGACCTGCCGGCGCCCATGAAGGTGGGGCACACGCTGCTCGCCCTGCAGCCCGCGCGGCCCGGCGTCGCCCCGCGCGTCCTGCTCGACGCCGGGGCCGGCGCGGTCGGCTCGCCCAGCGTCTCGTTCGATGGCCGCACGGTGTATGTCTCGCTCGCGCGCGCCGGCGACGGGTTCTTCCACATCTACCGCCTCCCGGCGGCCGGCGGACCGCCCGTGCAACTCACCGACGGCCCCTTCCACGACATTGACCCCGTCGAGCTGCCCGACGGCCGCCTCGTCTTCACCTCCACGCGCATCGGCACCTTCGAGGAGTACCACAACCCGCCGTCCCGCTCCCTCTACGCCATGCAGGCCGACGGCCGCGACATCCGGCCGCTGACCTACACGATCATCTTCGACAACGAGCCCGAGGTGCTGGCCGACGGCCGCGTGATCTTCATCCGCTCCGACAACTTCTTCGACCGCGGCAAGGTCGAGACGCTGCTGCACGCCGTCCACCCGGACGGCACGGAGGGCTACACGGAGTTCGGGCTGGACCTGGGGCCGGAGTACGGCAACCGCCTGCGCGCCTTCGATGTCGGCAGCCCCGCGCCGCTGGCCGACGGCCGCGTGGCGTTCGTGACGGGCAACGACATCGTCGTGGCGCGTCCCGGCAGCGCACCCGCGCACCAGCGCCGCCTGCGCGTGGCCGCGGGCGATGTGGCGGCCCTGCCGGACGGCCGCCTGCTCTGCACCCTGCCGTACGCCGGCTCGCTCGCCGAACGCTACCGGAAGGGGCAGCCGCGCGCCGCCCTGGCGCCCTTTGCGCGCCTCGCCCTGCTCGACCCCGACACCCCCGGCGCGCGCGCGCTGACCCTTCACGACGCGCCGGCGGGCGGCCTGCACTCGCCGGTCTACCTGGGCCCGCGCCCCCGCCCCCCCGTGCTGGCGGACAAGGTGGACGCGCGCGCGGCCGCCGCCGGACACGCCACCGGCGTGCTGCTCTGCCAGAATGCGCGGCTGACGCGCCAGACGACGGCCGGCTGGCCGCACATCCGTGCCATCCGCGTCATCGCCGGAAAGGGGCTGACGCTCCGCTCGTCGCACTCGTACATCGTGCACGCCGGCAACGAGACGGTCGAGCTGGGCACGGTGCCTCTCGCCCCCGACGGCTCGTTCGCGGTCGAGGTGCCGGCCGACACGGCCGTGGCCTTCCAGGCCGTGGACGCCGAGGGCCGCTCGGAGCTGAACGAGATGTCGTGGATCTACGTGCGCCCCGGCGAACGGCGCGGCTGCATCGGCTGCCACCAGCCGCGCCAGGGCGCCCCGCCGCCCCTGTCCGCCCCGCTGCAGGCCGGGCGCATACCGCCCCTGCGCCTGCTGGGCGAGGGCGAGCCGCTCCGCTTCCGGGGCAACAACGCCGCCGTGACCGGCCTCATGGAGATGCAGTTCGACCGCTTCCGCGAAGTCGCCGGCATCAACCGTCACGATGCCGCCGAGCCGCTGGCGACGGGCGCGCAGGAGGTGACCGCGCTGGTTGCCCGGCTGCGGGATACGGCGGCCCCGCGCCGCCTGACCGCTGCGCAGCGGCTGGCCGTCTTCCGCGCGCCCGCCGCGGCGTCGGCGCTGGCCGACAGCCTGCGGGACGAGGTGCGCGAGGTGCGCGTCGCCGCGGCCCTC
>CAYOBW010000125.1:0-20064 GCA_964402115.1 uncultured Victivallales bacterium
CAAGGCTGCGGACCAGTTCACGAACCGACCGCCGAACCCTGGCCCGTACCTATGGCCGCGCCTGCCCGCGTCCTGCTGGTGCTGAGGATGCAACGCGACGCGAACCGACAGCTAGCCACCGCGCAACAATAGCCAACCCACAAATACGACAACGAGTCCGACGCCGATCCATACCAGCACGACAAGGCCCTGTTGTTTTACAACATGAGATTGTACGGCCGCCTGGAACTGATCTATGACGGCACTCGCTTGCCGCTTGCCAAGACCGTCAATCAGACCCTGATCCTTCAAGCCGTGTTCCCAGAGCCACTGCTTCTGCTTCATCGTAGCTTTGCCCTCGTACGGCTGGCGGTCTGGAACGGTGAACTCCACATCTATCTTGCTCATTTCGCCCCTCCCGTTAACCACTGCACGACACTAAGGCGTAACCCGGTTCGACAGCACATCATCTCGCCCTCTCCGCCCTCCAAAACGCCCATGGCGCCGCCGGCAACCCCGGCCGCCCACGATGCCCCACAACGCGCCGGCCCGACAATTCGCCAGCCTGCCAGTCTACTCAAACTTCACGTTATGTACCGCAGCCAGGATTTGATTGGTCTTCTGGACTTCTACCGTGAGAGTAGAGAGACCAATCGCCGGATGCTCGGCCGATTGCGCCTTGAGTAAAGCCGCCAAGATTTGGTTGGTCTTCTGGGCTTCAACGGTGAGGCCGGACAGCCCCGTTGCCAGTTTCTCAGACAATTGCGCCATGCGGTCAAGCCGGGGCTTGATGCCGAAGATGGCGAATGGCAGGACAAGCCAGAGAACCGCCAAGTACAGCAAGAACATGAAGAAGATGATGTACGCAAATACTCCGCCAACCATGAAGGTGCTATCCATTGTGCTATCCCCCCCCTTTTCAGTGTCGCCACGAATCCACGAGCATCAGGCACCTGACCGTACAATGATCGTGTTTCCGTGGCAAACAGATTTGGGGAAGACGCGGTTACGCCAAGCTAGACGCGAGGCGGTCCGGGAGTGTAAAGCACTGCTGCGGCTCACCACGGGGGCTGCGCCGCGCCCCCGTGTAAGGCTCTGGTGCACCCGACACGGTCCGGCTGACGGTCTCGCAATCGGCCGCCCACGATGCCCCACAACGCGCTGGACATGCCGCCCATGTCTTCACCCGCGCCGGCACCGTCACGCCCCGACCTGGCACGCCGGCGGGGCAGGAAACGGCACCCTGCGAAAACCGCTGTTCAAGACGCATGAAAGAGAAATGAAAGTATTTCCCGATAGCATGCGCATTTATGGGCCGAAAGCGACACTCAGCCGGGAGTGCCTGATTTCCCCTGCAAAACCGCGTATTTCCTCGAAATGCGTGGCTATTCCGGCGATTCTTAAGGGGGGCGTGCGGGGGGCTCGTTGCGGTTTAGGAAACCGCTGCTCTGTCCAACTGAGCTACCGGGGTGTCAACGGCATGCGACACATTCCATGAGCGCGCCGGGGAAGACATGCGCACGTCTCTCTCCCATGGGCGCGTTCACGGGCAGACTATGCACCATGAACGCGAAATGCCGCAAGCCCATTCGGCAGGCGCAGGAAGCGCCCCGGTTGCTCAGCGGTCCACCCGGAGCTTAACGACCGGGGCCGGCCGTCTCGAGCCCCCCCCCTGCGCGCGAGGCCGCGCTGAGATAACATGACGAGACTGCCGGCGGTCTCTCCGCGCGTGCCGGGACGGCCTGTTTCTCGCCGCACTTCATCCGTGGACTTTCCGTGCTGCAAATTGGGTGACACGTCACCGGAGAGGCCCGCGATACGTGGGGCTTGGTTCGCAGGAATAGTTGCGATCCCGGAGCTCTGTCAGGAGTCGTTACCCCGCAGCAGCGCCGGGATCTGCAACCGATACCATCTGCGGTCTAGCACCACCGAGGCGGACGCATCGGCCTGCAGTCAGTATCTAAGATCGTCACGCTTGAACGCAAATCAGGCTGTTCGCCGTCCCGTGGCAATTCGAGACCGACTCCGGACAGTTCGGGTCTGTGCGCCAGTCGCCGTCGACCACGAACTTGTACTCGTGTTTCCCTTGCGGAAAGGCGATGGCGGTCTTGTAGTGACCGCTAGCGGGGGTGTCCTTCATGACGTTGGCCGAGGGATCCCAGCCATTAAACGCACCGACCACGGACACTCTGCTCCCGGGCGCTGCCGCCAGCTGGAATTCTATTTTCTTGCGCGCTTGCTTCTTCACGTTGTGTTTTCCCCGCCTCTGCTCTTGCGTTTGGCTTAACCATGCTGCCAGTGTCCCGGACACACTGTTCTGTTTCTACTGACGGCACGCTACGCGACGAGGCGCAGCCAAGCTATGGGGTGTAACCCTACTGCGTCGGCGGACACCGCGCAGGACGACAGGCGCTACGAGCCTGCTGTCTTGGCCGTCATGCGAATCGCACCAGCGGGTAATCCTTGAATCCCGGACAGCGCGACGGTATGGTTAACCAAGAGGTGGCGATGCGAAAACCCGTGTTCTCCAAGTTGGCGGAGGGAAAAGACCAGGAGATCTTCAACTTCGCCCCCGTGCCCATGGCCCTGGCATCCAGGCAGGGCCGGTTTCTCCATGTCAATCCCGCCTTCTGCGAGTTCCTCGGGTATGCGGAGCGGGCACTGCAGGGCATGACGATCCGGCAGGTAACCCATCCTGATGACTGGCGTGTTTCCAGTGCCGCGATCCGTCGAGTGTGGTCACCGCAGGCGACAGACATGCTCCCATTGGAGAAACGGTATCTCCGCAAGGGTGGGAAGGTCGTGTGGGGTCACACGTATGCTCGTGTGCTCCAGGATGCACGGGGCAAGAAGGGGGTTGCCATCCGAGCGCAGGGAATCCGCAGCGAAGCGGGACGCGTTGTGGCGATCGTCGGCACGACGCGCGACGTCACTGCGCGTCACGAGACGGAAATAGCGCTACGGCAGGCCGAGGCCCAGTACCGCACGACGATCAATGCGATGAGCGATGCCATCCATGCAGTCGATCGTGACCTGCGCATTGACCTGGCTAACGAGGCCTTCATGAGCAGGAACCGGCGACTTGGCCTCGAAACGAACGTCGTTGGCCGCCGCGTGTTCGACGTATTCCCGTTCCTGCCCAGGAAGGTCAAAGCGGAGTACGCGGGGGTGTTCAGGAACGGGAAGGTTCTCCGAACCGAGGAGATCACGAAGACTCAACCTGGCGGCGAGGAAATCGTCACCGAGACTTTGAAGATACCCATACATGCGGATGGGAAGGTGGTGAGAGTTCTCACCGTCGTTCGCGACATCACCGACCGCAAGTTGGCGGAGCAATCCTTGCAGAAGGCGCATGACGAACTGGAACTGAGGGTCATGGAGCGGACCGCCAAGCTGAGGGCGCTGACCGTTCAACTGGAGCAGGCTGAGGAGAATGAGCGGAAGCGCATAGCCCAGGTCCTGCATGAGGAGCTTCAGCAGATCATCGTGGGGGCCAGGATGATGCTCAAGGGACTGAGGACGGGGATGGCCAGGGGGAATCCGCAGGAAACGATCGAGCAGGTGGATGGTGTTCTGATTAAGGCCCACCAGGTCACGCGAGCCCTGTGTCTGGGTCTTCATCCGCCGATTCTGTTCGATGCCGGAGTGGGTGAGGGGCTGGAGTTTCTCGCCGACGACATGAAGTGTAACTTCGGCCTTACCACCACGCTGGAACTGGACGAGACGGCGGAACCTCCCACGCCCGCATTGCGCGCTTTCATCTTCCGTGCGGTTCGCGAACTGCTCCTCAACGTGGTGAAGCATGCTGGCCCAACGCGGGCAGTGGTGCGGATGGCGCCAGTCGACGCAGACTCGCTGCTGATTGAGGTAAAGGACGAGGGCGTGGGTTTCGATCCAACGCGCAACAGGCCGACAAGCTTCGGCCTCTTCAGCATCCGGGAACGGGTGGATTTCCTTGGCGGACAGAGCAAGATAGTCAGCGCCCCGGGCAAGGGTACATGCATCCAGTTGACCTTGCCGAGACGGTGACATGCCGAAGCGGGGCTCCCCACGACGGAACCCCTCCTTCATCGTGAAACCGGGAGTTCGTCCGCAAACTACGCAGATGGGTCATTTCAAGGAACGCAAGGGGGAGGGGCTAACGGCGGGGACCGCCGTCTCCACGCCTCGTCGCCTGCCCACGCGATGGAGACAGCCGTCCGGGCCGTTAGCACCTTATAGGTTCAGAACTGCTCTGAAAAGCAAGTTGCTCATGATTCAGTAAGCCGGTCTCATCAAGCCCGTTACGGCGCTCGACGCACTCTTGCAGGAGACCAACGAGTTGATTGCGATCTTCGTGGCGAGTCTAAAGACAACCGGGAAGGAACGGGATTGACTTCGACAATCTGCGTGACAGGCCCACGTTAGGTGCCTTAACCGCCGGGAACTCTATAGGATAACAAGAAATCGTGGGACCCCGCGACAGTATGTGGGTATGTGCGTGCGGTGACATTCCCCACTCACACACTCACGCACTTGGGTTGTGGGCAAAGCCCACATGAGGTGCAAGGCCAGCCCCCTGCGTCACCGAGTCGTGCCGCTCAAAATCGCGCTTTCATCGAATCGGGCGGGTGTGCTATCAAGTCGGGGCGCAGTCGGCGCACGGCGTGGGGGGCTGGGGTCTTGCAGGCATGGCGGATGAACCACCAGGCATGGCCTTCGCCCGCCGCACGCGGCGGAGGCTGGGCCCATGGAGGAGCGGATGATGACGATGCGCGCGAGCCGGAACGGACGGGGCTGGTGGGGTGCGGCGGTGGGTCTCGGTGGCATGCTGCTGCTGGCCGGCGCGGTCGTGGCCGAGGACGCCCCCGCCAAGGGGCAGTGGATCAGCATGTTCAACGGCAAGGACCTGGAGGGCTGGACCCCGAAGATCCGCGGCTGCCCGCTGGGCGAGAACTTCAAGAACACCTTCCGCGTCACGAACGGCGTGCTGTGCGTCAGCTTCGACCAGTACGAGCAGTTCGACAACCGCTTCGGCCACTTGTTCTACAAGCAGGCCTATTCCAACTACATCATGCGGCTCGAGTACCGCTTCACCGGCGATCAGTGCCCCGGCGGGCCGGGCTGGGCCTACCGTAACAGCGGCGTCATGGTGCACGGCCAGCCGCCCGCCACCATGGATGTGGGTCAGAACTTTCCGGTGTCGATCGAGGTGCAGATCCTCGGCGGCAACGGCAAGGACGAGCGCAGCACGGGCAACATGTGCTCGCCGGGCACGCACATCGTGAAGGACGGCAAGCTCTACACGCCGCACGGCCTTAATTCGAAATCGAAGACGTTCCACGGCGATCAGTGGGTGCAGCTGGAGATCGAGGTGCATGGGGCGGACCGCATCGTACACAGGATCAACGGCGAGGCCGTGCTGGAATACACGGGACCCCAGCTCGACCCGAATGACGGCGACGCGAAGAAGCTGGTCAAGGACGGCCAGGTGCTGCTCACGGGCGGTTCGATCTCGCTGCAGTCCGAGAGCCACCCGTGCGAGTTTCGCAAGATCGAAATCCAGCCGCTGGAGAAGTAGCCCGGGGCGGCTATTCTCTCTCGTTGACTCGCCGCGGTATTTCCCTACAATCCGTGGCTCGAATGGACCCGCATTGACGAAACGCAATCAATAACGAGGAGTGCATATATGCCGATGCTGAAGACCACCTACATGGGGCTGTCATTGAGCAGCCCGGTCGTTGTCGCCGCGAGCGCCCTGTCGGGCAAGATCGAGAACATCCAGAAGGCCGAGGAAGCGGGCGCCGGCGCCCTGGTCATCCGTTCGCTGTTCGAGGAGCAGATCGCGCGCGAGCGGGGCGAACTCGAGGATATCGTCGGCACGGGCGGCGACATGTTCGCCGAGTCGCTGAGCTACTTCCCGCACATCCAGCACAGCGAGGCGCGCGAGCACCTCATGTGGGTGGAGAAGACGCGCAAGGCCGTGAAGTTCCCGCTGATCGCCAGCCTGAACGCCGTCACGCCCGGCAAGTGGGTCGATTACGCGCGCCAGCTCGCCGAGACCGGGGTGGACGGTCTTGAGTTGAACGTGTACGCCGTCGAAACGGATATCACGCGCGATGCCAACGCGGTGGAAGACAGCGTCGTGGCCGTCCTGGACGGCGTACGCAACGCCACGCGCCTGCCGATCGCGGTCAAGCTGAGCCCGTTCTACACCTCCGTAGGCAACGTCGTGGCCCGCCTGGAAACGCATGGCGCCAGCGCCGTCGTGCTGTTCAACCGCTTCCTGCAGCCGGAGATTGATCCGGTCCACGAGCGCCTGCGCCACACGGCCGGCCTGAGCACGGCCGGCGAACTGCGCCTGCCGCTGCGCTGGGTGGCCCTGCTCCACGGCCGCGTGGGCCTGGACCTGGCCGGCAACACCGGCATCCACACGGGCGCCGACGTCGCGAAGTTCATCCTCGCGGGGGCATCCGTGACGCAGGTGGCGGCGACGCTCTTCCGCAACGGCGTGGGCTATGTCGCCACGTTGAACCAGGAGCTGACCACGTGGCTCCAAGGCAAGGGCTACGCGAACCTGGACGCCTGCCGCGGCAAGCTGAGCCTGGGCAAGTACAAGGGCAACGCATTCGTGCTTGAGCGCGCCCATTACCTCGACTACGTGGCGGGACACGCCACAACAGCCTGAGGCCCCTACGACGGCACATGACGCAGCCGGACACAGACCGGGCGCCGAACACCGCGCCGGAGCACGAGGTGCCGCGCCTGCTGGGGCTGATTGCCGGCCGCGGCAGCTACCCGCTGCTGCTCGCTGAATCGGCGCGCCGGCAGGGCGTGGGGCGCATCGTCGCCGTCGCCATGTACGGCGAAACGGACGCCGGCCTCGCGAAACTCGTGGACGAGATCCATTGGTTTCGCGTGGGCGAGCTGCAGAAGCTGCTCGACTGCTTCGCGGCGGCGGGGGTCAAGGCCGCGGTCATGGCCGGCCAGGTGACCCCGACGAGCCTCTTCCGCGTGCGCGTCGACGGCCGGGCCCTGGCCGCCCTGCGCCGCCTCAAGCACCGCAACGCGGAGACGATCTTCGGCGCCGTGGGCGATGAGCTTGCGACCATTGGCGTCGAGTTGCTGCCTGCCTCGCGCTTCATGGAAGCCCACCTGCCCGAAACCGGCTGCCTGACGCGCCGGACGCCCACGCCGGAGGAGCAGCAGGACATAGCCTTCGGCTTTCGCGTCGCCAAACACACGAGCGGCCTGGACATCGGCCAGACCGTGGTCGTGAAGGAGGGGACCGTGCTGGCGGTCGAGGCGTTCGAAGGCACCGACGCCACGATCCTGCGCGCGGGCAAGCTGGGCGGGCCCGGCGCGGTGGTTGTGAAGGTCGCCAAGCAGGGACACGACATGCGCTTCGACATCCCCGTCGTCGGCCTGCGCACCATCAAGACCCTGACAAAGGCGCGGGCCACGGTGCTGGCGCTCGAAGCGCGGCGGGCGATCCTGCTGGACCGGGCGGAGGTCGTGCGGCGGGCCGACAAGCTTGGCATTTGCCTGGTGGTCGTATGACCGTGCCCCACCCCAGCGACCGACCGGCAGGCGGTCCCCGGCTGCTGGTGCTGGCGGGCGAGGTGTCAGGCGATCAGCACGCGGCCGCGCTGGTGCGCGCGCTGCGGGCGCGCCTGCCCGGACTGCAGTGCTACGGCATGGGCGGCGAAGCCTTGCGGGCCGCCGGCGTGGAGACGCGCTTCGACCTCAAGGACCTGGCCGTCATGGGCATCTGGGAGGTGCTCCTGCGGCAGCGTTTCTTCCGCCGCGTGTTGCGCGAGATGGCGGACTGGGCCGCGGAGTCGCGCCCCGACGCTGTGCTGCTGGTGGACTACCCCGGCTTCAACCTGCGGCTGGCGCGGGAGGTTCATGCCCGCGGGCTGAAGACGATCTACTACATCTGTCCGAAGGTGTGGGCCTGGAAGGCGTCGCGCATTCCGAAGATTGCCGCCAGCGTGGACCGGCTCCTGGCAATCTTCCCGTTCGAGCCGCGGCTCTTCGACGCCACCGGCCTGAAGGTGGATTTTGTCGGGAACCCGCTGGTGGACGAGGCGCAGCAGGCCTGGGCGCAGACGCCTCCCCAGTTGCCATGGGATGGCGACCCGCAGGTCGCCCTGCTACCGGGCAGCCGCGAACACGAGATCCGCCGCCTGCTGCCGATCCTGTGGCAGACCGCGCGCCTCATCGAGCAGCGTTTCCCGCTAGCCAGCTTCATTGTTCCCGCCCCCAATGCGCAGGTCGAGCGGATCGTACGCGCCACCCAGGCCACGCTGCCGCCCGGTCCGTCACGTTGGGCCTGCGTCAGCGGCCAGACGCACCAGGTGCTGCGCCAGGCCCGCGCCGCCCTGGTTGCATCCGGCACGGCGACGCTCGACGCTTGCCTGATGCGCTGCCCCATGGTGATCACATACAAGGTCGCGGCGTTGTCGTGGCGGCTGGGCAAGTTGCTGGTCAAGATCCCCTTTGTCGGGCTCGTCAACATCATCGCTGGACGCGCCGTCTGCCCCGAGCTGCTCCAGGGGGCGGCCACGCCCGTGGCGTTGGCGACGGCGCTCGAGCCCCTGCTCACCGACACGCCGGCCCGCGCCGCAATGCTCGCGTCCATGGCCGAAGTCGCGGGCCAGCTCGGCGCCCCCGGCGCCAGCGCGCGTGCTGCCGAAATCATTGCGGCTGAAATCGCGCGGAAGTGACCCCGCGAACCGGCCCCCGTCTCACGGCGGGGGCTACCTGCTGCGCACGAACACCCTCTCTCCGTAGCTGCCGCCGTGAGGCGGCGGACAGGATCGTCAAGCGATCTGTCCCCCGCCTCACGGCGGGGGCTACAGGCGGCGCGCACTTCCCTCCCCGTAGCTGCCGCCGTGAGGCGGCGGATGGCATCTTCAGCGGCACCGTCCCCCGCCTCACGGCGGGGGCTACAGGCGGTGCGGCTTCAGCGCGGGCGCGCGGGGGTCACCACGAGGATGCGGTAGTAGCGCGTCGTGTTGCCGACTGGCGGACGGTCGGTCGCTGTGGCCGTGGAAGCCACGGCCGTCACCGTCGCACCCAGGTTGCCCCACTCCGCACCCAGCAGGTCGTCACGCCACTGGGGCTGATAGGTCACGCCGGGTGTCGCCGACCACGTCAGCGTCACCGCGCCTTCGGCGTCAGGCGGTCCGATCGTGCACGCGAGCACCGACTCCGCGAGGCGCGGGTTCGTCTGCGATTCGTACTCGCGCTTGTCCGGCGCACCGTCCCCGTCGGTGTCATCCGTGCCGGTCGGGTAGAGCGCATGGAAGTGGAACCGCTCCCACTGGTCATCCATGCCATCGCCGTCCTGATCGCTGCCGAGCCGCACCCGCACGCTGGCGACGTTGTTGTCCTCGTTGCTCTCCGCGAGCACGCGCTCGTCGTCCACGACCACTTCGGCCAAGCCAGGCAGGTTCGTGAAGGACCACTCCGCCCACGTCGTACAAGTCACCTCGACGCACATCCCCGTCGGAATGTTCGCCACCAGGTTGGTTTCCAGCACCTGACCATCGCCCCGGAAGAGCACGGGCACATCGCGCGCCTCCGCCGTGCCGTTGTTATAGATCCGCGCAATCAGCTCCACCTGGCCGTCACCCAGATCCTCGACGCGAAGGCTGCGAGCCTCCAAGTCCGGCCGCAGGAATACGTACTCGCCGGTGTTGTTGACCTCGTCGCGCTCGGGTACGAGACCGTCCACGTCGAGGATGACAAACACCGACCGCACACTCCCGTCGGGCGGAACGGTCCAGGCCAACTCCGCCACCGCCGCATCGCCGGCCCTGAAGACCGCCTGCGTCACCAGGGCGTTGCCGATGAACCCGCCGCCCAAGGCGGGATCACCCGTGTAGAAGGAGGCCACGGCGCCCGCCAGCGCCAAATCCCCGGCGTTGCGCACCCGGCACCGCAGCAGGACAGCCTGCCCCGGGGCGGGCAGCGCCGGCTCGACGCTCACCGCGCCGCCTTCGACGGCAAGGTCGTAGTGGAGCGTGTGCATGGTGTGGTAGAGGTCGGTGAACTCGTTGGTCATGTTCTTCTTGATGTAGGCCAGGTTCAACTGCCCGTCCGACGCGAACGCCGCCACGGTCCCCTTCTCAAGCTCCACGTCCTGCGTCAACCGCCGGTCCAGGCTCCAGGCGTTCAGGTCCGTGTCATAGATGCTGTAGTACAGATCGGGATTCACGCCATCGCAGTCCTGCCAGACCATGGCGAGCCGCCCGGCGGGCGCAGCGACAAACTGCGCATCGCCGAACGTGAAAGACGCGCTGTTCGTCCTGACAACAGCCGCGGTCAGCGTCGGCCAGTCCGCCATGCGCACGACGTTAGAGTTCTGCTGCCAGAGCAGCTCCGGGGCGCCTGCGGCACGGTAGAGCAGGTTCGGCGCATTGTCCGGCACGGTGTTGTCGGTCAGGCGCTCCGGCGCGCTCCACACGCCGCCCGCCAGCGTCTGGCCGAACAGTTCGCCGTCGTCCGCGGTGGCCAAGTCGCCGTCCATGTCCTGCATATAGACGATCCGGGCCTCAGTGCCATCGTAGGCCACGCGCACGGTCGCCGCGTTCGTCAGACGATTTGGCAGGGTCTCAACCGGTCCGAACGCCCCCGCGCCTGCGTCCCAGAGTGCGTAGTGCAGGGCGGACGGCGCGTTAGTCGTGCCCATCAGCTCGTTGGCCGGGTTGCTCTGCCAGGCCAGGAAGAGGCTGCCGTCGAAGCCGCGCTGCAGGACGGGCGCCTGGTCCAGGCACGCGTTGTCTGTGAGAGCCACGGGCGCCGACCAGCGGGCCGAACCGGGATCAAAGCTGGCCGTCACGATCTCGAGCTCCGGCACCATCTCGGTAAGGTTGGTTCCCTCGAACGCCGGATCCTTGACACGCTCCCAGGCGCAAACCACCCGCCCCGCGACATCGAACGCCACAGTTGGGGCGAACTCAGCCCGCGTGTCGTTTATCGCCAGCACGGGTGCGGCATACGTCGTCCCGTCATGCATGACGACCCCGATGTCCGTCGCCTGCAGGGTCGGGTCGGCTGCATCGAAGAAGACGGCGGCGATGGCCGTCTGCCCGTTCTGCACGGCGATGGAGGGCTGGGCATACGGGTAGACATTCTCGATCACCCGGTCCTCCACGGCGCCAGGGGCGGCCGCCAGCGCCACGCGCCGCGGATCCCGCGCCGCGAAGCGGCTGTACGGCCCGTGCTTCAAGAAGTCGCGCGGAATGGGCGCGAACGTCGCCAGCGGCGGCGGCATGGCCAAGGCCTCCGAGCCCACCAACCCGCCATCCAGCGCCAGAGCCAGGCTCTCCGTGGAGTTGGTCGGCGAGGGGAATGCGAACACCTGGCGCCCCTCGAACTCCGTGCGGTACCCGCGAATGACGAAAGCGGCCTTCGCGGATAACTCACACTCGCCCCTATCCACGCCCAAATCGGACCACGGGAACATGACAAATACCAGCTTGGCTGCGGCTGTAGCCGAGACCTCAGCTTCGAGGCCGACTATCGGCTTGGCCGAGAAGACGAGCGAGCCGCTTCCCAGAATCTCTGGCTTAAACGAAACGAACCACGGTGGGGAGGGGTTCTTCCTCGAATTGAACTCAGCCGTCGCGCCGAATCCAAACGTGACCACGCTCTTAACCTCTACTGCGCCGGACCACCGAACGAGGACTTCACCGACAAACGGCAGTGTGGCGGCGGCGGCCAGGGGAGGGCAAAGCTGAATAGGCGTCAACTCCGATTCCACAACCCCCTGGAGATTCACGTAGATTTCCGTGCCGGTCCAACACAGCCCCTCGCCTGGCACGAACTCAACGCCTCCGGTACCCTTGGCCTGCCCCATGATGCCCTTGCCACCCGCTATGAATCCGGCTTCCCCGCTCAGGGCTAGCTTGGAGCTTCCGTCCGTCTTGTACTCCGCATTGAAGCTAAACTGCGTCTCCAGCACCTTGTAATCGCCTCCGACAACCGGGAGGTTCTTAAGCGCGTTCTTCGCCGACGCGGGGAGCCAATCGCTGACGTCGAACTTCCAGGCCGGGTTCGGCACCTTCAGCCCAAACGCATAGGTAGCGCCAGGGTCCTTGGTGAGGGCCATGAGCCGCAAGGCCCAATCGTTCTGGATCATCCAGAGCGGCTTCGGCATGACCACCGGATTCAGACGGTAGGGTTCGGACTTCTTGCCCGCGGTCGTCACAGCCGTGACCAGAATCGTGTTGAGGTTCGGATCCAGGCTGGGCGTGAAGTCGCTACCCATGTCGAAAGCGAAGACGCCGCCTTTGGTGTCGGGAATCACCTCCGACACAAGGCGGTTCTTCTCAATAATCAGCTTGTTCGGGTTCGCCCCGTTCCATTCGACCCGCACGGTATAGATGTTGGGCAGGGGCACGCCGCCGATGAAGACATCGCCCCGCTGGGAGATGACCTTCGTAATGACCGGCGTGCCCAGCGGCTCGATCGGCATCAGCTTGAAGTGTGCGTACCCAACTGCCATGCTCTTCAGGTTCACGGTTTCCTCGCTTGAGAAGTACCCCGGCTTGCTGGCCTTCACCGTGAACGGCAGGGCAAACGAATGCGAACTGCCCAGCCGCACCCCGTATTTGCCGAAACCGCCGGTGGTCGTCGTCTCGTTTCCGACCGTGATCGTCACGTCCGCCAGGAGCCCGCCCCGCTTGCCGTCCTGAACCGTGCCCTGTACCTCACGCTCGCCCGGTGGTACCTCCCGGTAAGGCGGCGGACCGCCGAGGCCAGGCCCCCAGTTTACACGGGCACTGGTCACGGTGCCGTTCTCAAGGCACTTCTGATACAGCCAAGTACCGACGGTGCCAGGGTGCGGCTCGCCCGCCGTGTAGTGCTCGGGGACGTAGACCTCAACCCTGCCCTTCATGTATGTCCACCGTCCGTACTGCGACCAACCTTCCTCCGAATACACATCACGTCGCTCGTAAGGGCCAAAGGCCGTCCCGTCCACAACCGTCATGGCCACGTACACTTGGCTGGTTATGCCCCACGAAATCCCGGACCATTTCCGCTCCTCGTACCAGGAGTGGACCACGCCGTGCAGGCGCCCGTTGCCGTTGTATGTCCCCGTAAACGACACGCTGCCGTCCATATTCCAGCGCGCGCAGGGGCCTGTCAGCGTGCCGTCCACCCAATACTGTATTTGGTACACCTGCCCCGAATCGAACCACTTGGCATCCAGCCCCCACTTGACGCCGTCCTCGTACCGCATGGCCCACTCTTTCAAGCCGTTCACATGGTACCCGACCTGCTGCCCCTGCAGAACGTCGTCCACGTAGGTCCAGACGGCCTTGAGTTCCCCGTCCCTGTGGTACTCGGTCTTCTTCTGCAGATAGTCGAAGCCGTCGCGCACCGTGTAGTACCGGTCTTCGCTAACGCCCAACGTCCCGCCTGTCCCGTACTGGTAGCTGTAGACATGGCTATTCAACTCCGCGCCGTCCCGGAACTCCACGAGGCTGCTCAGCAACCCGTTGTCATGCCAGAACCGCCACACGCCGTCCGGGCCGTGCACGTTCAGGTTGCCGGCGCTGGCCAGAACGCCGTTGGTATACCAGTTGCGCGAGGGGCCGTTCAGTTCGTCGCTGACGTACGTGAACTCGAGCCTGGGCGTCCCGTCGACGCGCCAGAAGCGGTTGGAACCGTGCCGCAGGCCGTGCAGATACTGGCACGTCTCCTGGAGCACGCTGTTTGTGTAGCGCCAGATCCACACCCCCTCTTCCTTGCCCATGACATACACCCCGCGCACGGCGATGACGGCGTTGGAGTGCAACGTCGTCCACTCGCCGTCCGGCTGGTCGTTTGCGAACAACCCACGCGTCTGCAGCCGGCCGTCCTCGTACCAGTAACTGCACAGCCCGTGCCTATGCGCGTCGTCACGGAAACGGCCACCCTGCTTGGTGTTGCCGTTGCGGTAGTACTCCATCACGGCCAGCGGCTCCCGGTTCGTCTGGTTCACCACGCGAATCGTCCAGTGGGACTGCAGCATGGTATTCGCCGGAGGGTCATAGAAGTAGTCTTCGAAAATGATGCCGTCGGGCGATGCCAGTTGCAGCGAGGCATTGAGGTCCACAAGGAAATCGCCCGGATTAGCCACCACCCGCTGCGCGGCGTCGGCCGTGGCCGCGTTGTTGTACCACTCGTTGGTGTAGACTCCGGTAAGGTCGCTGAATTGGATGCGGTTCGTGCCGGCCGAGAGATCCCGCACCTGGTACCGGCCGCTCGGCGCTGTCCAGACCGTCGCGGCGGGCAGCCACGCCCCGCCCTCCAGTCGTTCCACGTCCACCTGAATCCCCCCCAGGGGCGTCGTGCCGTTCGGCCCCGTCACCAATCCCGCCAGGGAGGCCTTGACCGTGGCATTAATGGCCAGCACGGCGTCCACCCCTTGCACCTTCTGACCGTCCTCCACCGTGAGGACGGTCGCCGCGCCGGCGGTGGCTTCGTTGTCGTACCACTCCGCCACGTACATGCCCAGCGGGTCCGCGAAGCCCACCCGGTACGTGCCGGCGTCGAGGTTCGGGAGCCAATACGTGCCCTCGAACCCCGTCCACGTGCTGGCGACCGTGCTCCACACGCCCTCCGCATCGCGCTGGTCCAGCGTGACCCGGATCCCGCCCAGCCGCGTCGTGCCGCCCGCGCGCGTCACCGTGCCGGCGATCGAGGCCTTGACCATCGCCTCGCCCAGGGCACAGTTGATGTTGTCCGTTGTCGTTCCCTCGACCACCGCCACGTCCTCCGCGCTGGTCACGTCGGGCCGGTCATTATACCACTCCTGCAGGTGGAAGCCCGAGCCGGCGATGAACGCCACCCGGTAGTTGCCCGTGCGCAGGCCGCCCACCCGGTAGCGCCCGTCCGCCCCGGTCAGCACCTCACCCACCAGGGACCAGTCCGTTCCGTAGAAGGCGTGGACCTGCACCGTGATGTATGCCAGGGGCGAAGACAGGTCGGGCCCCAGCACCCGCCCGGCGATGGCCCCGCCGTTGCCCAGGGTGGCGTCGATGCCGCTCACGTTCGCGGCGGCGGCCAGCGCGATGTCGGTCGCCGTTTCGCGCCGTACCGCGTTGTTGTGCCACTCGGTGGCATACACCCCCGCCGCCGTGTCCATGAAACGCAGGCGGTACGTCCCCGGCTTCAAACCCGCGAAGGCATACGTGCCATCCGCAGCCGTCGTGGCCGACGTTTCCTCTAACCAGTCTGCTCCGGAGCGTCGGAACGCGGTCACGTCAATGCCGGCGGCCGGCGTCGTACCGTTCGGTTGCCGCACCGTGCCCGAGAGGCGGGCGCCGCTCGCCAGCGACGCATCGATGCCAGTGACCGTCGCCCCCGCCGCCACCGTGAAGCTGTTCGCGCTGGCGCCGTCGGGCTTGTCGTTGTACCACTCGGACGCATAGACGTCGCCGTGCCCGTGAATGAACTCGACCCGGTAGACACCGGCCGCAAGCCCGCCGACCGTGTAGGCGCCCGTGTCGTCGGAAAACCCGCTCCCGCTCCACACCCACGTTGTCCCGCTCTGGCGCTCCGCCACCACCGTGATGTTCGCGAGCGGGGTCGTGCCGTTCGGCCCCGTGAGCGAGCCGCGGATCTTCGCGCCGGTCCCCAGGGAGACGTCCTTGCCGCTCGCCGTCGCCCCGGCGGTCACGGCGATGGCCGTCGCGCTCGCGCCGTCCGCGGCATTGTTGAACCACTCGGCGGCGTAAGCGCCTGTCCCGTCGGTGAACCGCAGGCAGTACGACGCGGCCGGCAGGCTCCCGATCGAGTAGGTGCCGTCGCTCCCCGTGAACGCGGTGCTCTGGTAGAGCTGCACCAGCGCGCTGCCGGACTTGTAGTGAACCTCCACCATGACGCCGTTCACCGCCGTCGTGCCGTCCGGCCCCGTCACCTTGCCCGTGATGCGCCCGGCCAGGCCGAGCGTGGCGTTGATCCCAGGAACCGTCGTGGTCGGCGGCACGTTGACCCCGTTGGCCAACTCCTCGAACGGCTTGTCGTTGTACCACTCCGTCGCGTAGGTTCCGCCCCAGACGCTGAAGCTCACCCGGTAGACACCCGTCGGCACTCCGCCGAGCGTGTAGGTCCCGTCGCTGCCGGTGCTCCTCCCGGATGCCTCGTAAAAGCCCTGCCACCAGCTCCCGGTCCAGCGCTGGAGTCCCACATTCACGTCACGGAGCGGAGAGCCGTCGGGCCCTTTCACCAGGCCCGAGATGCGGGACCCCGGCGCCAGGGCGGCGTTGATGTCGGGAATGGTGACAGATGTGCCGACGGTGACGCCCTGCGCCGTGTCGATGCTGTCGCTGTCGTTATAGTACTCGGCCACGTAGTTGCCGTTGTCGTCCTCGAAGCCCACCCGGTAGGTGTTCGCGGCCAGCCCGCCAACCGTGTAGCGTCCGGCTGCGTCCGTCGTGCCCGTGGAGACTCGGTCCCACCAGGAGCCGTTATAGGCATAGGCCCAGACCGTGACGCCGGAGATCGTCGTAACCCCGTCGAGCGCCGTGACCTTGCCCGTAATCCTGGAAGCGGGCGCCAGGACGGCACTGATGCCGGAGCGCGTCTCGTTGACGCCCAGGACCAGGCTCGTGGCACTGGAGCTACCAGCGGCATTGTCGTAGTACTCGGCCACGTAGTTGCCATTGGGGTCGGTGAAACTGACCCGGTAGGTCTTCGCTGCCAGGTTCAGCAGTTGGTAGTTGCCGCTGGCATCGGTGGTGGTCAGCCCCACGTTGCCCCACCACCCGCCCTCGTCACGCCACAGGTCCACCCTGACGCCGGCAATGCCCGCGCCCCCTGCATTCGTGACGCGCCCCGCTATCGACGAGAGCGCCAGCGCCTGCCCCGCCAGCATCGCCAGTACTGCCGCCATTCCACACAACAGCCACCGTTTCATGGGCGTCCTCCTGTGGTATTGGGATCTGCGTCGTTCAGGCCTTATCGTTGCCCGATATTGCGTCAGCAAAACGCACTCGGGTTATACGGGATTGAAGCAGTTGCGAGAGCGAGCGTGTTGAGCATACAGGGATACTGTGTCCCTACCTCCTAGTTTGAGATTCCCAAACTACGAGTGCGAACGCAAGCGGGATTTTTCGCGCCCGTACGCATGGTGGCCGAAGACCGCCTGCAGGCGTATGGCACGCAGCGGCCCCCTCCGCGCGAGGGCGCGCACCGCTAACATGCCGAGACTGCCGCCGGTCTCTTCGCGCTCGACGGGACGGCCCGGGAGGACCGTCCTACGCGGAAACCAGCGGGACGGACAGCGGGCGCTACGAACCCGCTGCCTTGCGGGCGCCGAAAAGCGCCAGCATGGGAATCGCGGATTTCTTGCCGGAAACGCTGGACGCCCTGTCCGGCGCTGGCCTATGATCCGGACCCTTGTCGTGCGCGGGGCAGCACTGCCCGGCAGCCACATCGAGATCAGAGGACGAAAGGAGCGTGGCGGATGGAACGGGATTCAATGGAGTTCGATATCCTTTGTGTCGGTTGCGGCGTGGCGACGCTCTCCACCGTGCTGCGGCTGCTGCACCGGGTCAAGGCCGAAGGTGGCGACAAGGCCCCGCCCACCGTGCTGGTCATCGACAAGGGCGCCAGCGTGGGTGCGCATGTTCTCTCGGGCGCCGTCATGGATCCCGGCCCGCTTACCGAACTCCTCGGCGCGGAGGCGTTCAAGCAGCTGCCCGTCAGCGCGACGATCCACACCGAGAGCTTCCGGCGCCTGAGCGCGGGCGGCTCGCTGAAGCTGCCCTGGGTTCCGCCCGTCATGCAGGCGCACGGCTACCCGATCATGTCCCTCTCCGCGGTCACGCAACACCTGGCGAAGCTGTGCGAAGCGGCCGGCGCCGAGGTCTACTGCGGCTTCGTCGGCAGTGAGTTGCTGGAGGAGCAGGGCCGGATCACCGGCGTGCGCGTCGGCGACAAGGGCATCGACAAACTGGGCAACAAGCGCTCGAACTTCGAGCCCGGCCCCGACCTGCTGGCCAAGGTCGTCGTCCTGGGCGAAGGCGCCTGCGGGCTGCTCTCCGAGAAGCTCATCCAGGACCGCAACCTGCGCGGAGCCAACCCGCAGACCTACGCCGTGGGCGTCAAGGAACTGATCGAGACGCCCGCGCAGCCCGGCCGCGGCGGCACGATCATGCACACGTTCGGCTACCCGCTGGACTACTTCACTTACGGCGGCGGCTTCATCTACTGCATGAGCGATACGCTGACCGCCATCGGCCTGGTCACCGCGCTCGACTACCGCAACCCGACGCTTAACCCGCACGACCAGTTCCGGCTCTTCAAGCTACATCCCGCGGTGAAGCCCTTCATCGCCGGCGGCAAGGTCATCGAGTACGGCGCGAAAGTGCTGCCCGAAGGCGGGTTCAACTCGGTGCCCACGCTGGTCACCGACGGCGCCCTGCTTGTCGGCGACAGCGCGGGCCTGCTGGACTCCCTGCGCCTCAAGGGCGTGCACCTCGCCGTGCAATCCGGAATCGCCGCGGGCGATGCGCTCTTCGCCGCCTGGCAGAAGGACGACTACTCGACCGCCGCGCTGAATCAGTACCCCGCGCGGCTGCAGGAGTCCGCCGCCTGGAAGCAGATGCGGAAGATCCGCAACGTGCGCGCCAGCTTCACGCACGGCATGCTACCGGGCATGGCGGCCTCGGGCATGAGTGTCTTCACGGGCGGGATGCTGCCGCCCGGCCGGCTGGCGCTGCACGTCGATGCCGACGTTTTGAAGAACAAGGACGCCGTCACGCCCTGTCCGCCGGTGCCGAAGTGCGACGAGAAGGACGCGGCGCTGCAGCTGGATCGCCTGTCGGATCTCTACTGCTCGAAGACCCACCACGAGGAGAACCAGCCGAGCCACCTCAAGATCCTGGATGCCGAAAAGTGCAAGAGCTGCATCAAGCAATACGGCGCGCCCTGCACGCTGTTCTGCCCGGCGCAGGTCTACGGGCTGGCCGAGGACGGCGAGAGCATTCGCGTGGATTTCTCGAACTGCCTGCACTGCAAGACGTGCCAGATCAAGGACCCGTTGCACAACATCCGCTGGACCGCCCCCGAGGCGGGTGGCGGTCCGCGCTACATGCGGATGTAGCGGTTCAGGGCACCGCGAAGCCCGCGCAGAAGTCGCGGACTTCCGCGCGCACGCGCTGCAGCAGCGCCGCGTCCTGCGTGTTGTGCAGGACGCGGTCAATGCAGTCGCCGATGAAGCGCATCTCGTTCTCGCCCATGCCGCGCGATGTCACGGAGGGCGTGCCGATGCGGATCCCCGACGTGACAAACGGGCTCTGCTTGTCGAACGGAATCGCGTTCTTGTTCACGATGATGCCGGCCTTGTCCAGCGCCAGCGCGGCGTCCTTGCCCGTGAGCCCCTTGCCGGTCAGGTCCACCAGCATCAGGTGATTCTCGGTCCCGCCCGACACCAGCCGGAAGCCGCCTGCCTGCAGGCGCTCCGCCAGCACGGCGGCGTTGCGCACCACCTGCGCACCGTAGGCTTTGAACGACGGCTGCAGCGCCTCGCCGAAGCAAACCGCCTTGGCCGCGATCGTGTGCATGAGCGGGCCGCCCTGCAGGCCGGGAAACACCTGTCGGTCAAGCTCCTTGGCGAACGCCTCGCGGCACAGCACCAGGCCGCTGCGCGGCCCGCGCAGGGTCTTGTGCGTCGTGGTCGTCACGAACTCCGCGTATGGCACCGGGCTCGGATGCACGCCCGCCGCCACCAACCCCGCCACGTGGGCCATGTCCACCATGAGCAGCGCCCCCACCGCGTCGGCGATGGCGCGGAAGCGGGGAAAATCCAGTATGCGGGGATACGCGCTGGCGCCTGCAACGATCAGCTTCGGGCGGTGAGCCTCCGCGAGCCGCGCCACCTCGTCGTAGTCGATCAGTTCGTCCGTCGCGCTCACGCCGTAGGCGACGATCTTGAAGAGCCGACCGGAGAAATTCGCCGGGTTGCCGTGCGTCAGGTGACCGCCGTGCGCCAGGTTCATCGCGAGAATCGTGTCACCCGGCTGCAGGACGCTGAAGTAGACCGCCATGTTGGCGGAGCTGCCGCAGTGCGGCTGCACGTTCGCGTGGTCGGCCCCGTACAGC
>CAYOBW010000126.1:0-19631 GCA_964402115.1 uncultured Victivallales bacterium
CCGCCGCGGACTGGCCGCTGGACGCCGCCGCCGCGCGCGCGCGGCAGGGCGAACCCGCCGCCGCCACCTGCGGGCTCGACCTGGGCGCAGGGGTCACGCTCGAGTTGCGGCGCGTGCCGGCCGGCGCCTTCGTCATGGGCGATGCCGCGGGCGAGCGCGACGAGCGGCCGCCGGCGTGCGTGCGCATCGAGCGCGCCTTCTGGATCGGCACGACCGAGGTCTCCAACCGGCAGTACGGGCGCTTCGATTCCGCCCACGACAGTTTCCGCGAGCGCAGCGGCTTCCTGCAGTTCAACGACGCGCAGCGCGGCGTTTCGATGAACCAGCCCGAGCAGCCCGTCGTGCGGGTCAGCTGGCGCCAGGCGGAGGCCTTCTGCCGCTGGCTGGCCGCCAGGACCGGCCGCCCGATCGCGCTGCCGACCGAGGCGCAGTGGGAATACGCCTGCCGCGCCGGCACGGCGACGCCGCTCTGGTATGGGGCGGTGGCGGGGGATTTCGCCGCGGTCGCCAACCTCGCCGACGGCAACGTCAACGACCGCTACGGCCGCTGGCAGATGCCGCTCGGCGTCGTGCCGCCGTATCACCCGGCGGTGGACAGCGTGGACGATGGCGCGCGCGTTACGGCCGCCGCGGGGCGTTACCAGCCCAATGCCTGGGGTTTGCGCGACATGGCCGGCAATGCGGCCGAGTGGACGTCGAGCCTTTACCGGCCGTATCCCTGGCGCGAGGATGACGGCCGCAACGCGGCGGCGACCGGCGCGGCGGACGGCGATCGGCGGGTTGTGCGCGGCGGCTCCTGGTACGACCGCCCTGAGCGCGCCCGCTCCGCCAGCCGCGCCGCCTACCCCGCGTGGCAGGCGGTCTTCGATGTCGGGTTCAGGATCGTGTGCCTGGACTAGGCGCTCACCCCAGCGACTGGCACATGGTGATCATGGCGACGCCGACGATGTCGTCGGCGGAGCAGCCGCGCGACAGGTCGTTCACGGGCTTGGCCAGACCCTGCAGAATGAGGCCGAAGGCCGTGGCGCCGGCGAGGCGTTCGGCGAGCTTATAGCCGATGTTGCCCGCCTGCAGGTCCGGGAAGATGAGGATGTTGGCCGCGCCCTTGAGCGGGCTGGCCGGGCACTTCTTGGCGGCCACGCCGGGGACCAGCGCGGCGTCCAGCTGGATTTCGCCATCCACCACGGCGTCCAGGCCTAGCGCCGCGACGCGCGGGCGGGCCAGCTCGGTGGCGCGGCGGACCTTGTCCACGAGCGGGTGCTGGGCGCTGCCCTGCGTGGAGAAGGAGAGCATGGCGACGCGGGCCTGGCCGCCGATCAGCGCCCGGTGCGAGCGGATCGTGGCGACGGCGATGTCCACGAGCTGCTCGGCGGTCGGCTCCGGGTTCACGCCGCAGTCGGCGAAGAACAGGAGCGTGTCGCCGGAGGGGGCGGGGCGGGCGAGTTCCATGGCGAAGAAGCTGCTGCCGGTCTTGATGCCGGGCGCCGTGCCGACGCACTGGAAGGCGGCGCGCACCATGTCCGGCGTGGAGGCGATGCTGCCCGCGACAAGGCCGTCGGCCAGCCCCTCGCGCACGAGCATGTCGCCGAAATAGAGGCGGTCGCGCAGGGTGGCGCGGGCGCCGTCGAGCGTGACGCCCTTGTGCTGCCGCAGGGCGTGAAAGGCCGCGGCCAGCGCTTCCTGCTGCGGGGCGTTCGGGAAGTCCAGCACCTCGACCGGCAGGCCGGCGAAGTTCGCGCCCGCCGCGGCCAGGGAAGCGCGGGCTTCCTCCGGCGTGGCGAGCACGATGACGCGGGCGGCGATCTCCTGGCGGGCGATCTTTTCAGCCGCGACCATGACGCGCGGGTCGTGACCCTCGGCCAGGACCAGCGTGCGGCGGGCGGCGCGGACTTTCGGGAGCAGGGTTTCGAGCAGGGACATGGGCGGACCTCGTCTTTGCGTGTGGAGCGTTTCAGGCAGGCGTCGTTTCACAACCGTTCGGGAGGGGCAGGGCGCGGGAGGGGACGGTCAGCAGGCGCACGGTCTCGCGGGCGATCATCAGCTCCTCGTTGGTGGGCATGACGATGGCCTTGAGCTTGCTTTCCGGGGAGCTGATGATGGCGGGCTTGCCGACCACCTGCCGGTTCTTTTCCAGGTCCAGGATGCAGCCGAGGCAGGCCAGGCGGCCGACCACGCGCTCGCGCAGGTAGGCGCTGTTCTCGCCGATGCCCCCCGTGAACACGACGGCGTCGGCGCCGCCCAGGATGGTGTGGTAGGAGCCGATGTAGGAGACGAGCCGCTGCACGAACATGCGGATGGCCCGCTGGGCCTGGAGGTTGCCGGACTCGGCCGCCGCGATGTTGTCGCGCATGTCGCCGCTGCCGATGCCGGAAACGCCGAGCAAGCCGCTGCACTTGTTGAGCAGCTTGTCGATGGCGTCGGCGCTCATGCCGTGGCGCACCAGGTAGAGCACGACGGCCGGGTCGATGTCGCCGCACCGGGTGCCCATCACCAGGCCGTTCAGCGGCGTCATGCCCATGCTGGTATCCAGGACGTTGCCGCGCTCGACGGCCGTGATGCTCGCCCCGTTGCCGAGGTGGGCCGTGATCAGGTTCAGCTCGCCCAGGGGGCGGCCGAGCAGGTCGGCCGTGGCGGTGGCGACGAACTTGTGCGAGGTGCCGTGGAAGCCGTACTTGCGGATGCCGTACTTCTCGTAGTACTCGTACGGAATGGCGTAAAGGTAGGACGAGGCCGGCATGGAGTGGTGAAAGGCCGTGTCGAAAACCGCGATGTTGGGCACGTCCTTGAACGCGCGCTCGCACGCTTCGATGCCGCCCAGGTTGGGCGGGTTGTGGAGGGGGGCGAGGCTGAAGCAGTCGCGGATGTTCGTCTTGACCTCGTTGGTCACGATCACGGAGTCGTGGAAATCCTCGCCGCCATGCACGACGCGGTGGCCGATCGCCTCGACGTCGCCGAGGCTGCGCAGCACGCCGCCCCGCGGGGCCACCAGCCGCTCGCAGACCAGGTGCAGGGCGTCGTCATGGTTCGTCACCTGAACCTGCTCCTTGACCGCCGGCCCGTCGGCGGGCTCGTACTTCAGGAACGGCTCGCCCAGGCCGATGCGCTCGACGATGCCGCGCGCCAGGTAGCGCTCCTTGTCCATGGCGTACATCGTGAACTTGAGCGAAGAGCTGCCGGCGTTGATCACCAGCACATTGACGGGCGCGCGACGATTTTCAGCCGTGGGCATACCTATCCTCGTTGCAGATCCTGACGGAACGGGTGAGGCGCCACGCACGTGGCGCGCGGCCTGTCTCCTGCCGGTACAGGCCAAACGGTCGGAAGTGTCGCAAAGCGGGGGCGGGGGTTCAAGCAGATACCGTCAAACTAATCCTCCGCCTGTTCGCCCTCGGGGGCCATCTTGACCAGCTTCGGGTCGAATCGCGCAATGATCTCGACGAGGTCGCTCTGGGCGGCCATGACCGACTCGATGTCCTTGTACCCCATGGGCACTTCGTCGAGGCCGGCGGAGATCAGAACGACATCGTGTGCGGCCAGGAACTTCTTCCCTTCGTTCCAGGTATAGGTATTCCTGGTTGCCGTGCGGCTCATCCTTCGGCCGGCGCCGTGCGAGGCGGAGTTCATGGACTCCGGAACGCCCTTGCCGCGCACAACGTAGCCCGGGGTGGCCATGGACCCCGGAATGATGCCGACCACGCCCTTGGCCGCGGGCGTGGCGCCCTTGCGGTGCACGATGACGTCCTCCCCGAAGTGCCTTTCCTTCCACGCGAAGTTGTGGTGGTTCTCGATATCCAGCAGAACGCCGGCGCCGAGAAGCTTGGCTACCGCGCGGTGAATCAGCAGGTGGTTCGCGGCGGCGTAGCGCCCCATCAGCTCCATGGCCTGCCAGTATTCCTGCCCCGCGGCGCTATCCAGATCCAGCCACGCCAGCTGCTGCAGTTCGCGCGGCAGCTCAGGGTGCAGTCCCATGGCCAGCTTGCTGTAATGCGTGGCAACCTGACCGCCGGTCCCGCGGCTGCCGCTGTGGCTGAGGAGCGCACAGTAGACGCCGGCCGGCAGGCCGAGGTCAGCCTGCTTGAGCGTCAGCGTGCCGAATTCGGCGAAGTGGTTGCCGGACCCGCTCGACCCGAGCTGGTAGGAGGCCTTGTCCCGGTACTGCTTCGTGACCGGGCTGAACGACCAATCCTCGTCCATCACGGGGTGCTCCTTGCGGGGAGAGAAACCTCCGCCCACGCCGAAGCGCGTGGCCCCCTCAAGCACATTGCGCAGGCGTCCCTCCTGGCCGCGGATAGCCGACACCGGCAAGTCGAGGACCGTCAGCTTCATGCGGCAGGCAATGTCCATGCCGACCGCATACGGGATCACGGCGCCCTTGGTGGCGAGCACGCCGCCAATCGGCAGGCCATACCCCACGTGCGCGTCCGGCATCAGGGCGCCAGCCACGGAAACCGGCAGCTTGCAGGCGTTATCCATCTGCTGGATGGACTGGGCCTCCATGTCCGTTCCCCACCGGCGGTAGGGCGCGGGCGCCGAGCGCTGCTCGAATCTGGCGCGCGCGGTGGCGGTCTTGATCAGGCAGGCGGCGAGCTTGCCGAAGACCGGGTCGCTGACGTGGTCCGCCGGCTTCGCGGCCAGGGCCTGGAGCGCCGTGCGCACGGCGTTCCTGGTCATGCCGGCCTGCAGCGCCGCGCCAATGGCTGCCAACGCCAGTCCGATCGGCTCTCCCCTGGGTATGCCCAGGTTCTGCAATTCTCTCGCTTTCACACGCACCTCCCCAACATGACGACGTCCCAGACCGGTCGGTCCCGTTTCGTTACCGTGAGCTCCACATCGAGGAACTTCTTGAGCACCTCGATGTTGGTGAGCGTATGGCGCGTCGGCGGGAGGGTCCGGAACTGCCCGCCTCCCGCCAGCGCCATCGGCACCAGCAACTGATCCGCCAGATGCCGGCCCACGGGCACACCCGCGGAGAGATACTCCCTGACTTCCTCAAGCGTCGCCAGCGCCACCCGCTCGGACGGTACGCTGCGTTCGCCGAAGCCCGTGAAGACCTCCGTGATGTGCTGGCTCTCGACCGTACAGATCAGGATGTTTCCCGGGCCGCGCGGACGCGCCACCTCCTCGACCCTGAAGCACTCCGCTCCCCATGAGAGTCTGGCCTGCAAGACGGCAAGCTCCGCCTCCGCTATCCTGCGGGGCAGCTGGGACACGACGCCCACGCCCTCGTGCCTGAGGATGTCCCCGCGCTCCATCAAATCCACGCGGGCAAGCTTCTGCGCCGGCTCAATGGAGACCGTGAATCTGCCGCCGCCTGCCGGATAGAATCCCGGACGCTCCAGCCGGGCCGTCACCTTCGGCCCCATGCGGTTGACGATCGGCAGGAACGCTCCGGTCAGAAAATCGAACGGGGGCGCATACGGATTGTGCGTTCCGCCCTCCAGGACAAGCTCCGTGGCCGTAGCCGCGGTCAGCAGGCAGGGAAGCACCGTCTGGAGCACGAGCGTGGCGCTCCCTGCCGTGCCGATGGCCCAGCGATAGGACCCTGCCTTGACCGCTCCTGGCGTGAAGGTGAGCCGCTGCGACCCCAGGGCGTTGCCATCTACCCGGGCCTGGCTCACCTCAATCGCCGCGTTCACCGCCGTGAGATGCTGCCGCAGCAGCCCCGGCTTGTCCCGCTTCGCCCTGATGTTCTCGATGCAGAACGGCTTGCCGGTGACGAGCGACAGGGCGAGCGACGTGCGGAGGATCTGGCCTCCGCCCTCTCCAAATGAACCATCAATCGTGATCATGCGTGCTCTCTTATCCGCTGCAAACCATACGACACAGAAGACCGTCAGTCTATGATATGTCCAGCTGCGATCCAACCGAATTGGGCTTCGTTTCGCGTGACAGGGGAGCCGGGATTCGGCCGGCTCCCCCGCGATTTCAGATCATGTTGACGATACGGTCGGCCAGTCCCTTTTCGCCCAGCACGACCTTGAGTTCCGAGGAACCGGTGACCTTCTCCAGAACCTCCAGTTCCCTCATCCTCATCAGGGACGGGTTCTCCTGCATGAGCTTTGCCGTGTTCACCTGGCTGCGCATCGCCGCCGTCTCCTCCCTGCGGGAGATGATGTTGGCTTCCGCAGCCTTCTTGGCCTCAATGACCTTGTTCAGCAGCGCCTTCATTTCGCCTGGCAGGATGATGTCGCGGATGCCCAGGCTGATGACCCTGATGCCGAACTCCTCGGCCCGGCGCCTGACGATGCTCTCCAATTCGCCGGCGACTACGGTTTTGTCGGCCAGCAGCGCGTCCAGCTCGCGCGTGCCGATGACGGCACGCAGAGCCAGTTGGGCCTCACGGTAGAGTGCCTGGCTGACGTCGCTGACCAGCTCGACCGTCTTGCGGGCATCGGTGACCCTGTACGTCACAAGCGCGTTCATGCGCAGCGTGACCTTGTCGGAAGTCATGATTTCCTGCCCCCCGACGTCCAGGACCGTCTCGCGCAGGTCGATGGCGTACAGCTTCACCTTGCCGACCTTCAGCCACGAGGCATACTGGCCCGGCGCCAGGGTCTTCACGTACTCTCCGTCCTTGAAGCAGACGCCGACGTGACCCTCTTCGACCGTGAAGACGTTGAGCACCTTCTCGACCTCCTTCGACTTCAGGATCACGTTCAGGTCCTTGTGCTCGAACAGCACCAGGCGCGCATCGACGACCTGGACATCCACCTTGCGGAACTTCGACCAGACGATGTACTGGCCGGCATCCAGGATGCGGTCGAACCGGCCGTCAATCCAGACCAGGGCGCGCTCGTAGTCCTTGAGGTCCAGCGTGACAGCCTCCTCCTGCAAGCTGCCGGCCTTGACGATTACGTCCAGGTCCTTGTGTGTCAGCCACGGCTCACGCTGGGAGACCACGTCCACCCTGACCTTGTTGAGCGGGTCAAAGAACCAGTGACGGCCGGCGGACAGGACCCCCTTGAACTCCCTGTCCCTGAAGTAGAGCCCCTTCTCGTACGAGCGGATCTTCACGCTTCCCATGATGAACATGTTGCACCTCTTGTTTCTTTCGTGTCCTTCAAATTCGCTTCGGCTTGGGCCCCGTCCTCGGATAGCGGGCAAAAGAGCCCTTTGGAGAGAATGGCATGGCGACCACACGCCGGATGCGGAGCGTCACTTGAGCATCGCTCTTTCCGCCCCCGCCGGCGGGCGTCTGATCGGCGGATTGGCGACCAACCTGCCTCTCAGAAACGCCCGCCGGGTTGACAGCAGTCTCCGACTTCGCCTCTTCGCTGTCGCTCAGGGCTACGTCGGACAAGTGCGATGCGGTATCCGCGCGCTGCATGGCATCCCTAGATGCTGCCACCGGACGGGCGCCGGCAGTCGTCCTTGCCCCATTCATGGAGATCGCACTCCATGAGCGGGACGCGTTCGCCTGCCACGCTCCATTCGACAGCCGGTCACGCATACATTCCTCTCCATCGGGCCGTGCTTCACCGCTTGCGCGGCACGTAACGGGTTTCCCCGTTTGTGGTGCAGGAGTCGAACCTGCGACTGACGGATCTACAATCCGTTGCTCTACCCACTGAGCTAACCATGCTGGCATTCACCTCGTTAGAACCCAGACGTGGAACGCACGGCATCGGTCTGATGCTTCACGGCGTTTCCGACGGTTACACCGGGCCTGCCGTGCGCCACTGGCCAGTTCCTGCCAGCACCAGGCCTTATCGCAGGGGACGTGCCAAGATAGCCGCAGCGAAGGCTTGGCATTGCGCAACAGGCTGGCGCGCAACATGATAAAAAAGTGCTAGGCCAGAACTGCCGAGGTGCCGCCAACGCGTGAGCGCCTGCCGGCATATGCTTGCATATCGTGATATATCCTATAGGATAGTTCAAATGCAGACAGTCGTCATCGGCCTGCTGGGAACAACCCTCGACCGCGGGCAGGAAAGGGATCGCTGGAGTCAGTGGCGCCCGTCCGTCAGCCTTTGCCAGCAAGAGGACCTGTTGATCCGGCGCTTCGAGCTGCTCTATGCGAAGAAGTTCCAGGCCCTCGCCGATGTGGTCCGGGACGATATCCGGAGCGTCTCCCCGGAGACGGAGGTCTGTCTCCGCCTGGTGGAACTCAGCCAGCCGTGGGACTTCGAGGAGGTGTACGGCGCGCTTCATGACTATGTCCGGGCCTACCGCTTCGACCCCGAGAACGAGGAGTACCTCGTCCACATCACGACGGGAACGCACGTGGCCCAGATCTGCTTGTTCCTCCTCACCGAAGCTCGGTACATCCCGGGCAAGCTAATCCAGACGAGTCCGCCCAGGAGGAAGGACCAGACGAAGCCGGGCACCTGCGACATCATCGATCTGGACCTGTCCAGGTACGACCGCATTGCCACGCGCGTGAGGCAGGATCTCCAGGGTGACATCTCCTATTTGAAATCCGGCATCGAGACCAGGAACGCCGCCTTCAACGCGTTGATCGAGGAGATCGAGCATGTGGCCATGCATGCCACAGAGCCGATGCTCCTCACGGGACCGACGGGCGCCGGCAAGTCCCTGCTGGCTCGCCGTATCCATGAACTGAAGAAGTCCCGCGGCCAACTCAGCGGCGCCTTCGTGGAAGTGAACTGCGCGACTCTGCGTGGCGACCAGGCACTCTCGACCCTGTTCGGTCACACGAAGGGCGCTTTCACCGGCGCGCTCCAGGACCGGAACGGTCTTCTCCGGGAAGCGGACAAAGGTATGCTGTTCCTCGACGAGGTGGGGGAGTTGGGGTCTGACGAGCAGGCCATGCTGCTGCGGGCCATCGAGGAGAAGCTGTTCTTCCCGATGGGGGCCGACAAGGAAGTCAGCAGTGACTTTCAGCTGGTCTGTGGCACGAACAGGGATCTCCAGCAGGACGCTCAGGAGGGTCGGTTCCGCCAGGATCTGCTGGAGCGGATCAACCTGTGGACCTTCCTCTTTCCCGGCCTGCGGGACCGTCCCGAGGACATCGAGCCGAATATCGAGTACGAACTCGATCAATTCGCCCGGAAACGCGGCAAGCAGGTTCGCTTCAGCAAGGAGGCCCGGCAGGACTTCCTGGCCTTTGCCAGATCCGGTGAAGCCAAATGGGCCGCCAACTTCAGAGACCTGAACAGCGCCATCACCCGCATGGCGACGCTGGCCCCGGGCGGCCGGATTACCCGGCAAACCGTGGCAGACGAGCTCGTGCGCTTGCGTCGGAAGTGGACGCGCAAGGAGGTCGGCGCCGACGGCGACATCCTCAACGAGGTACTGGACGTGGACCGGGTTGCCAGGCTGGACCTTTTTGACCGCGTCCAACTCGCGGAGGTGCTGAGGGTTTGCCGGCGCTCGCGTAACATGTCCGAGGCGGGGAGAACGCTCTTTGCCGTGTCGCGCCAGGAACGCAAGACGACAAACGATTCGGATCGCATGAAGAAGTACCTCGCCCGCTTTGGCCTGACGTGGAAAGACACAAACAAGGACAAGGATGGCTGGCGAGGCTGAGTTCCGGTATCGGCCGCTGCTATGTTCAAGCGGGCCTGTTCCGCGTATGTTGGGCCTTCGTGCGGCGCTGTGGGAGTGGTGGCGGAGGCTGGGTGTGCTGAGGATGGAGGGTGGCGGTGTGAGCGTGGAGGCGGAGCCGATAAGGCGCGGGCGCGTGGTGGCCGGCGCCCTGCTGGTCCAGGTGTGCCTGGGCGCGGTGTTCATCTGGAGCGTCTACCAGACGCCGCTGAAGGCGCATTTCCCGTCGTGGACGGAAGCGGACGTCACCCTGCCGGCGCAAGTGGTGCTGGCCTGTTTCGCGCTGGCCGTGTTCCTGGGCGGGCTGTGGCAGGATCGGGTGGGGCCGCGCGCGGTGACGACGCTGGGGGGCGTGTGCCTGGGCTGCGGGCTGATGCTGGCCCGCTGCACGGAGTGGCTGGCGCCGGGCCCGGCGCTGGCCTGGCTGACGGCGACCTACTCCGTGCTGGGCGGGCTGGGCATCGGCATGGCCTATGTCTGCCCGATCGCGGTTTGCGTGAAGTGGTTTCCCGAGCGGCGCGGCCTGGTGACGGGGCTGGCGGTCGCGGGGTTCGGCGCCAGCGCCTTCTTCTTCGCCCCGCTGGCGCGCGGGCTGAACGCCGGGGGTCCCTATGCGCTGCTGGGCTGGGACCTGTTCCCCCTGCCGCGGCTGGGCGTGTTCCGGACGTTCTTCCTGCTGGGGGCAGTCTTCCTCGGCGGCATCGTGGCCGGCGCGCGGCTGCTGCGCAACCCGCCGCCCGGCTGGCAACCGCCCGGCTGGCAGCCGGCCGTTACCCGGCCGGCGGGGAAGCGGGGCGCCGCCACTGACGTGGCGCCGCGCCAGATGCTGCGGACGACGGCGTTCTGGCTGCTGTGGCTCACCTATGCCGCCGGCTGCGCGGCGGGGCTGCAGGTGATCATGAAAGTGTCGCCCATCTGGCAATCGCACGCGCTCGTGCCGCTGATCCCGCCGGTGCCGCCCGCGGCGTTCAACCGCGTGTCGGCCGAGGGGGCGCTGGCGGTCTCCGTGCTGGCGATCTTCAACGCCCTCGGCCGCATTTTCTGGGGGCGCGTCTCGGACTGGATCGGGCGGCGCGCCACGCTGGCGATCATGTTCGCGCTGTGCGGCTGCGTCCTGTTGGGGCTGCATGCGCTGGGCACGCTGCCGCTCTACATCGCCGGCGTGAGCGTGGTGGGGGCCTGCTTCGGCGGTTTTCTCACGCTCTACCCGGCCCTGACGGCCGACTTCTTCGGCACGCGGCACTACGGCATCAACTACGGCCTGGTTTACTCCGCCTATGGCGTGGGCGGCTTCTGCGGCCCCTGGCTTGGCGCCAGGCTGATGCGCGCCGTGGCGAAGGTGCCCTACGAGACGCTGGACGGCGTCGGCGGCGCCGTGCGCCACGTTTTCACGGCCTGCGACTACCGGGCCGGCTTCACCGTCACGGGCGGCGCCTGCCTGCTCGCCGCCGGCCTGGTGCTCGCGCTGCCCCGCCCCGCCCGTCAGCCTGAGAAGGGCCGCAGGCGGTAGGGGTTCAGGGTCAGCCGTCCGCTGAGCGGCGGACTACCGGACCGCCGGGGCGTCGCCCTCGCTGGCCGGGGGGAGCTTGCCGTCGCGATAGCTCTTGAGCGTGGCTTCCAGCTCCTTCTTCTGCTCTTCGTCCGGTGTCTGCGCGACGGCCTGCTCCTGGAGGGTAACGGCCTGCGCCTTGTCACCCTGCAGGAAAACCACGCGGGCGAACGTGTCCAGGATGGCCCCGTCCTTGCCCTCGACGGCGCGGTTCGCCCTGGCGGCGAGCGTGTGCGCCAGCTCCAGGTCGCGCTCGGCAAACGCGGTCGCCGTGGCCAGGGCCCACGCCAGCTCGTTGAGCAGGCGCGGGTTCTCGCTGGCCGCGCTCAACTGGCGGGCCAACGCCAGCGCGGCCTTGCCGTCCTGCTTGCCCAGCAGCAGGTTGAAGCGCATGAAGTCCACGCTCACGGCCGCCTCCGCCGGCACGGCCTTCTTGATTTCATCGGCGATCCCCAGGGCCTCGTCCCACTTCTTTTCCGCCACCGCCTGCCCGAGCTTCTCCGACAACCCCTGCACCTGCGCCTGGGCCGCCTCTTCGCGCGCCCGCTCCGCGGCCGCGGCCTGCGGGTCGAACGTGCCGGCGAGCAGTGCGTCGAGCACCTTGTCCAGGCCGTTCAGCGGGTGCCCGATCCAGGCCAGGCGGCCCGCCTTGTCCACGACGAAGGCCGTGGGGATGCCTTCCGCGCCGGCGGCCACCATCCAGGCCTGCGCCATCGTGTTGCTGGCGTCGCTGGCGACCCGGTAGGTCATCTTCTCCCCCAGCTCCTTGACGAACGCGACGACCTCCTCGCGCGACTGGCGCTCCCAGCAGTTCTGGCCGATGACCACGACGCCCTTGTCCTTGAGCTTGTTCTGGAGCTCGTTCAGGTGCGGAATGCTGGCGCGGCAGGGGGGACACCACGTGGCCCAGAACTCGACGACGTAGATCTTGTCCTTCTCGAACGCCGTCACCGGTTCGCCCTGCAGCCACCCGCTCGGCTGCAACGCCGGCGCGGGATCCCCCACCTTCAGGGTCGCCTTCGGCGCGGCTTCCTGCGCCGACAACCACGTCGCCAGCATCGTACCGACTGACACCGCCAACCAGATCCGCTTGTGCATACCTGCTCCTTATTGTTGAACACGCGGCTCAGCAAATCACGTCGCGCTTCGCCTGTCACGCTCTTTGCACAGCCGTTCGTCATGGGGGCTGTGGCCAGCAGGCTGCGCGGCTTGACGGCAGCCCCATCCGCGGGCCAGCCGCTGGTCCCTGCGCGGCCTTCCCGCGATGATCCGGTGCGTCAAGGTTGCGTGTGCGCCGGCGGCGGCTGGCCGTCGCGCAGCGCCTCGTCGACGACGCCCTGCAGTTCCTGGAGTGTGAAAGGCTTGAGCAGGGCGCGCGTGGCGCCCATGAGCGTGGCCGGCCGCAGCACCTGCACGTCGTTGCGGCTGCCTCCGCCCGACATGGCAACCACCCGCGCGACCGGATCGAGGAGTCGCAACTCCCGCAGCGTTTCCAGGCCGTCCATCTCCGGCATATACATATCCAACATCACCAGGTCGGCTCGTGCCGCACGGTACTGTTTAAGCCCCACCGCGCCGTTTTCCGCTTCGCGCACGCAGTGGCCCGAACGTTCGAGAATCCGCCGGACGAGACACCGGACCGATTCATCGTCTTCAATCACCAGAATGTCAGCCATGGTTCCGATCTCCTCGGCGAGCGTGCATCGCCAGTGTCCGCCTCAGGCGTCTTGCTCCGGCCCGGCAAGCAGACTGCGCCAGGTGCCCAGGCGTGCCGTCAGGCCTGCGCACAGTTCCCATTCGGCCTCGCGTGCCGCGCGGCGGAGCTCGGCGCCCACCACCGAAATTTCGGGGTAGCCCACGGCGCCGCCCATGCCCTCGAGGGAGTGGCCATGGATCCGGATGACGGAGGCTTCCCGCGCCGCACAAGCCGTCCGCAGCTCCGGCAGCAGCCGCGCCAACTCCTGCGCGAACAGGGCGCGAATCTCGCCGTCCACGTCCTCGGTGCTGACGCGGTACGCATCCGCGCGCCGCTCCAGCCCGGGGATGAGCTCCGCGAACACAGCCAGGGTGGGGGCGCCGACCGGGTCGGCCGGGGTTGCTGCACCGAGAGCCGCGGATTCGCGCCGAGCTGACTGACCTGTCATAAACGAAACCTCCTGCGCGCCTGTCAACTCCCGGCCGGGGGGGGCGCGTTCCAGCGCAGCAGCGCGCGTTTCAAGTCCTCGAACCGGATGGGTTTCGGGACGTAGTCGTCCATCCCCGCCTCCAGGCATTTTTCGCGGTCGCCTTCCATGGCGTGGGCCGTCATGGCGATGATGGGGATGCGCCGGCCGTCCTTGCCCGTCAGGGAGCGCTGGGTCTCGAAGACCCTGACGCGGCGGGTCGTCTCGTACCCGTCCATTTCCGGCATCTGGCAATCCATCAGCACCAGGTCGTAGCGTGCGCGGTGCAGCGCTTCGAGCGCCTCGACGCCATTCGCCACCGCGTCCACGTGCACATAGCCGAGTTTCGCCAGCTGGCGCAAGGCCACCTTCTGGTTGACGGAGTTATCCTCGGCCAGCAGGATGCGCGTGGCGAGGGCGACCGCCGCGGTGTCGGGCGGCGGGGACGGCGGCGCAGCGGACGGCGCTGCGGCGGCGGCCGGCGGCGCCAGCAGTGTCGCGATGGCATTCCACAGCAGCGACTGCTTCAGCGGCTTCGTCAGCAGCCGGACCCCCTCCAGGTCGCGGAAGCGCGCGGTCTCTTCGGTATGCCCCCAGGAGGACATGATGACGATCCGTGTCGGCTGCAGCGCCGGATCCGCCTTGACGATTTGCGTCAACGTTCCGCCGTCCATCTCCGGCATCGCCATGTCGAGCAGCAGCAGCGTGAAAGGCTGACCCTGGGCCGCTGCGCGGCGCAGGGTTTCAAGCGCCGTCTGGGCCCGCTCGCAACGCTCGACCCGCACGCCCCAGGCGGCGATCTGCCGCTCGACGATCAGGAGGTTCGTGACGTTGTCGTCCACGACCAGCACCCGCAGCTTCTCGAGGACGTCGGGCGCCACCGGCGGTGGCGGCGGGCACACGGCGCCCGGGCTCGCCTCCAGCGGAATCGTGAACCAGAAGGTCGAGCCCTCGCCCGCCCCGCTCCGCAGGCCCATCTCGCCGCCCATGATCTCGACCAGCCGCCGCGAAATCACCAGACCCAGTCCCGTGCCGCCGTACCGGCGCGCGGCGGAGTTGTCCACCTGGGAGAAGGACTGGAACAGCCGCGTCTGCGCCGCTTCCGAAATCCCGATGCCGGTGTCCTGCACCTCGAAGCGCACCCAGACGCGCGCGTCCTCGCGCGCGTCGCGGGTCACGCGCACAACGACCTCGCCCCGGTCCGTGAACTTGATGCCGTTGGAAATCAGGTTGATGAGGATCTGCCGGATGCGGCTGGCATCGCCTTTCAACGCGGTGGGCACGTCGGCGGCAATACTGGACATGGTCTCCAAGCCCTTCGCGGCGGCCCGTTCGGCCAGCAGGTCGAGCGCGCCCTCGACCGTGCTGACGAGATCGAATTGCTCCGGCTCGATCGTCAGCTTGCCGGCCTCGATCTTCGAGAAGTCCAGGATGTCGTTGATCAGGGAGAGCAGGGCGTCGCCGCTGGAGCTGATGGTTTCGACGTAATCGCGCTGCTCGTGAGACAGCGGCGTCTGCAGCAGCAGGCCGGTGAGGCCCACGACCGCGTTCATGGGCGTGCGGATTTCGTGGCTCATGTTGGCCAGGAACTCGCTTTTCGCCCGGTTGGCGGCGTCGGCCCCGACGGCGTACTCGTTGGCGCGCTCCATCTCGCGCTGCAGCTTGCGCCGTGACAGCTCCAAATCCTCGAGCATGCTCAGCATGGAGCACCGGTTGGCCTCGAGCTCGGCGGCGCGCCGGTTCAGGTCGGCGTAGGCCTGGTGCAACGCGGTCTGCGTGTGCTTCAGCGCGGAGATGTCCACGAAGCTCTCCAGCAGGTACGCGCGCCCCTGGAGCTGGATGGGCACCACGGTCTTGAGAATCGGGACCTGGCCGCCGTCCGCCCGCAGGAGGACGCGTTCCGCGTTGTCCACGCACTGGCCCAGGTCGGTCACCGGGCACTTGCCGGCTGCGGCGGGGCAGACGAAGGCGTGGCAAATCTGGCCGATGATGGCGTCCCGCGGCGCGCCGACGATGCGCTCGGCGGCCGGGTTGACGTTTCTGATGATGTGTGTCTCGGCGTCGACCACCAGCACGCCCGTGGGGATCGAGTCCAGCAGGAGCTTGAGCCGGCCTTCGCTCTCGCGCAGCGCGTCTTCCACGCTGTGGCGCTCCGAGAGGTCCATGCCCAGGCAGTAAAACTCGGGCGGCTGGCCTTCCACGCGAACGATGGAGTGGCTGGCGAAGACCGGCACGCGGCGGCCGTCCCGGCAGAGCAATTCCACTTCGCCGGCCTCGGGCATGCGGCCGGTGACGGGCGCCTCCCGGATGACGGCCTGGATCCGGTCACGCTGCCCGGGCGGAAACAGCAGCTCCGCCAGCGGCTGTCCCAGCGCCTCCGCCGCGGCATAGCCGAACAGCCGCGTGCTGGCCTCGTTCCAGTAGTGAATGAGGCCGTCGGGGCCATAGCCCAGGACCGCCACGCCCGCCACGCTGTCGAGCAGGGTGTGCGTCCGCGCTTCGCAGGTGCGCGCCGTCGCCTGCGCCTCCCGGCGCGCCTCCAGGTCCCGTTGCAGCGTGGCCAGCATGTCGTTGATGCGGCGGCCGAGATCCGCGATCTCGTCGTGGCCCTGCGTCGTCACGCGTTCCCCCAGCCGGTCGGTGCTCACGCCCCGCAGGAACTGGCCCAGCCGCAGCAGGCGGGCGAGCACGGAAACGTCGAGAGCCTCCACCAGCAGCACGACGAACGCCAGGCCCGTGGCGGCAAAGAACAGCAGGAAGAAGCGCATGCTGAACCGGATGCGGTCGTACAGCGGCCGCGCTCCGCTCGCCTTCACGACCAGCGCCGGCTGACCCGTGAGGTCCGGCAGCAGCGCGTAGCCCGCGATGGTGTGCGTGTCCACGGCGCAGACCCAGGTGTCCCCGACCCGGCGCAGGCTGGCCCGCGCCGCGGCAATGTCCGGCGGCAGCGCCGCGGCGCTCACGGGCCAGACCGTCACGCGGTACCCGGCGCCTGCCTCGATGGCCTCGACCACGCGCGCATCCAGGCTGCGCCCCAGCAGCAGCTCGCCGCACGGGGGATCCTGCGGACGGCGGCCCACGACGGGGAGCGTCACCACCAGCAGCGGTTCCTCCTCGCCCAGCAGCACGCCGCGGTGCACGCCGTGCTCGCGGGCGTGGTCGAGCGCCAGGCTGCCGGGCTGCAGCAGGTGCAGGACAGCCGCCGGCGCGGGACGTGCCACCCGGTTGTACGCGTCGAAGCCGTAGACCAGGACCGGCTGCCTGGCGCGGTTGACCAGCGCCGCGAAAGCGAGCCGGTTGAACGCCATGCAGCGGACGTCGAAAAGCGGGCTCTGCGGCGCCGCCGGCGTGGAGGCGCAGGCTGCGGCGACGTCATCGCGCGTCGCGTAGTCGTGCGCCACCTCCTGCAGCCGCCTGTGCTCCTCGTTCAGGAGCGCCAGCACCCGCCGCAGGCCGGCGGCCGTGATCTCCTGCTCCTGTGCCAGCGTCGGCCGCACCAGGATGCGCAGGGCGATCGCGAAGGCGATGACGCCGAAGCTGATCGTGGCCGCCAGCACAAGGAGAAATGTTTTAACCCTGACGCTCACGCGGGGGGCGCCTCCTTCACCGTGTCGGACGGCCCGGGACGCGGCTCGTCCGGCGCATAGGCCGGAGGCCTGGCCAGTTCCCGGAGCAGGGCGTTGACCTCGAGCTTCAGCTCGACCACGCGCGTTTCCCGGCCGACCATCAGGCGGTTGAACCGCTCGACTTCCGCCAGCGTGCCGCGCAGCCGCTCCTCCGCCTGCCGGCGCTCCGTCACGTCGCTGGCGATGATGATGAAATTCACGGGGTTGGCGCGCTCGTTGACGACCGGCTGCAGCTCCACCTGCAGCCAGAACCGGCCCCCCGAGGGCGTGACGTGCGGCAGTTCGCCACGGAACCCGCGTCCCTCGGGCAGGCTGCGGCTGTAACGGGCCAGCAGCTCGGGCTCCGCGCCCGTGCCCGGCAGCAGGCTCTCGTACGGCCGGCCCACGGCTTCCGCCGCCGCGTACTCCGTCAGCCGGGCGCAGCCGGCGTTGACCCACTCGACCACCCCGCGGGCATCGGTGATGATCACGGCGTAGTCGGTGCGGTCGGCCACGAGCGCCAACTTCCGCAGCTCCGCGTCCCGCAGGCGCAGCGCCGCCTCGGCTTCCCGCCGCTTGATCGCGCCCCCGATGCTTCCCGCCGCGGCCTGCAAGATCGAGATCTCCGCGTCCGTCCAGACCCGCTCGGTCCGGCAGTCGTCGAAACCGACGAACCCCCAGAAGCGCTGGCCCACGAGAATGGGGAAGACCGCCAGCGAGAGAATGGCCTGCTGCTCGAGGAGCGGCCGCTCCGCCTCCGGGAACTCCCGCACGAGGCCATGCAAGGGACGGTGCGCACCCAATGCCGACCACCAGCGCCCGAACAGCTGGTAGGGCACGTTCTGCAGCTCAGGGTTGTCGATCTGCGGCACGGTCGAGCTGGCGCACCATTCGAACCGCTGACTCATGACCGCCTCGCCCGTCTCCGGCAGCGTGCCGTTCTCGAAAATGTACACGCGATCCACCTCGTCCGCGACGCCTATTGTCGCGAGAGCCTGCGTCATGGCCGCCGCGAAGTCCTCGCTGGTCAGCAGTTGTTGCGTGGCTTTGGCGACGCCGAAAAGCAGGGCGTCGCGCCGGCGCAACTCGTGTTCCGCGTGCTGGCGCTCCGTCACGTCGCGCGCGAAGGCCACCACGCAGTCGGCATTGTGAAAACGCAGCGCCGTGCCCGTGGTTTCGGCGGGTCGCCAGGTTCCGTCCCGGTGACGGTAGCTGGGAGGGGCCTCCGGCGCGGCCGTCGGGGCGCGCTGCTGCAGAATGTCCCGGCGAAATCTGCCCAGCGGGATCGACACCAGATCCTGCACCCGCAGGTTGACCAGCTCCGCGTCGGTGTAGTCGAGCCAGGCCGCCATGAACGGGTTGGCGGCGTGAATCCGGCCGTTATCGGTTTCGAAGACGAAAACGGCTTCGGGCGCATGCTCGATCATTGTCCGGAAGCGCTGCTCCGAGGCCGCGGCGGACTGGAACGATTCGCGGCTGATGTGCAGCCCGCCGAAGAGCGCCATCATGAGCAGGCACAAGACCAGTACCAGCCCCATCCCGGCCAGCCGGTGCTGGGCCACGAGGCGCTGGCCAGTCCGCGCATCCATGTCCAGCCCCAGCACGGCTATGTGTTTCGGCTGAGCCGGGTTATGCAGAACCGCGAAACCGCTGATCCAGAGCCCCCAGCGATCCTTGTAGGGACCCGCCACACAAGGGCGAGCGGTATCGAACAGCGCTCTCAGCTCCGGGATGGCTTCGTAGTACACCTGGCCCGGCGGCGAATGGTCGGGGGAATCGGCTGGCTCGGATTCCGCCAGGAACACGATCTGGTCGTTCTGTCGGCGGAGGAGATACACGAAGCGAATACCGGGGGCCGTCGCGCGCAAGGCCCGCATCTGTGCGCACAGGCGCCGATAGGCGGGGCGATGCTTGTCGGCCGGGCTGGCGTTCAGATCCCACACCCAATCCGCATTCAGTGTGGCGCCGGCGGTCTGCGCCCGCGCCAGCAACAGCGTGCGCTGCACCCGGTCGCCATACGCGCCGACCAGCGCCGTGAGCTGGGCGCCGGCCAGCAACACAACGGCCACCACCAGCACGCCCGCCACCATCAGGCCGGCGCCGCCGCCCGTGCTCGCGGCACACTCCGCGCGCAAGCCCGCGGTCAGCGCACACAGGAAGCCGGCCGTGCACAACAGCTGCAGCAGCATGACGGGCGGCATTTCGACGCCCGCTACGCTGCTGAGCGGGACGCCCCCCGGCCACAGCCACGGCAACCCCCAGGCCAGGCCCGCCAGGCCCAGCCAGATCGCCGCCAGCCGCAAGCTGCCGCACGCGCGCGGCGTACGGTCGCCGGCCCCGAAGTACAGGCGCGCTGCCGCCCACAGGGTCACCACCAACTGCAGAACGCCCAGCGCCAATCCATCCTGCCCGAGCTCCTTGTGCACCATCCCCGCCAGCGCGGCGGCCGACTGCGGAGCCAGCACGCCAACGGCAAACCAGACGCGCGCCCGGCCCGCGCCGTGGCAGGCAAAACCAAGGAGAGACAGAAAAGCCAGCACCCGGACCGTCAGGGAGGCCGCATGCAGCCCCGGCCAGTCCGCTGCCCCGGCGGCGGCCAGTTCAAGCCAGCGGCTCACCCCGAACAGCACGGTGAAGACGACCAGCCAGAACCACGCCAGATCCAGCAGCCGGCGACCCAATGCCAGGGCGACCACGCCGGCGGTGATGAGGAGCACGCTGCCGGCGAAGAGCAGGAAGTCAGGCTGAATCTGCAAAACCCCCGTCATAGCGTGCCTTCATAGCCTGCCCCACCGCGTTATTCAAGCC
>CAYOBW010000127.1:0-19278 GCA_964402115.1 uncultured Victivallales bacterium
ATCGGCCGTTACGGATTGGGGTTCGCCAAGGATTTCCATCAGCGGTCGCGGGACGAACTGCTGGCAATGTTGGATCGGCCGACGAGCGAGCGACAATTCATCCTGTACGAGGCGTTACGCAAGGGCGCCGACATCCAGACCCTCTCGGCCAAGACGTTCATCAAGCCCTGGTTCCTGCAGCAGATGCAGGAGTTGGTGCAGCGCGAGGAGGAACTGCTGCGGTATCGGGGCGGTCTGCCGCCCGATGAACTGCTGATCCAGGCAAAACAGGAAGGCTTTGCTGACCGCTATCTGGCAAGGTTGCTGGGCGTGCCGGAGCGGACGGTTCGCGAGCGGCGGTTGGCGCTGGGCGTCGTCGCCGGCTTCCAGCCGGTGTACGTGAGCGGTGTCGAGAACGCCGCCTACTACTATTCTACCTACAACGCTCCGGATGCCGTGCCGGTGTCGTCCCAGCGGAAGATTATGGTCCTAGGCGGCGGTCCCAATCGAATCGGCCAGGGGATCGAGTTCGACTACTGCTGCGTCCACGCGGCCTTCGCCCTGCGCGACATGGACTGCGAAAGCGTCATGGTCAACTGCAACCCCGAAACCGTCTCCACCGACTACGACACTTCCAACAAGCTCTACTTCGAGCCCCTGACGGTCGAGGACGTGCTGCAGATCTACCGCAAGGAACAGCCCCTGGGCGTGATCTGCCAGTTCGGCGGGCAGACCCCGCTGAACATCGCCCGCGAGCTGGAGCAGGCCGGGGTCAAGATCCTCGGCACCTCCGTCGAGTCCATCGATCTCGCGGAGGACCGCGACCGGTTCCGGCAGGTGATGGAGCGCCTCGGCATCCCGATGGCGGAGAGCGGCATGGCCGCCAGCGTGACGGAGGCGCTGGCCGTGGCCCAGCGCATCGGCTACCCGCTGATGGTGCGGCCCTCGTACGTGCTCGGCGGCCGCGGCATGGAGATCGTGTACGACGAGGCCATGCTGCGCGACTACGTCGCCAAGGCCGTGGACGTGACCCCGGACCGCCCGCTGCTCATCGACCGGTACCTGGAGAACGCGCTCGAAACCGAGGCCGATGCCATCGCGGACGGCACGGATGCGTACGTGCCGGCGGTCATGGAGCACATCGAGCAGGCCGGCATCCACTCGGGCGACTCCGCGTGCATCATTCCGCCGGTGTCCATCCCGCGAAAGCACCTGGACACGATCGTCGCCTACACCAAGACCATCGCCCGCGAGCTGAAGGTCGTGGGGCTGATGAACATCCAGTACGCCATCTGCAACGACACGGTGTATGTGCTGGAAGCCAATCCCCGCGCCTCGCGCACCGTGCCCATCGTCTCGAAGGTGTGCGGCATCTCCATGGCCCGCATGGCCACGGAGATCATGCTGGGCAAGAAGCTCACGGACTTCGACCTGAGTCCCAAGTCCATTCCGCACTGCGGGGTGAAGGAGTCCGTCTTCCCCTTCGCGATGTTCCCCGAGGTGGACCCCGTGCTCGGCCCCGAGATGCGCTCCACGGGCGAGGTGCTCGGCCTCGCAGCTGACAGCGGGATGGCCTTCTACAAGGCGCAGGACGCAGCCAAGTCCACGCTGCCCACGCAGGGCGCGGTGCTGCTGACGGTGGCCGAGCGCGACCGCAGCCCCCAACTGGCGGAGACAGCGCGCCAGTTCAAGGCGCTGGGTTTCAGCCTGCTGGCCACCGAGGGGACGCTGGCCTACCTGGCCGCCCACGGTGTCGCCGCCACCCCGGTGCTGAAGCTGCACCAGGGGCGGCCGAACATCCTGGATGCGGTGAGCAACGGCCAGATCCAGCTGATCATCAACACGCCCGCCGGCAAGTACAGCGCCTCGGACGACTCCTACATCCGCAAGGGCGCCATCCGCCACCGCATTCCGTACATCACCACGGTGGCGGCGGCCGCCGCGGCGGCGGCGGGCATTGCCGCGCGCCAGCGCGGCGACTGGGCCGTCAAATCGCTGCAGGAGTATCACGCGGACATCAAGCCGCTCTGAGGGCCGCGCCCCTGACCTGGGCACTGCCGCGATCAGGTGCAGCCAAGCGCCACGTCGCCCGGGCCTCTCCGAGGCCCGGCGCCCGTGGCGTGGCTGCGGGAAAAGGTGCTGCGGCCGGTCACGCAAGGCGATCAGTTCTTGCTTCAACCATCCGGATGAACCTTTCCAGG
Organism: uncultured Victivallales bacterium; assembly: GCA_964402115.1. Taxonomy (GTDB): domain Bacteria; phylum Verrucomicrobiota; class Kiritimatiellia; order UBA8416; family CAYOBW01; genus CAYOBW01. The sequence continues at coordinate 2,181 of CAYOBW010000127.1, forward strand.
CTGAACCGCCCCGGCGGCTCCACGGGCCAACAGAAGCAGCAGTTCCGTCGCGCGCAGCGCGACAGCGCGACGGAACTGCTCTTTCTAGATTGACACCCCCTGCCCGCCCGGCAAACTACGCGCCATGACTGAACGCCGCCTTTCCACCGGGTTGCCGGGCCTGGACTACATCCTCAAGGGTGTGCTGGCCGGCGACAACATCGTCTGGCAGATCGACAACATCGAGGACTATGCCGAACTGGTGCGCCCTTACTGCGCGGACGCGCTCCGCCAGGGGCACAGGGTCATCTACTTCCGCTTCGCGAGCCACGACCCGCTGCTGACGGCTGAGAGCGGCGTCGAGATTCATGCCGTGGACCCGGCGCTCGGGTTCGAGAGCTTCGTATCCGCGATCCACGCGGTTATCGCGACGGCGGGGCGCGGCGCGTTCTACGTCTTCGACTGCCTGTCGGAGCTGGCCGTGACCTGGTACTCCGACCAGATGCTGGGCAACTTCTTCCTGCTCACCTGCCCTTACCTGTACGACCTCGAAACGGTCACCTACTTCGCCTACTACCGGAACTACCACTCGTTCTACGCGACGACGCCCATCACGCACACCGCCCAGCTCGTGCTCGACATCTACCGGCATCGCGCCAGCCTCTACGTGCGGCCGCTCAAGGTGCAGCACCGCTTCTCACCCACGATGCACCTCCTGCACGTCTGGGAGGGCGACCGGTTCGTGCCCATCACCGCGAGCACCCAGATCTCGGAGATCCTCACCGCCGCCAAGTGGTCGGGCCTGAACGCCGACCGCCGCCCCAGTTTCTGGGAGCGCGCGTTCGAGGATGCACAGGAGATCGCCGAAGGCATCCGTGCCGGCCGGCGCACGATCGAGGAGGAGCGCGGGTTCCTGCAGCGGCTCCTGAAGATGGTCGTCACGCGGGATGACAAGATGCTGCCCCTCGCGCAGCGGTACATGACCTTCGAGGACGTGCTCGACATCCGCCGCCGCATGATCGGCACCGGCCTCGTGGGCGGCAAGGCCGTGGGCATGCTCCTGGCCCGCGCCATCCTGCGCAAGGCCGGCGCCCGCTTCGCCACGCTGCTGGAAAGCCACGATTCGTTCTTCGTGGGTTCCGATGTCTTCTACACGTTCCTCGTGCGCAACGGCGTCTGGTGGGTGCGCCAGCAGCAGCGCGACCCGGCGCGGTTCCTCGAGGGAGCCGAGCAGGCGCGGCGCCGCCTGCTCACGGGTGAGTTCCCCAGCCACGTCCTGGCGCAGTTCGAGGAGATGCTCGACTACTTCGGGCAGTCGCCGATTATCGTCCGCTCGAGCTCGCTGCTTGAGGACAACTTCGGCAACGCGTTTGCCGGCAAGTACGACAGCGTGTTCTGCGCGAACCAGGGCAGCCGCCAGCGGCGGCTCGAGGATTTCGTGGCGGCCATGCGCACGATCTACGCCAGCAGCATGAGCGAGCGCGCCCTGCACTACCGGGCCCGCCGCAACATGCTGGACAAAGACGAGCAGATGGCCATCCTCGTCATGCGCGTTTCGGGCGACATGTTCGGGCGCCACTTCCTGCCGCCCGTGGCGGGCGTCGGCTTCTCCTTCAACCCCTACGTCTGGCACGAGGAAATCGACCCCAAGGCCGGCGTCATCCGCCTCGTCTTCGGCCTCGGCACACGCGCCGTGAACCGCTCGGACGACGACTACACCCGCATCGTCGCGCTCAACGCACCCGAGCGCCGCCCCGAGCAGAACTTCGACCAGGTCACCCAGTACGCCCAGCGCAACGTGGACTACCTCGACCTGGAGGCCAACCAGCTGGTCACGGGCCACTTCCTCGACCTGCTGCACGCCTCGCCCGGGCTGCCCCTGCGCCTCACGACGTCGGACCTGCGCGTCAGCGAGGACAGCGATCAGCGCATCCCGGTGCTGACGTTCGAGCCCCTGCTCGCGGGCACGCGCTTCGTCACCGACCTGCGCGACATGCTCAGCACGCTGCAGCAGGCCTACGACTACGCGGTGGACATCGAATTCACCGTGAACTTCGCCCCCGACGGCCAATACCGGATCAACCTCGTGCAGTGCCGCCCGCTGCAGGTCCGCGGCGACACGGGCGCCCCCCTGCCCGCCCTGCAGGTCCCGCCCGCCGACTGCCTGCTCGAGGCCCACGGCGCCGTGGTCGGACTCAGCCGCATCCTCACGATCACCCACGTCGTCTACGTCGAACAGGAGGCCTACGGGGCGCTCACGCTGTCGGATCGTTACGAGGTCGCGCATGTCATCGGCCAGGTCAACGGCGCCCTCCCGGCCAGCGAACAGCCTGCGATTCTCCTGATTGGGCCGGGGCGCTGGGGCACCTCCAGCCCGGAACTCGGCATCCCGGTCACTTTTCACGAAATCCGCAACGTGGCGGTCATCTGTGAAGTCGTGGGCATGCGCGGCGACCTGATCCCGGATTGCTCGCTCGGCACCCACTTCCTCAACGAGCTCGTCGAGATGGACATGCTCTATCTCGCCATGTTCCCCGGGCAGGCGGGAAACCGGCTCGACCCCTCGTTCTTCCGCGAGGCCCCGAACCACCTCGCGAGCCTGGTGCCGGGGGCGGAGCGGTGGTGCTCGACAATCCGGGTTGTGCGCGTGGCGGATACGCTCGGTGCCGGCGTGGGGCTGACGCTCGCCGCCGACGCCTCCTCCCAGCGCGTGGTCTGCTTCAAACCCGCGGCCGCGGCGCCGCAGGCCAGCTGAAAGCCGGCGCTGCGCTCAGTCCAGGTGCTGCGCCACGAAGTGCTCGAGGATATAGGTGCAGGCGTCCTCGAGCGAGCCGTTGATCTTCGTGCAGTACTTCACCATCCAGGGGCTGCAGTCCTTGAACGTGAAGGGCGAGAAGGCGATGACGAACTTGTTCAACACGTGCGACGCGTAAAACACCTCCATGGAGGTGCCAACCGAAGCCTTGTTGTAGTTGACAAGGATGATGTCGGCGTCGCGGACATCCTGCAGGTCGAACTCCACGATCTCGTTGGCGCTGTCAACCTCGCGATCCTTGAAGTTCCGGCGCATCGGATCCAGCAGCATGAAGCGGTGTCCCAGCAGCTCCTTGGCGACCTTGCGCCAGGCGCGCGCCTCGCCATCCTTCTCGTCCATGATCGGCCCGCACAGGTAGATCTTCTTGAAGCCCTGACTCCTCACCGCATCGCCCCGCATAGTCATCCTCCCGCCTGCCCCGCTCTCAGAACGTCGCCGTCACGTTGACCGTGCCCACAACCTGTGTGTCGTAGCCCAGTTCCGCATCCAATTCATCGGTCGCCGGCACGTAGTCCGGCAGTACGTCTTCATCAATCTGGCCGATATACGTCACGCCGCACGACACCATGCCGTAGCGCAGACCGGCGCTGGCGGTCCAGCACGGAAACCCGTCCGGACCTTCATCGGGCAGCAGGTAGCCGAGGGTGACGCCCAGGTTCAGGCCGAGATCCACGTCCTCGATCGGCAGGAATTCGCGCCCGGCCGACACTTCGCCGTAGGCCGTCTTGTCCGCCGCGCCGCCGACACCGTAGCAGGCGAGCAGGCCCAGCTCCACGCCAACGTCCTTGCCCACTTCGGCGCACACCTCACGGTCGTCCGACGTATGCCCGCCCGGATAGGTGTACTCGATGAAGCCCAGCGCCACGTCCACCGCTTCGATGGGCAGACTGCACCACAGGCTCAGGTCCACCTCGGAGAGATTATTGTCGTCGAGCTGATTATCGTAATCGCCAATGTCCACATTGCCCCAGGCGCCCAGTTCCAGAAGCCCCAGCGTGGCCTTCACGCCCGGCTGCAGGCAGGGATCGCTGTTGTAGGTCGTGCCGCGGAACACGTACGCGCTGACCAGGTCAACGCTGACCTCAACCTCGGGCCGGAACCCGTTCGTCTCCTGCGCCCCGGCCACCCCCGCCGCCAACACCGCCACCGCCGCCCACGCCGTCAGTCCTCTGCTCATACCTGCAGTCCTCCTTGGTGCGCCCCTCGTTGAACGCGCGTCGAATAGTAGGCAACGGCAGGCCGATGTCCACACCATTCTCACCATTCTCACTTCTTCGCGGGCTCCCACTCCAGCACCTGCCGGTCGGCCAGCAGGCGGGCGCGGAGACTGGCATAGGGCACCCGCTGCACGGCGAGGTCGCCGTCCAGGGCCAGGCAGGCGGCCGTGGCGGCGGACTGTCCCAGGATCATGAAGACCGGTTCCATGCGGATCGAGCCGAAGGCGATGTGCGAGCAGGAGGCGCAGACGGGCACCAGCAGGTTCGGGCACTGCTCCTCCCGCGGCACGAGCGCCCCGTACGCGATCCGGTAAGGGCGCCGCGCGGAGACGCCGATGTCGCCCTCATTCTGGACCGTGCCGGCGGGCGTGACGTAGCGCTGGACGTTATGCGAATCGAGCGTGTAGGAGCCCATCCCCACCGAGTCGGGCGTCGGGCGCTTGCCGAGGCAATCGTGCTCGGTCATCACGTAGGCGCCCACCATGCGCCGCGCCTCGCGGATGTACAGCTGGTGCGGCCAGTGGCCGTTGTCCGCGAACTCGTCCCGCGGCAGCCCCCACGGCGCCATCTTCCCGCGAATCTCCGCGGGCACGCGCGGATCGTTGGCCAGGAAGTACAGCAGCCCCTTCTGGTAGGTCTCGTGCTCCCGGAAGATCCGCTCGCGCGTGGCGTAGTCCCCGTCAGGGTAGTCGCCGTTCATGCCGATGTTGTCCGTGCTGAACGGGCCGTGGTTGTTGGTGTCGGTCTTGCCGTTGGGGATCGGGTCTAACTTCCCGAACACGTCGCGCCAGCCGGCGGCGAAAACGCGCACCAGCAGCTCGTACTGGCGGGGATCGTAGCCGTCGGGGCGCGGGAACGGGACCCGGTTGCCCGGCACGTCGGTCAGGCACATGCGGAAGCAGTACGCCTGCACACGACGGTCGCCCGCGCCCTTCGCGCCGGGCGGCTCGGCGCTGATGCGCGGCAGCAGGCCGCTGGCCTTGTCGCCGGGCGCCACGTACGGGTCCACCGGCTGCGCGAAGAAGTGGGCGTGGTGCAGCACCCCCGTCTGCACGCCGTTCCACGTCTCGCCATAAACGGCGTTGGCCTCGCGGCCGACATGGTACGCCACGCCGGCTTTGGCCATGAGATCGCCCTCGTACGTCGCGTCGATGAACATGCGACCGGCGAACGTCCGGCCCGACTCCATGACGACGGCCGTGAGGCGCGGGCCTTCCTTCCTGACCCCGTTGCGGAGATCGAGGCGCTCGCCCGGCACGACCTCGACCCGCGTCTCGGCCAGGAGGTCGCGGAACGCCTGTTCCGCCACGTGCGGCTCGAAAATCCACATCGTCCGCTGCTCGCCGTCGATCGCCGGCGACCCCTGGCCCTGGTTGCCGTAAGACTCGCGCGACTGCCAGCGCCAGGCCTCCGGGGTCTGGTAATGCCGCCAGACGCGGTGGTAGAACTCGCGCGCAATCCCGCCGATGACCGCCTTGTTGCCGGTGTCGGTCCACCCCAGCCCGCCGCTCGACAACCCGCCGAGATGCCGGCCGGGTTCGATGAGGACGACGGACTTGCCCATCCGCGCCGCCTGCACCGCCGCGGCCACCCCGGCGCTTGTCCCGCCATAGACAACCACGTCGCGCGTCTCGCCCCGTGCGGCGGCAACCGCGATGAGCAGCGGCAGAGTAACTGTGAGTGAAATCCCCGGTATTCTCATGAACGCCCCCCTTTCCCTAACGCGGACGAAGCCCGCAACCCAACCCCCTCACCACGAAGGACGCGAAGAGGGGATTGATTCAACAAACACACTTCGTGCTCTTCGTGTTCTTCGTGGTGAAACAACTTGTTTTCATTGCCGTTGTTGGTTTGTAAGACACCAACCCGCCAGTATCTCGAAAAGGCCGCAGCCGCTCGTGCGCCGGTCAAGCGTGTAAGTCGTCTCGCCCTTCGGCTTCCGATGTCGAAACCCGATCACGTTGCCCCGCGAAGTCCACCGTGCCATGTTACGCCCGTGCCACAAGGGTATCAACGATTGCCCTGCCGACAATCGCAATCTTGACCGATGAACTGCAAAATAGTTACTATCGCCCGGTCACGCGTGCAACGGTGAGCGGCACGCTTGCCGCCCCGGATGCCGTGGCCGGATGGATAGACGAACGATCGGGAAGGTGAGCCGAAAGCGGATGAATTGGTTCAAACTGCGCTGGATTCTCCACAAGCACGCACTTTACCTGGCGAACGAGTCGGGAGGCGTCCTGGCCGACCTGCGCGGGCTTGACCTGAGCGGGGCCGGCCTCAACCATGCCGACCTGCGCGGGGCCATCCTGCATAAGGCCAATCTGAACCGGGCGACCCTGACGGGGGCTGACCTGACACACGCCTACCTGGACGAGGCCATCCTGGCACACGTCTACATGCGCGGGGCCAACCTGACAAACGCTCATCTCTGCCGGGCGAACCTGTCGCATGCGCATATGCGCGGGGCCGACCTCAAGGAAGCCGACCTCTCCGGGGCCGACCTGACCAAGGCCAGGCTGTCCGATGCCAACCTCACCGGCGCCAACCTGGCGGGCGCCAATTTGGTGGGCGCCAAGCTGTCAGCGTCGCATCTGGACGGGGCCAACCTGGCGGGGGCCAACCTGTCCGGCGCCCACCTGTACGGCGCCCACCTGCCTGGAGCCGACCTCACCGGCGCCAACCTCTCCGGAGCCAACCTGTGCAGGGCCAACCTCGCCGGCGCCAACCTCTCCGGAGCCAATCTGGACGGCGCCTGCCTGGATGGCGCCAACCTGAAAGGGGCTGACCTGTCCCCCCCCCTCCAGCCCCAGGACGGCGAACCTTCGGCCGACACAGGCAAAGCGGCAAGCAGTCATCCCGTTTCGTCTGCGGATCCGGACTGGTATCGGCGGACGGGCATAGACGCGTTTCGCGGCGACAGCCAGACCTAGCCGAACACACAATCGGCCACGCTTTCCCCTTGCCCGCCACGCCCCGTGCCCCTATTTTCCCTGCCCATGAGCGTACCACGCACGATCGAATGGGTGCCGGAGACAGCGACGGGGCCCGTCCCCGGCCACATCCGCCTGATCGACCAGACCGCCCTCCCCACGGCGCTGGTCTTTATCGAAACCACGGATGTCCGGCGCGTCTGGACCGCCATCCGCACGCTGGAAGTGCGCGGCGCCCCGGCGATCGGCATTGCCGCCGCCATGGGTGTCGTCGCGGCAGCGCAGACCGCCTGGCAGGCGGGCCGCCGCGACATCCTCGCCGCCGCGGAGGACGCCGCCGCCCACCTGGCCACGTCCCGCCCCACCGCGGTGAACCTCTTCTGGGCGCTGGAACGTATGCGCGCCGCCGCCCGGCGGCTGGCCGCCCAGCCGCCCGCCGCTATCGTCGCGGCCTTGGCGAACGAAGCCTGCCGCATTCGCGACGAGGATGCGGCGATGTGCCGCGCCATCGGGCAGCACGGCGCGACGCTCCTCAAGGACGGCGATACGATCCTGACCCACTGCAACGCCGGCGGCCTCGCCACCGCCGAGTTCGGCACCGCGCTCGCACCGGTCTACGTCGCGCGCGAGCTGGGTCGCCGCATTGCGGTTTACGCCGACGAAACGCGTCCGCTCCTCCAGGGCGCCCGCCTCACCGCCTGGGAACTGCAGCAGGCCGGCATCGACGTTACGCTGATCTGCGACAACGCGGCGGCCCACGTCCTGAGCCTGGGCCGCATCGCCGCCGTGCTGGTGGGCGCCGACCGCATCGCGGCCAACGGCGACGCCGCGAACAAGATCGGCACGTATGGCGTTGCGCTCCTGGCGCGGGCCCACGGCGTCCCGTTCTATGTGCTGGCCCCGACCTCAACAGTAGACCTCGCCACGCCCGACGGCAGCGGGATCCCGATCGAGCTGCGCGCCGACGAGGAGGTCACCTGCGGCTTCGGACGGCGCACGGCACCCGAAGGGATCAAGGTCTACTCGCCGGCCTTCGACGTGACCCCCGCGCACCTGATCACCGCCATCGTCTGCGAAAAGGGCATCGCCTACCCGCCGTTCGCCACGGAACTGAGGCGCTTCGCGGGAATGTCCGTGCCCCCGGCGCAAGGCGCGTAGATTCAACGGTGTGAGAAACAAACACGACCCTATCCAGCGTCCGCGCCGGTCGGATACCGGCGCCACTGGGGAGACGGGGGGGGCGAGGACAGACCACGTGCCCTCACGCCTGCGGCTCGACAGATATCTCCGCGACCAGACTGTGCGATTCCCCCGGCGCCAGCGTGCGCGCGTCTTCCCGCGCGTTGGCGGTCTCGACACACAGCATGCCGGGGTACTCGTCGTCGCCGAAGTCCGGCATCCGTGCCGCCTTCGCGATCCAGGGGTTCCAGACGACGGTCGAAAGACTCCCGCGCTTGGCAATCCGGATGTTGCGTCGGAGCCCCGGGTCCTCGATCGTGCACGTCGCCGCCGTATCGAAGTAGGCGCGGTCCACCTCGGCGCCGATGGTCACCGGTCCGTGCTGCACCCCCTCCGCGGGCGGGACCGGCACCGTGTCGAGGTAGCGGCAGCCCTCCAGCCCGTGCACCTTGACAGACGTGACGTCGCTCACCGCGAAGTAGCTGTGCAGCGCCGCGCTGCACGCGAACGGCTGGGTCCCCGTGTTGGTTGCGATCAGTTCCACCTCCAGCGCGGCGGAGAGCGTCACGACCAGCTGCAGGTCGAACGGATGGGACCAGCCCGGGCGACTGTCCGCGGCTCCGGCCAGACGCAAGGCCAGCCGCGTCACGCCATCCGCCAACGCCCAGGTTCCCGCGCACGCCCACGGCTCGATGCGGGCGAAACCGTGAATGGGCAGGGTCGGGACGGAGGGATGCGGTCCGAACCACGGCCAGCAGACCGGCATGCCACCGCGGATCGGCGCACCCGCTTCGTAGCGGCTGCGCGCGCTCAGCCACAGGACGGGTGCGGCGCCGTCCGGTTGAAAGGCCAGCACGTGCGCGCCGTGCAGGGCCACCTTCGCCGTGGCGTGCGCGCTGGCCAGGCACGCCACCGGCAGACCGCCGTGAAACGACTCGAACCGGACCGCACCCGGTAGCGCGAAACGACCGTTCAACTCATCCAATTGCTCGTTGCTCATCGCGTGTCCCCCGCTGGAAGTTCTCCGTCCCACCACTTGATGCTGCCAGATTACTCCACGCTTTCGGTCACGGCAACCGCTTTCAACCGGGTAAGTTCCCCTTGCAGAATTGACACTGACGTGGTATCTTTTCTCACCAACGAGGAGGGACGACGTGGTTTCGGCAGCGGCGGCCAGGAAACGACCCGTGGCACGGCTCCTGCTTTCTGGGTAAGCGACGGCTCCACTCGTGAAATCATTAACGATTAAAGTGGTTGAAACGAAGGATCCTACATAGATAGCATACCAGAACTTTTTTTAAGCGGTAGCGAGGCCACAAGGGCTGCGCAACGGGAAGGAGAGCCGGGGTATGGGTCTGTCACGACGGAATTTCCTGAAACTCTGCGGTGTCTCGGCGGCTGCGATGGGGATCGACACCAGGACCATGCAGCTGGTCGAACAGGCGCTGGCCAATCCGAACGCGCCCGTGGTAGTCTGGCTGAAGGGCGCCTCCTGCGACGGTTGCTCGATCTCGCTGCTCAACCGCATCGCGGACGAGGCCCCCACCGACGTCGCCAGCCTCCTGCTTGAGAACGTCAACCTCATCTACCACACCAACCTGACCACGCTCTGCGGTGACACGTCGGTGGCAGCGCTGCGCCAGGCCTACGACACCGGCAACTACGTGCTGGTCTTCGAAGGCGGCGTGCCCACGGCTTTCAACGGCAACGCCTGCGTGATCTACAGCTACCGCGGCCACCAGATGACCTACCAGCAGGCGGTGACGGAGTACGCCTCGAAGGCGCTCGCCGTGATCAGCATCGGCACCTGCGCCGCTTACGGCGGCATCCCGGCGGCGCCGCCCAACCCCGGCGGAGTCGTCGGCGTCTCCACCCTGCTGCCCGGCAAATCCGTCATCAACCTCCCCGGCTGCCCCTGCAACCCCAACTGGTTCATCTGGACCGTCGTGCAGCTGCTAACCGGCAGTCCTGTCCCGCTGGATGAGTTCGGCCGCCCCACGGCGCTGTACCAGGACGCCGGCATCATCCACGATGTCTGCCCGCGCAACCTGCCCGACAACGAGGCGACCGACTTCGGCCAAGCCGGCAAGTGCCTGATCAACCTCGGCTGCCGCGGGCCATCTACAAAAGCCCAGTGTCCGCAGCGGATCTGGAACGGGAAGCCGGGTGCCGGTAACTGGTGCATCGGGGTGAACGCCCCGTGCCACGGCTGCGTGGAGCCTACCTTCCCCGGAATGGAGTCGTTCTACCAACCGTACAGTCCCTAACCGGTTTCGACGTCACCGCATACTAACGCAAGAGCGAGGTCAGCATGCCCATCATCACCGCCTCCATAGACCCCATTACGCGCATCGAGGGCCACCTCAGGGTGGACGTCAAGATCGGCACGGTCGCCGGTCAGCAGCAGGTGGTCGACGCCGCCTGCATTGGCACGCTCTACCGCGGCTTCGAGAAGATCATGGAGAACCGCGATCCGCGCGATGCCGTGATCATCACCTCGCGCATCTGCGGCGTTTGCCCCACGGCGCACAGCATGACCGCCGCACTGGCCCTGGACCTGGCGGCCGGCGTGCGCCCGCCGACCAACGGCCGCCTGCTCCGCAACCTCGTGCACGGCTCCTGCTTCCTCGAATCCCACCTGCTCCACTTCTACCTGCTGTCGCTGCCCGACTACATTCCCCTGCCCGGCATGCCGCCGTGGTCGCCGAACTGGGAAACGGGGCGCCGGCACGACGCGACCGTCCTGGCGCGCCTGCAAAACCACTACCTGCAGGCCATCGCCATGCGGCGCAAGGCCCATGAGATGGGCGCCATCTTCGGCGGCAAGCTGCCGCACACGCCCGGCTTCATCGCCGGCGGCTTCACGGCGGTGCCTACCGCGTCCGACCGGAGTGCCTTCGGCGCGCTCCTCACGGAGCTCGTCGCGTTCATCGAAAGCACGTACCTCCCGGACGTCGAGGTGCTGGCCGGCATCTACCCCGACTACTTCACCATCGGCCGCGGACATGGCCACTTGCTGGCTTTTGGCGACTTCTGGATGGACGATGCCTATACGGCGAAGCTGTTCGGTCCCGGGCGCATTGCCAACGCACAGGGAACGACGCTGGCCGTCGACACCACGCGCATCGCCGAGGACGTGACCCGCTCCTGGTACGCGAACGCCACCAATAACCGGCATCCTGCCGTCGGCCTGACCGTGCCGGAGAACCCGAAACCGGGCGCCTACACCTGGCTGAAAGCGCCGCGCTACGACGGAGCGCCCATGGAATGCGGTCCGCTGGCCCGCCTCTTCGTCAGCGGCGATTATACGAACGGCGTGTCGGTGCTGGACCGCCACCGCGCGCGGGCCATGGAAGCGCTCAAGCTGGCCCGGGCCATGCAGTCCTGGCTGGCTGACCTGACCGACGACGCCACCGGCTACACCCCCTACACCGTGCCGGTCTCCACCGCGCAGCCGGCAGCCGGCCTGGCGGAGGCGCCGCGCGGCGCCCTGGGCCACTGGCTCGGCATAGCCGACAGCAAGGTGTCGCAGTACCAGATCATCACTCCCACCTGCTGGAACGTCTCCCCGCGCGATGCAGCCGGGGTGCGCGGCCCCCTGGAGCAGGCCCTGGTCGGCACGCCCATCGCCAACGCCGACGAACCGGTTGAGGCGCTCCGTGTCATCCACTCGATCGACCCCTGCCTGGACTGCGCGACGCACGTCATGCGGGCCGATGGCGAAACCCGCGTGTTCGCGCTCGGAGCGGCGCCGGGACGGGTACAAACCGCATGATGACTTCCGCACCATCGACACCGCTCGTGGTGGCCGGGCTGGGCAACCTCCTCATGGGGGATGACGGCATCGGCGTACACCTCGTGCAGGAACTCGAGCGCGCGCCGTTGCCTGACGCCACACTGCTGGACGTGGGCACGGCGATCCTGCACGCGCTGCCGCTGGTCGAGCAGGCGCAGCACCTCGTGCTGCTCGACGCCATGGACGGCGAGCAGCCCCCCGGCACGATCTACCTGCGCCAAGTCTCCGCCGGGCCGCAGGTCGAGCGTCCGCTCTCGGTGCATGCGCTCGACCTCCTTTCCACGCTCCGGCTCATGTCCGGCAGCCAGGCGTTGCCCCGTACGCTGGTCATCGGCATTCAGCCAGCCAGCATCGAGTGTCGGCTGGGCCTGTCTGCCGAGTTGCAGGCCCTGCTGCCCACGCTGGCGGAGCAAGTACGCTACCTTGCCCAGGCCTGGCGCCTGGGCTTGGGCGTGGACGACCTGCAGCCGAGCCGAGACGACGATTCGCAAGACCGCTTTCAAGACACTGAACCCCTGAACGCCCCGGTACACGCATGAACAGAGGAACTGTACCCATGAAGAAACTACTGACCTGGACCCTCATCCTCGCTGGTGTGGCGGCAATTATCACGCCCCGTGCCGTGGCACAGACCGATGGCAGCGTCGTGTTCAAGTGCACGACGGTCAATACCGAGAATACGAGTTATGATCCCAAGCATGTGTTGGCTGTATGGGTTGAGACGGCGGCTGGCGTACACGTGAAGACCCTGCAACGGCAGGCGGGAGACAGAATGACCCACCTGAATGCCTGGGAGGCTGTCAATCCGTCGCATACCGTTACACCGGACGCTGTGACTGGCGCCACGCTCAACAACCATAACACCCCCTTGAATTTAACCTGGAACTGCCGCAATACGTCCGGTACGCTTGTGGCTGACGGCAGTTACCGCATTCGCTGCGAGTTCACCGAGAAGAACTCAACGGGACCGATCACGACCACGGCGCCCCTGACGTTCACAAAAGGCCCTACCGCAGTGAACCTGACGCCAGCCAATCTGCCGAATTTCAAGACCATGTCCCTGGTCTACACGCCGCTGGCCACCCCGCACGATGTCGCCGTGACCTCGATTTCGCCCGCCCAGGGACAGCCGAATTCGACCGTCAACATGACGGTGGGCCTGCGCAACCTTACGACCACGTCCGAGAACATCACCGTCGTCCTCAGCAACCTGACCTCCAGAGTGAAGATCGGCGAGGCAGCGCTGAACCCCTTCGCCGGCAGCACGACGAACAAGGTGATTATCGCCTGGAACACGGCCGGCGTAACAAACGGCACGTACGCGCTGAAAGCCAGCGTGGCCCCGATAGCGGGCGAGACCGTGGTAGCGAACAACGTCCTGCAGCAGAACATCATCATCGCCCCGATCATTATTCAGCACGATGTGGCCGTGACCTCGATTTCGCCTGCCCAGGGCCTGCCGGATTCGACCGTGAACGTGACCGTCGGCCTGCGCAACCAGCAGGCGGCGAGCGAGAACATCACCGTGGTGCTCAGCAACCTGACCTCCAATGCGAAGATCGGCGAGGCAACGCTGAACCCCTTCGCGGGTAATACGTCCAACAAGGTGATCATCGCCTGGAACACGGCGGGGGTGCTGCGCGGAACGTACACGCTGCAGGCCAGTGTAGCCCCGATCCTAGGCGAGAACGTCATCACGAACAACGTCAGGCAGTCGAGCATCTTCATCGCCCGCATCGTGCGCGACCCCGCCGTCGTGGCCCTCCGCCCGCTGGGCGAGGCAACACTGGGCGACGTGGTGCCGGTCGTGGCCGACCTTTACAATCGCGGCACGGAGCCCGAAACCGTGACCGTGAATCTCACGGTGGACGGCGGGGGGACCGTGGCCACGGCCACCGCCACCAACCTGCCGTCAGGCGCGCAGCAGGATCTGATCCTCAACTGGAAGACGTTCGGCGCGGCGGTCGGCAACCATACGCTGCGCGGCCAGTCCGTCACCCTGACCGGCGAGACGAATCTCGCGAACAATGCCGCGGTTGCCACGGGCGTGGTGAGCGAAACCGGGATTGGCCTGGCGGACATCCAGACAATCGGCAGCGTGGGCGGCTTCAGCGCAGCCGTAGCGCTCTCCGGGACGACGCTCTGCGTCGGCCAGGGCTCGACGCTGACCCTGCTCGATATCACCACGCCTGCTGCCCCCGTGCGGCTCGGCGAACTGCGCCTGGCCGGGAAGATCGAGGCGCTGTCGGCCAACCTCAATTACATCTACGCGGCCTGCGGCCCGGCGGGCGTGCAGGTGGTCAACGGGGCCAATACCCAGGCGCCGACCCTGGTGCAGACGATTGCGACAAGCGGACATGCCTGGGACGTGGCAGCCTTCGCCGGCCCGGCACGGATCGCCATGCTCGCCGTCGCCGACGGCGTCATGGGCGTGCGGCTCTACACCATGACGACGCCCACGGCGCCGTCGCTGACGTCCGTCTTTCCGACCTTCGGTCCCGCCCGTAGAATCATGGCCAACGGCACGGGCAACGCGCTCTACGTGCTGGACTACTACCGCGGCCTGCAGATCATCACCATCGCCGTCCCCGCCACGCCCACGCTTGTCGGCTCGTACAACCGTGTGGCCATGGGCTCCGGCCTGGCGACCTCCGGAAACACCTGCGCGATCGTGGACGGCCTCGGCAAGCTCTATGTGCTTAGCCTCGCCGCGCCGGCTGCGCCCGTCCTGCTCAGCAGCACCAACCTCAATATGGCCGCCACGGCCGTTGCCGTTTCCGGCACGAAGATCTACGTCACCGGCGGCCAGGCGGGCGTGGACATCGTGGACATCACGGCCCCCGCGGCGCCCAACCGCCTCGCACGGCTCGATACCCCGGGCACGGCGAGCGACGTCCTGCTCAGCGGCAGCAATCTGTTCGTGGCTGACGGTTTTGGCGGCCTGCAGGTCGTCAACGTGGCGGCGCCCGCCGCCCCCACCCTCGCCGGCGCCTACAACCCGACCGCACGCGGCAACGGCATGGCCGTGGATGGGTCGGTGCTGTTCGTGGCCTCCGGGGCCAGCGGGCTGCGCGCCTACAGCATCACGAACGCGGCGCGCCCGACGCTGCTCGGCACTTGCGCGGACTGCAACAGCGCGCGTGACGTGGTCGTCAACGGCAGTGGCACCGCCTTCGTGGCGGACGGCGCCTACGGCGTGCGCGTCCTCAACGTCACGGACCCGGCGGCCATGACCGTGCTCGGCACGTACAGCAATGCCTCGCTGTCCGCCGTCACGCGCATCGGCCTGAACGGCACGCGGCTCGCCTTGACGGACGGACGCCTTGTCGGACTGCTGGACGTCAGCGCGCCGGCCACCCCGGCGCTACTGGCCTACACGGCGATCACCACCGGCTACGTCTACGAAGTGGCCATGGCCGGCGCCGACGTCGTGGCGGCCGCCGGTTCGGCGGGCGTGCTCGTCCTGCGGGCGGGCGGCGGCTCGCTCAGCACGCTGGCGCGCTACGATACGGGCGCGGGCACGCGCGCAACCGGCGTACGGGTTTTCGGGACCCGCGCCTATGTGGCCACCGGCAATCGCTGGATCGTGCTGGACCTGACCAACCCCGCCACCCCGATCCTGCACGGTGCGCAGAACCTGCCGCAGGGCGTCGCGGGCGTCGCGCTCTCCGGCAACCTGGCGCAGTTCATCGACGGCGGACGAGGCCTGACCACGGTGGACGTCGCCGACCCGCTCAACCCCCTCACCCGCGACACCTTCGCCAACCTGACGGCGGCCCTGCGCGTGGCGGCGGGTTACTCCGAGGCGTTCGTCGGCGAGGATGACGCCGGCGTGGCGATCCTCGACGCCTACTCGCCGAACGCGGACGCCGACACCCTGCCCGACAACTGGGAGCAGCAGATCGTGGATGCCGACCCCAACGACAGTCTGACCACGGTCGGCGATGTGCAGGCCGGTGAGGACTTCGATGGCGACGGCGCCAGCAACGAGGCGGAACTCGGCGCCGGCACCGACCCGACCAAGGCCGATTCGATCTTCGTGATCACCGCCGTGCAGTACGCCCCTGCGGGCGGCGCGTGCACGGTGCGGTGGAACAGCGTGTATGGGCGCACCTACACCGTGCACAAATGCACCAACCTGGGCGACGGCTTCACGCCCCTGGCCCAGCACCTGCTGGCCACGCCCGCGGTCAACAGTTACAGCGACACGACGGCGGCGGGCGGGCGGGCCTTCTACATGGTGACAGTGGATCCGTGAACGCGAGCCGCAAAGCGCGCGCCAAAGCAATCAGCCTGGACAACCTGATTCGTGTAAACCGTATTCTGGCGCGCGCCTACGCCGCCGGCAAGGCGGCCGTAGTCGAACTGCTCCGCGCCCAGACCAGCGACCCCTTCCGCATCCTGGTGGCCGTCCTGCTCAGCGCGCGCACGCGGGATCAGGTCACGGCCAGGGTGGTCGAGCGGCTCTTTGCGGCGGTCCGCACGCCTGAGGACTTGGCCGCCCTGTCCGTGGATGAGATCTCGGCGCTTATCTATCCGACCGGTTTCTACCGCACCAAGGCCCGGCACCTGAAGGCGTTGCCCGAGGTCCTCGCCAGGGAATTCGGCGGACGGATACCTGACACGATCGACGAGCTCTGCCGTCTGCCGGGCGTGGGCCGCAAGACCGCCAACCTCGTGGTCTCCACCGCCTTCGACAAGCCCGGCATCTGCGTCGACGTGCACGTCCATCGCATCTGCAACCGCTGGGGCTTCGTCCACACCCGCACGCCTTACGACACCGAGATGGCGCTGCGCGCCGTGCTGCCGCGGCGCTACTGGAAGAACTGGAATCGCTACCTCGTGTCCTACGGCCAGACGCTCTGCCTGCCCCGCCACCCCCGCTGCGGCCGCTGCGACCTCCGCGGCCTTTGCGCGTACGGCAGGGAGCACGTCCCATGCACATGACCACCCACGGAGTATGGGCGAGCATTGGAGCTCAATATAACGTGCCATTCGCCTTACGGCGGCAGCAACGGAGAAGGGGATGGATTCTCCCGTAGCCCCCGACGTGAGGAGGGGGACGGGCCGTTTGAAGCTGCCGTCCGCCTCGTTACCTCGGCGGCTACGGGGAGAGGGATCGGAGCGTAGCCCCCGGCTGAGAGGAGGACGGGGCTCGCAGAGCGTCCTGTCCGCCGCC
>CAYOBW010000128.1:0-19230 GCA_964402115.1 uncultured Victivallales bacterium
TGAGATCCGTGACAGCTCGCTTTACTTTGACATTCCGCACCCAACCGTCTTTGAGCATCGCGACATAAGCATTCGATGGAGAACGACTTAGGAGAAATGCAGGAGGGCGATTGTCGTTTCCAGGAGCAAACAAATCGCACCGAAATGTTAGTGGCATTGGGCGGGACGCCCCCGGTGTTCTCGCTGCGGGGGCGAGACGCCCCCGCTCCCAGTTGCCGCGAAGACAGACGACAACGAGGCGTTCACCCTTGCTCCACAGTGCCAGGTGAACGGCGACGCGATTTCGTCTTTCAGGGAGACAGCCGTCCCTGGCCGTTATGTGCCATGTAAGCCCCCTCTGCGTCACTGCCGCGTTGCCCCAGGCGCACTTTCCGTCTGGACAAACGCCCCCTGCCGCGAGTACATTAACAATCGTTAATAATCTTGGTGTCGGGTAAGCAACTAAGATTTCTTGCGTGACGAGAGGGGGTCGCAGGTGGGACGTCAGCCATTTACGATGGGGCTGTGCTCATTTGGGAAGACGTGCCTGGCGTTCCTTCTGCTGGGAGGCGGAGCGTCTCTGGCCGCCAACAAGGACTTCACCGGCGCCGTGGATAGCGACTGGAACACGGACGGCAACTGGAATCCGGCCGGGGTGCCGGGCGCCGCGGACAACGTGTTCGTGCTGGCGCCGGGCGGCTCCAACAAGACCATCAACCTGGCGTCGCTGCTGGCCAGCAATACCGTCGTGGAGGTGGGCCTGGCCCGCGAAGGTAACGGCGTCGTCACGGTCAACCACTCCACCGGCACGCTGAACGTGACCAGCTGGTTCAACCTGGGCCAGGGCGGCGGCGTGGCGCCCAACGGCGGCGCCGGGGTCTGGAACCTCACCGGCAACGCGCTGCTGAACCTCACGCACGCCGCCGGCGGGCAGACCGTGATTGGCGTGGGCTTTGCCGCCGCACCCGACCGCAACACGGGCCTGCTGACGCTTGCCGACAGCGCCCGGCTCATCCAAAGCACGAACGAAATCCGCGTGGGCGGAGAAACCGTGGCCACGCGGGCGAACGGCACGCTTGCCATCGGCGGGAACGCCCTGCTCCAGAACACGGGCGCCGGCTGGCTTGTCATCGGGCAGGGGCTGGGTACGGGCACGGTTACGGTGGCGGCGAACGGACGCTTGCTGAACACCGGCGATATCGCCCTGGGCAACGCGGGGCGGGGCCTGCTGCGTTTGCAGGAGAGCGGCAGCGTCACGGGCGCCGTGCTGCACGTTGGCTACGCGGCCGCCGGAAAAGGCCTGCTGGAGGCGGGCGGTACGGCCAGGGCCTTCGCCACGGGCAACCTCATCGTCGGGGCGGCGGGCCGGGGCGTCTGCGCGCTGACGAACAGCGCGTCCCTGTCGGCCAACTGGATCCAACTGGGCAATGCCGCCGGAGCGGTTGGCGCGGTGTACCAGGATGGCGGCACCGTGGTGGCGCGGGGCGGCGCCAATGTAGCCAACTTCGTCCTGGGCAACGCCAAGGGCGGCTACGGCTACTACCGGCTGGCTGGCGGGACGATGGGTACGCGTGAGATCGGCATCGGCTTCAACGGGCTGGGGGTTCTCGATCTGTGCGGCGGCAACCTGGTCGTCACCCAGTACGTGAACCTCAGCCGCAACACCGGCACCGGCCTCGTCAACGTCACCAGCGGCACGCTCGACTTCAGCGCGGCCCTGAACACCTTCCTGCTCGGCTACGCCGCCGTCGGTAACGGCTTCGGGCAGCTGAACGTCGCCGGCGGCCTGGTCAAGCTGGGGACGCGGGCGCTGGGGTTTGGCGGGCTGGCGGGGGGCCAGGTGAACCTGCTGCCCGGCGGCACGCTGCTCGCGGGCGCCGTGGCCGGGGCCAACGGGCAGTTCATGTTCGACGGCGGCACGCTGCAGGCCGGGCAGGCCAACGCGGCCTTCATGACCGGGTTGAAGGCGGTCCGCGTGCACAGCGGCGGGGCGGTCATCGACACCGCTGGTTACGCCATCACCATCGGCCAGGCGCTCCTGTCCCCGACCGGACAGGGATTGGCCGCCATCGCGGTCACCGACGGCGGCGCGGGCTACGTGGGCGAGCCCCTTGTCGTCATCAGCGGCGGTGGCGGCAGCAACGGTACGGCGCGCGCGCTGTGGGACCGCGCGGCGGGGACCGTCACCCACATCGCTATCACCTGTCCGGGCAGCGGGTACACCGCGCCGCCCACCGTGACGCTGGCCGGCGGCGGGTCGACGCAGCCGGCCACGGTCGGCGCCGTCACGCTCGGCAGCGTGATCTCCGGGGGCCTGACCAAGGCGGGCGCCGGGACGCTGACGCTGACCGGCGCCAACACGTACACCGGCGCCACGGTGGTGAACGCCGGGACGCTCAGCCTGGGCAGCGCGACGGCGCTGCCGCCGCACGGTACGCTGCGCCTCGCCAGTGGGGCCGTGCTGAACGTCGCCTACGCCGGCGGGTTCATCCCTCTCAACCGGCTCTTTGTCAACGACGTGGAACTGCCGGCGGGCGTCTACTCGCCGGGCGGCCTGGCGAACCTGACGGGGACCGGGGCCTTGCTGGTGGGCAACGTGGACACGTCCCGGCCGCTGCACCGCTGGAGTTTCAACGGCAACCTCAAGGACTCGACGGGCGGGAGCGACGCCACCGTCGTGGACGTGGGTCCGAACGACGTCGCGCTTTCCGCCACGGCGGTTACCCTGGCGGGTGGCGCGCGCGACCAGAGCGATTACGTGCGGCTCGGTGTCAACCTGCTGCCGGACGCCCAGGAGGCGCTGACGATCGAGCTTTGGGCCACGCCGCACGCCGTGCAGGTCTGGTCGCGCGTCTTCGATTTCGGCACGAGCGTGAACGAGTACCTCATGATGGCCTGGAGCCAGAACGCAAACCCGGCGCTGGACCGCGTGTCCTGGCGGGATAACGCCGGGGCGGAAAGCATGATCGACAACACCTGCGCGCCGTATGCGTTAAACCAGCCGTACCATGTGCTGATGACGGTCGAGCCGGGCGCGGGTGCGGGCGGCACGACGCGCTTCACCTGGTACGTGGCGCCTGCCGGGGCCGCGGACCTCGGCCCGGCGCGGGGGACCGCGGATACCGCCTACACGCTTGCGAATCTGTACGAAACAGAGGATAATCTCGGGCGGTCATTCTATGCGGTGGACAGCACCGCCAGTGCGAGCTACGACGAGGTGCGCATCTGGCTGGGAGCCAGGAATGCCGGCGAGCGCGAGCAGTTGCACGACGCAGGTCCCGACAGACTCGGCCGACCCGAGGGCGGCGTCATCATCATTCGCTGAGATCAATCGACATCGAGGATCCGGAGCTGAAGGAGGCTGACAACATGAACATGCGCCCATTGCACCTTTGCTTTGCCATGCTCGCGTGCGCCCTTGCGACGGCTGGCATGGCTGGTGCCGCCCAGGTGAACTGGAACGCTGCCACGGGGCTCTACACCGACGGTCCGAGTTGGTTGGGCGGCAGCGTGCCGCTGGCCGCGGACCAGGCTTCGGTGCAGAACGGGGGCACATGCACGATCGACAGCAGTGCCAGCCACTCCGTGACCGAGCTGTGGGCCGGCAACGGCAACGGCACCAGCGGCACGATTACGCAGAACGGGGGCACGATCAGCGTCACGGGTTGGCTGGTCCTGGGCCGCAACGGCACCAGCGTCGGCACGTACAATCATTCAGCCGGCACGCTGAACCGGTCCGGGAACAACACGATCATCGGCGACGTCAATGGCGCGCAGGGCACGTACAACATCAGCGGCTCGGCGGCGTACAACCAGACCGCGGGCAATTTCCAGCTCGCCATCGCCAACGGGGCCGTGGGCACCGTGAACCAGAGCGGCGGCACGGTCAATCTGACCGCGAACGAGTTGTGGGTGTCCTCGGGCGGCAACGGTCGCGGCACATACAATCTCAGTGGCGGCTGGCTGCGGGTGAACCAGTGGCTCTGCGCCGG
The DNA here is from genome assembly GCA_964402115.1 of uncultured Victivallales bacterium. GTDB lineage: Bacteria > Verrucomicrobiota > Kiritimatiellia > UBA8416 > CAYOBW01 > CAYOBW01. The sequence continues at coordinate 3,972 of CAYOBW010000128.1, forward strand.
TCGGGGCGGCAGCGACGGCACGATCAACATCACCGGCGGCGCGGCCAGCAATACGCTCAACAACATCACCATCGGATCTGCTGCCGGCAACCGGGGCCGGATCTTCGTTTCCGGGAGCGGGAGGCTGTACGGTGTCGGCGCCATATACGTGGGCGAGAGCGGCACGGGTTTCCTGGGCATCACGAACGGCACCGTGGATGTCAACATCCTGGCCATTGGAGCCCAAACCACCGCGGCGGGCAGCATGACGCAGGTGGGCGGCACGTTCACGGCGCGCGGCTCCGACAACCGCATCGGCGGCTACGCTGCCGCGGCGGCCAACGGCTACGGCTACTTCAACCTGTCCGGGGGGACGGCCAACTTCAATAACAACATGCAGATCGGGGCCTACGGCAAAGGGATCATGGCGCAAAGCGGCGGCACGGTGAACGCGGCATCCTGGCCGGCGGTTGGCCGGTGGGCGGGCGGCGTGGGGGTGCTGACGCTGAGTTCCGGCGCCGTGTTCAACCAGACCGGCGCGGGCAACAACCTCATCATCGGGGAAGCCGGGACGGGCACTCTCAATGTCGGCGGCACGGCCGCGCTAAACCTGGCCGGCGGCTTGCGCCTCTCGATCGCCGGCACGGGCATCGCCAACCTTAACGGCGGCACGGTCAGCGCGCCCACGGTTTTCGACGGCGGCGGCGCCAGCGCGCTGAACTTCAACGGCGGTACGCTCAAGGCGACGGCGGCCTACACGCTGCAGGGGCTGGATAACGCTTTCGTCTATCCGGGAGGCGCCACGTTCAACGACAATGGACTTGCCTTTGTTGTCGCCCAGGTCTTGCAGGCCCCGACGGGTTACGGCGTCAGCGCGATCGGCGTCGCCACGGCCGGTTCCGGCTACATCGGTCCGCCGCTCGTCGCGATCACCGGCGGCAGCGGGGCCGGCGCCACGGCAATCGCCACCGTCTCGGGCGGCCAGGTGACCGGCTTCGCCATCACCTGTCCGGGCCGGGGCTATGCCTCGGGCGACACGCTCACCGTCGCCCTCTCCGGCGGCGGCGCCAGCACGCCGGCCACGGCCGGGACCGTCACCCTCGCCGTCAACACTTCCGGCGGCCTGACCAAGCAGGGCGCGGGCACGCTGACGCTCACCGGCGCCAACACCTTCTCCGGCGACACGCGCGTCGTGGCGGGGACGCTCGCCATCAACAACGCCCTTGCCCTGCAGAACAGCGCGCTCAACCTGGACGTGGCCGACGCGGGCGCGGTGACGTTCGGGCAGGCGTCCACGACGATCGGCGGGCTGAAGGGCTCGCGCAACCTGGCCTGCGGCGCCATCGCCCTGCAGTTCGGCAACTACGGGAGCAGTTCGTATGCCGGCACGCTGACGGCGACCACGCCCATCTTCAAGTACGGGCCGGGCACGCAGACCCTCACGGGCACGAGCGCGATCGGCAACCTGCTGCACGTCAAGGGCGGCACGCTGATCCTCGACACGGGCGCGGCGGTCACGACCACGGGGTACATGAGCGTGAGCCCGGCCAACGGCGACAACAGCACGCTGACACTGCAGGGCAATGCGCTGCTGACCGTGCCCGGCGACTTCAACGTCAGCGACGTGGCCGTCAGCATCGGCACGCTGAACGTGCGGAACACGGCGCAGTTGACGGTCAACACCCTGTTCGTGGGCAAGACCGGTGCGTCCATTGGCGTCGTGAACCAGACCAGCGGCACGGTGCAGCGCGGGGCCGCCGGCAACGACTGGCAGATCGGCAGCGGCGCCACGTCGTACGGCGCCTACAGCCTTGCCGGCGGCACGCTGAACACCGGCGCGTCGAACTTCCAGATCGGCTCGACGGGAACCGGCCTGCTGCGGCAGACCGGCGGCACGGTGACGTCGGGATCCTGGCCGGCCGTGGGGCGCTACGCGGGCGGCGTGGGCGAATACACGATCACGGCGGGTATCTTCAACCAGACGGGCGCCGCCAACCAACTGATCATCGGCGAGGCGGGCACGGGGACGCTGACCGTCGGAGGAACCGCGGCGCTCAACCTCACCGGCGGCCTGCGCGTGACCATCAGCGGGACCGGCGCGGTCAACCTGAACGGCGGCACGGTCACGACGCCGACCCTCTTCGACGGCGGCGGCACGAGCCGCCTCAATTTCAACGGCGGCACGCTGCGCGCCGGCGCCGCACGCGTCGACTTCTGCCAGGCCCTCGACGCGGCCTACATCTTCAGCGGCGGCGCGGTGGTCGACGCCAACGGGTACAACGTGACGATCGCGCAGGCGTTGCAGGGCGCCGCGGGCTACGGCGCATCTGCCATCGCGGTGTCCAACCCGGGCGCCGGCTACATGGGGCCGCCGCTCGTCACCCTGGCCGGCGGCGGCGGCTCGGGCGCGAAAGCCATCGCGAACATTGCCGGCGGCCAGGTGACCGGCTTCACGATCACCTGCCCGGGCACCGGTTACGGCGCCGGCGACACGCTGACCGCGACGCTGGCCGGCGGCAACCCCGCGACCCCGGCCGTGGCCGGCGCGGTGACCCTCGCCGCCAACACCTCCGGCGGCCTGACCAAGATCGGCGCGGGCACGCTGACGCTGACCGGCGCCAGCACCTTCAGCGGCGGCACGCGGATCGTCGCGGGCACGCTCGCGCTGAACAACGCCAGCGCCCTGAACAACAGCGTCGTGGACCTGAATGTCGCCGACGCGGGCTTGCTGACGCTGGCGGGCGCCAGCACGATCGGCGGCCTGTCCGGCAGCCGCGACAACAACTTCGGCGCAAGCCAGTTGACGCTGGGCAATGCGACGGCCAGCTACTCCGGCGCGCTCAGCGGCACGGGCGCGCTGGTGAAGAGCGGGGCCGGGGTCCAGACGCTCTCCGGCGCCTGCACCTACACCGGCAACACGACCGTCAACGGCGGTGAACTCGTCCTCAGCGGCTCGCTGGCTTGCGGCGCGGGCGTGGTGACGGTCAACGGCGGCCAGCTGACGCTGAGCGGGGGCCTGACGACCACCGGCAACCTGATCCTGGGGGCGGCGGCGGGCACGGGCAAGGTGCTCATCGCGAACGGTGGCAGCGCCAGCGTGAACTGGGTGCAGCTCGGCAACGCAGCCGGCGCCGTAAGCTGCCTGCTCAACCGCGGCGCGCTGGCCGTCAACGGCGGCGCGAACGTCGGCAACTTCCCGCTGGGCAACGCGGTCGGCGCTTACGGCTACTACCTGCACGACACCGCCACGCCCACCACGCTGCACGAAGTCGGCATCGCCGGTTACGGCGGCGGCGACGGCGTGCTCGAAGTGCGCAGCGGCGCGCTGACGATCGACACGTGGATCACGCCGAACCGCGGCAATCCCGTGGCGGGCCAGAGCGCGCTGATGCTCGTGCAGGGCGGCACGCTGAACACGCCCAATTCCGTCAACTTCGGCAGCGGCTGGGGCGCCAACGGCAACCAGTACGGCGTTTTCGATATCGGCGCCGGCGGCCTGCTGAACGGCTTGGGCGTGAACAGCACGCTGAATCTCAACGCCACGGCGATCGCGTCCAACACCGGCGTGCTGACCATTCATAACGGGGGCGTGGTGGAGCTGCGCGAAGTGAACGCCGGGCAGGCCCTGCCCGCCTCGATCGTGAACTTCAACGGCGGCACGCTGCGGGCCAAGGCGGCGAACGACGTGCTGGGCGCCAACCTGGACGGGGTCTACGTGCACAGCGGCGGGGCAACCCTCGACACCGCGGGCTTCAGCTTCACCACGGACAATGCCCTGCTCGCGCCCGCGGGCAACGGCATCACGGCCATCCCGCTCGACGCAAACGGCGCCGGCTACGCGGGGCGGCCGCTCGTGAAGATCACCGATCCCACCGGCGTGGGCGCCACGGCGATCGCGACGTGGAACGACGCCACGGGCGAGGTGACAGGCATTGCGGTGACCTGCCCGGGTACGGGCTACACGAACCCGACCGTGACGCTGATCGGCGGCGGCCCGACAACGCCGGCCACCGTCGGCACGGTCACGCTGGGTGCGGCGGCGAGCGGCGGCCTGACCAAGGCCGGCCTTGGCACGCTGGTCCTGACCGGGGACAGCAGCTACGGCGGCGGGACGACCATCAGCGCCGGCGCCCTGCAGATCGGTGCGGGAGGCACAAACGGCGCGATCATCGGCGACATCCTGAACAATGCGGCACTGGCCTTCAACCGCTCCGATGCCTACACCCACGCCGGCGCGATCGGCGGCAGCGGCACGGTTGCGCAACTGGGCAGCGGCACGTTGACGCTCGCCGGCGCCAACACCTACGCGGGGGCGACGTCAGTCAATGCCGGCCGGTTGACCCTCGCGGGCACCGCCACGTCGGCTCTCACGGTCAACGGCGGCACGCTGGGCGGCGAGGGCAGCACGTCGGCCAGCCTGACCATGAACACCGGGACCGTTCTGGCGGTCGACCCCACGACCGAAGCCGCCCTGACGGCGAACGGCGTGAACTTCGCGGGCACGGTGAACGTGGTCCTCGACGCGCCCACGGCCGGCGGCGCGTTCACCATCATCGATTACGGCTCCGGCCCGATCGCGGGGATCGGCAACATCTCCGCCTCGGCCTACCGCACCCCCACCGTCACCGATGACGCGATCAACCACCGCGTGCGCATGATCTTCGCCAGCCAGGCCCGGACGTGGGCCGGCACGCCGACGGCGACCTGGGACAGCGGGGTGTCGCTGGCCTGGCAGGAAGGCGACCAGAAGTTCTACGGCGGCGACCCGGTGCGTTTCGACGACACGGCGACTGGCAGCACGACCGTCACGCTGAACGGCTCGGTGCTGCCGGCGTCGGTCGTGTTCGCCAACGAGACGAAGCCTTACGACCTGGCGGGCGCGGGCGCGATCGGCGGCGCGACGGCGCTGACCAAGAGCGGCGCGGGCACGCTGACCATTGCGACGGCCCAGCCGTACGCCGGCGGCACGACGCTCACCGGCGGCCGTATCCGCGTCGGTAACAACGGCGCGCTCGGCACGGGCCCGCTGACCCTCGGCGGCTGCGCGCTGTCCAGCGATAGCGCCGCGGCCCACGCCCTTGCGGTGCCCGTGGCGCTCAACGCCGGTTTCACGCTGGGCGACGCTACGGACACCGGGGCCCTGACCCTGGCGGGGCCGCTCACGCTCGAAGCCGACGTCGCGGTGAATGTCCCGACGGATGGCTCGGTGCTGCACGCCTTCTCCGGCAACGTCGTCGATGGCGCCGGAACCTTCCGCCTGACCAAGTCGGGGCCCGGCACGCTCGCGCTGAGCGGCGTCAACACCTACCTGGGCGGCACGACGGTCAACGCGGGTACGCTGGCGCTGGCCGGCGGCCGCGCCCTGGCCGATGCGGGCACGGTCGCCCTCGCCGACGCGGCCGGGGCCGTCCTGCAGCTCGATGCCAGCGAGACGATCGGCGTGCTCAGCGGCGGCGGCGCGACAGGCGGCGACGTGCACCTGCAAGGCAACACCCTCACGATTGGCGGCGTCGCCGGCGCGACGTACGGCGGCAGCCTCAGCGGCACGGGCGCGCTGACCAAGCAGGGGGCGGTGGCGCTGGCCCTCACGGGAGCCAGCACCTTCAGCGGCCTCACGACCGTCAACGCCGGCACGCTTACGCTGGGCCACGCCACCGACACCCTGGCCGGCCCCATCACCGTCAACGGCGGCACCCTGGACGTCGACAACCCGGACACGGTGGGAGCGGTCACGCTGATCGCGGGGACGATCGGCGGCGACAGCACGCTGACGGGCGCGAGCTATGCGGTGCAGAGCGGGGCCGTCAGCGCGGCTCTCGCCGGCGCCGGCGCCCTGGCGAAGTCCACGGCGGGGACGGTGACGCTGAGCGGCGCCAACACCTACTCCGGCGGCACAACGCTGGGCGGCGGCACCTTGGTCCTGGACAGCAGCGGCGCCCTGGGCAGCAGCGGGCCGCTCGGCTTCGGCGGCGGCGTCCTGCAGTTCAGCGCGGCCAACACCAACGACTACTCCGCCCGCTTCAGCACGGCGGCGGGGCAGGCCTATAAACTGGATACCGCCGGCCAGGACGTCACCCTGGCCACGGCCCTCACCAGCAGCGGCGGCGCCCTGACCAAGCAGGGCCTCGGCACGCTGACTCTGGCGGGCGCCAACACCTACACCGGCAACACGACCGTCAACGGCGGCATGCTGACCGTCAGCGGCACGACGGCCACGGGCACGGGCAACGCGAACATCGGCGATGCGGCGGGCGCCCGCGGCGTGCTCGACATCACGGGCAGCGGCAACCTGACGGTGAACTGGCTCAGCCTCGGCAACAATGCCGGCGCCGCCGGGGCGGTCTACCAGGGCGGCCCGCTGACCCTGAGCGGCGGCGCGAACTACGCCACCTGCCGGATCGGCGGCGCGGTCGGCGGCTACGGGTACTACAACGCAGCGGCCGGCGCCCTGACCATGGCCGAAGCCGGGGTGGGCTCGGCCACCGGCGGCAGCGGCCTGTTCGAGGTGACGGGCGGCACGGTTTCGCCGAACCTGTACTTCATCATCGGCCGCATCGACCCCGCCTACGTGGAAACGCAGTACGGCGTGGTGAACGTGACCGCGGGCACGCTCAGCGCGCCCACGGCCTCCGTCCAGCCGATCGCCATGAACTGGACCGCGAACAAGGGCACGGTCGCGATTCTGAACGTCAGCGGGAGCGGCAGCGTCAACGCGGCGACGTTCAACGCGACGAAGATCCTCAACCTCATGAACGGGGCGAACAACACGGGCATCGTCAACCTGCTGGCCGGTGGCACGATCACGGCGAATTCCGTGGGCGTCGTCGCCGCGGGCACGTCGCTGTTCAACTTCAACGGCGGCACGCTCAAGGCGGCCGCGGGCACGGCCAACGGCGCCACGTTCCTCCAGGGGCTCACCGCGGCCAACGTGTTCGCGGGCGGCGCGGTGATCGACAACAACGGCCAGACGCTCACGATCGCGCAGGCCCTGCTCGCGCCGGCCGGTTCCGGCGTCAGCGCCATCCCCGTGGCCACGGGCGGCGACGGCTACAGCGCGCCGCCCATCGTGCAGATCACGGGCGGCGGCGGCAGCGGGGCGACGGCCCTGGCCACGATCGCCGGCGGCGCGGTGACCGGCATCCAGATCGTCAATCCGGGCACCGGCTATGCCGCCGCGCCCGCGGTGGCGCTGCTGGGCGGCGGCGCGACGACGCCCGCGACGCTTGGCGCCCCGACCCTTGCGGTCAACGCGGGCGGCGGGTTGACCAAGAACGGCAACGGCACGCTGACGCTGACCGGCGTCAACACCTACACCGGCGAGACGGTTGTGAACGGGGGCACGCTCAGCATCGGCTCTACCCGCGCGCTGCCGTCCGCCAGCACGGTGCGCGTGGCGTTGGGCGCGGTTCTGAATCTGCCCGTCTCGGGGACGCGGATGGGGCGGCTGTTCCTGAACGGCGTGGAGCAGGCGCCGGGCATCCACACGGCGGCGAGCCTGGCGCCCTATGTCACCGGCCCGGGTTTGCTGGTTGTGGGTTCGGTGTCCCTGCTGCACCGCTGGAGCTTCAACGGCGATCTCAGGGATTCGGCGGGCGGGAGCGACGCCACGATCGTGGAGGTGGGCGCCAACAACGTGACCCTGGGCTACAAGGACATCACCCTGGCGGGCGGCGCGCGCGCGGCGGCGGACTACGTCCGGCTCGGCTCGAACCTGCTGCCGGACACGGACGGCGCGATTACGCTCGAGTTCTGGGCGACGCCGCTCAGCGTGCAGAGCTGGTCGCGGATCTTCGACTTCGGCAGCGATACGACCGAGTACCTGACGATGTCATGGACCCGGGCAGGAGTGCTGGCGCAGGACTTGGTATCGTGGAGGGACAACAATGGCGCCGAGAGTGCCAGGAACGACAGCAATGCGCCCTACACGCTGGGCACGCCTTACCACATCCTGATGACCATCGAGCCGGGGGCCGGCGCGGGCGGCACGACGCGCTTCACGTGGTACACGGCGCCGGCCGCCGCGGCCGACCTCGGCGTCGCCAAGGGGACGCTCGACACGGCCTACACGCTCGCCGCGCTGAACGACCTCGAAGACAACCTGGGGCGCTCGTTCTACGGGGGGGACAACACCGCGAACGCGAGTTACGACGAGGTGCGCATCTGGCTGGGGGCGAAGACGGCGGAAGAGCGCACGGTCCTGCACAGTATCGGTCCGGACAACGTCGTGCCGCCGCAAGGCAGCATATTCATGACGCGGTGAGGAGGCAGCCATGCGAACGACACTTGACCGGATGGACGCGAGCGAGGAAAGGCACGGGGAGACCATGAACAACCGCGTTTCATACTTGATGCTGGTGGTGGCGGTGCTGGCGCTGACGCTGGGCGGGGCGCCGCGGGCATTTGCGGTGGACCGCTACTGGAGCGGCGGCACGGCGACGTACAACACGCCGGCGGCCTGGACCGGCGGCAGCGTGCCGGTGCCGGGCGACAATGCCATGAACGACAGCGGCAGCGGCAATGTCGTGCAGATCAACTCCGGCGATCCCGCCTGGGCCATGGGCGATATCCGGGCCGGGAGCGTCGCCGGCACGTCCGGCGCCTACTACCAGAACGGCTCCTCGGTCACGGTGAACTGGTGGATGCGCCTGGGTGTCGGGGCTGGTGCGACGGGCGCGTACACGCTCAACAGCGGCACGCTCTACGTCAACGGCGTCGACATGAAGCTGCGCATCGGCGAGTTGGGCGCGGGCACGCTGACCCTCAACGGCGGCACGCTCGACCGGTCCGTGGCCAGCGCCGCCAACTACACGGTGCTCGGGTCGCGTGACGGCGCCGATTTCGGCGCCGCCGGCTCGAGCGGGACCGTGAACCACAACGGCGGCACGTTCGCCTCCTCCGGCGAAATCTGGGTCGGCAACGGCGCGCTGGGCGCCGGCGTCACGGCCGGCACGTACAACCTGCACGCCCCCGGCGTCCTGACCGTGAACAACTGGTTCGTGGTCGGCCGCAACGGGGCCACGGGCGTGCTCAACATGGACGGCGGCTCTCTGACCAAGGGCACGGCTACAGGCAACATCAGCGTTGGCACATACGGCGGCACAGCCACGCTCAACGTCTCCGGCGGCGCGCTCACGAACACCGCCAGCCAGACGTGGGCCGGCGAGGGCGGCGGGACCGTGGTGTGGAACATGACCGGCGGGAAGGCGGTTCTCGGTGCGACCGTGCTGGGCTACAACAGCAACGCCAAGGCCACGCTGAATGTCAGCGGGGCCGCGACGACTTTCAACACCGGTGTTTTGCACCTCGGCTACGGCAACAACGTGGCCGGCAACACGGCGCAGGGGTACGTCGTGCAGACGAGCGGCGCCGTGACCGCCGGCGCAGCGGACACGCGCTTTGGCGGCGGCGTGGGCGTCAACGACGTGAATGCGGTGGGCATCTACACCATCTCCGGCGGGACGCTGACCCTCCCGCAGACCCAGGTTGGCTCGTACGGCCAGGGGGGCCTCTATGTGAGCGGCAGCGGCGCGGTCACACACACCGCCGGCTACCCCTGCATGGGGCGGTTTACCGGAAGCTTCGGCGTGCTGGATCTCAACGGCGGTTCGTTCACGCACAACACGGCCGGCACGCTCCTGATTGTCGGCGAACTGGGCACCGGCGTCGTGAACGTGCGCGGTGGCACGCTGACGAGCGTCTCCACGGACGCGGTCCGGGCCATCAGCGTGGCCCACGGGGTGGGTGGCGTCGGCGTGGTGAACCTGCTCGGCGGGACGCTGAACACGCTGGCCGTCGGCATGGGGACGGGCACGAGCAGCACGCTCAACTTCCACGGCGGCACGCTGCAGGCGCGCGGCGCGAACGCGACTTTCGTCAGCGGCCTGACGAAGGCCTACGTGCGGTCCGGCGGCGCGGTCATTGACTCCCAGGGCTTCGCCGTCACGATCCCGCAGGCGCTGGTGCCGCCCACGGGCGCCGGGGTGGCAACCATCCCGGTGGCGACGGGCGGGGCCGGCTACAGCGCGGCGCCCCTCGTCAAGATCACCGGCGGCGGAGGCAGTGGCGCGACGGCCGTCGCGGTGCTCTCCGGCGGGTCGGTCGCCAGCATCCTCGTGACCTGTCCGGGCGTGAATTACACGTCCGCGCCCACCGTCGCCCTGGTGGGGGGCGGCAGCACGACGGCGGCGACGCCCGGCGCCGCCACGCTCGCCGACAATGTCTCCGGCGGGCTCACCAAGGCCGGCACGGGCATGCTCACGCTCGCCGGCGTCAACACGTACACGGGCGACACGACGATCAACGCCGGCACGCTCAGCGTCAACGCCGCCACGGGCGTCCCGAGCAACACCGTCGTGCGCATCGCCTCGGGCGCGGTGCTGAACCTCAACTTCGCAGCCAAGCGCGTCCGGTTCAGCCGGCTCTTTCTCAACGGGGTCGAGCAACGGGCCGGCATCTACGCCGCGTCCCAGCTGGCGCCCTACGTGACCGGTTCCGGCACGCTGCAGGTCGGCTCGGCCGCCCCGTTCCATCGGTGGAGCTTCAACGGCACGCTCGCGGATGCAACGGGCAACAGCGACGCGACGATCGTCGAGGTGGGCGCCAACAACGCCACGCTGGGCGCCGCGGACGTCACCCTCGCCGGCGGCGCGAAGGGGGCGGCCGACTACGTCAGGCTGGGCGTCAACCTCCTGCCGGACACGGACGACGCGCTCACGCTCGAGCTGTGGACGACGCCGCTGACCATCCAGAACTGGTCGCGCCTCTTCGACTTCGGCGCGAGCACGACCGAGTACCTCATGATGAGCTGGACGCAGGGCGCGGATCAGAACCTGGACCGCGTCTCGTGGAAGGATGGCGCGACCGAGTCGGCGCTGGACAACACCTGCAGACCCTACACCCTGGGCACGAAGTACCACGTCGTGATGACCATCGAACCCGGCGCCGGCGCCGGCGGCACGACGCGGGTCACCTGGTATCGCGCGCCCGCCACGGACGCGGATCTCGGCGCCGCCAGGGGCACGTTCGACACGGCCTACACGCTGGCGACGCTGAACGATATCGAGGACAACCTGGGGCGGTCGTTCTTCGGCGACAACACGGCCAACGCGAGCTACGACGAAGTGCGCATCTGGCTGGGCGCGAAGAGCGCGTATGACCGCGAGGTGCTGCACGATGTCGGCCCGAACGCCCTCAAACCGACGCAGGGCAGCGTCATCATGATGCACTAACACCTCATGGCGGGCGAGTGAGAAGAACCATGTACGCTTTCAGACTGGCCAGGCTGATTCTTGTTTCCGCCGGCGTTGCGTGCGCGGCGGCAGCCGCCGGCGCCGCGCAGGTGAACTGGGACGTGCCTGCCGGGCTGTACACGAACGGGTCCAGCTGGGCAGGCGGGAGCGTGCCCGCGCCCGCCGACCAGGCGTCCGTGCAGAACGGGGGCGTCTGCACGGTGGACGGCGGCACGACGCAGACCGTCGCCGAGCTGTGGGCCGGCAACGGCAGCGGGACCACGGGCGCGGTCGAGCAGACGGGCGGCTTGCTGGATGTAACGAACGGGCTGAGTGTCGCCCGCGACGGAAGCAGCGTCGGCGCCTATACCCTTTCAGGCGGCACGCTGCGCAAGACGGGCCTCGGTGCGACGGTCATCGGCGACGCGGGGGGCGGGAGCGGCGCGTTCACGCTGAGCAGTGCCGGCGCCTACGTTCACACCAACGGGAACTTCCTGGTCGGCGGCACGGGGGCGGGGGCGGGGACCGGCACGCTGAACATCGAGGGGGGCACGTTCGCGCTGACGTCTCCCGGCACGGCCAACAACTTCATGCTCGGCAACTTCAGCGGCGCGAGCGGCGAGGTGCACCAGTCCGGCGGCGTGGTGGACCTGGGCCGCGAGCTGTGGGTCTCGCACGCGGCGGGCGCCCGCGGCGTCTACAATCTGAGCGGCGGCCTGTTGCGCGTGGCCAACTGGATCGTCGTGGGCCGCAATGGCGGGAACGACGGCCTTTTCAATCTCACCGGCGGGGTGGTCAGCAACACCCTCAACAACGTGACGCTCGGCTCGTTCGCCGGCGACCGCGGAAGGCTTGTCGTGGACGGCACGGGGCGGCTGAACACCACCGGCAACCTGTGGGTCGGCGAGGGCGGTCAGGGTGCGCTGGTGGTCAGCAACGGGACGGTCTACGCTGCCGGGGCCCTTTCCGTGGGGCAGGCTGCGACGGGGCGCGGTTCCTGGCTGATGGCCGGCGGCGACGTCTCGGCCAACACCTTCTACGTCGGCGCGCTGGGCAACGCTCAGGGCGTCGTCACGCAGCTGAACGGCGTCGTCACCGTGCGGGCGGGCGAGAACCGGATCGGCGGCTATGGCGTGGCGGACATCAACGCCACGGGCGCCTACTTCATGCGGGGCGGAACCCTTTCCAGCGCGGGCGCGTTCCAGGTTGGCGCTTACGGCAAGGGGAGCTTCGAGCAGGCTGGCGGGCTGGTGAGCGTGGGGCCCTGGCCCTGCTTTGGCCGTTTCATCACGGGTGTCGGGCAGGGGTTGATTTCCGGCGGCATCTTCCGGCAAACCGGCACGACGACCGGCATCATCGTCGGCGAAGCCGGCGCCGGCACGCTGACCGTGACCAATGCCGGCGTCGTGGATGCGGCGGGCTGGCTGATCGTGGGGCATGCGCCGACCGGTCGCGGCACGCTCGATCTCGAAGCCGGCGGCGCCGTCACGGTGACCAACGCCGCTGGCGTGGTCAACAGCATCGTGGTCGGCAACAATCAGGGCGGCGCCGGTAGCGTGGGTACGTTCAACCAGCGCGGGGGATCGCTGACCGTTGGCAAGGCCTTCGTCGTCGGCAACGGTTCGACGGGCACGTACAATCTTTCCGGCGGCACGGCCACGCTGCAGGGCCAGGTGCGCATCGGCGAAGTCAATGCGTCGGGCCGCGGCTTCGTGAACATCACGGGCGGCACGCTGGTCAAGTCCGCCAACGCTGTCTTCGGACTCGGCTTCCTGGGCAGCACGGGCACGGTCACCCAGACCGGCGGCAGCGTGCAGATCAATGCCGGCTATGTCTCGATCGGCGCCAACGGGGCTGGCCGCGGCACCTACAACCTGCTGGGCGGCACGTTTACGATGGCGGACTACGACTGCAACATCGCCGATGTCGGCACCTCGCGCGGCCTTTTCCACGTTGGCGGCACGGGCGAAGGCACGGTGCGCCGCTTCCTGGTCGGGAAGGTTAGCAACACGGCGGGCGTCTACCGGCAGACGGGCGGCAAGTTTCACGTCCTGGCGGGGACGGGTGACGCCATCGTCGGCGGCATGGCCGGCCAAGCCGCCGGCTACGGTGCTGTGCTGATGCAGGGCGGCGAGTTCGAGCTGGCCCATCAGTGCCAGATCGGGGTGTATGGAACGGGGGTCTACGAGCAGAGCGGCGGCACGTTCTCCGCCACCGTGGGCTATCCCGTGCTGGGGCGCTACGCGGGCGGTCACGGCACGGCGCTCGTCAGCGGCGGCGCCTTCGCGCACACGCAACCCGCTACGCTGCTGATCGTCGGGGAAGCCGGCACGGGCATCCTCACTGTCGCGTCGAACGGCGTCGTGACGACAGTGAACGCGCTGCGGCTGGCGCACGTCGCCTCGGGTGTGGGCATCGTGAATCTGAATGGCGGTCGCATCGAGGCGCCGGGCGTGTCGGAGAACGGCGGCACGAGTGCGTTCAACTTCGCCGGCGGCCTGTTGAAGGCCACGTTGCCCTCGCTGACCTTCATGCAGGGGTTGGACCGCGCCTCCGTGTGGAGCGGCGGGGCGCGGATCGACACCGCCGGTTTCAACGTGACGCTCGCACAGCCCCTGCTGGCGCCCGTCGGCCTGGGCGTTGCCGCCATCCCCGTGCTGGCCGGCGGCAGCGGCTATCTCGCGCCGCCCGCCGTGCAGATCGCCGGCGACGGCAGCGGCGCCACGGCCTTCGCGCGCGTGGATACGAACGGCGCGGTCACGGCCGTTGAAGTGACGTGCCCCGGCATCAACTACACCGGCGCGCCGACCGTCACGCTGGTGGGCGGCGGCGGCACGGGCGCCACGCTGGGCGAGGCCGTGCTCGCGCCGCAGGCGAGCGGCGGGCTTGTCAAGTTGGGCGGCGGCACGCTGGAACTTGGCGGCGTAAACACCTACACCGGCAACACCGAGGTTGTCGAAGGCACGCTGCAGCTGAACAACGCCTGCCTGAGCCCGGGCTCGCGCGTCACGCTCGCGCCGGCTGCCTTCCTGTCCCTGTCGTTCAGCGGCACCAACCAGCTCAAGCGCCTGTTCATCGGCGCCGGCGAACTGAGCGCCGGCCTGTACCGCCCCGGCTCCCTCCCGCAAGTCGTGGGCCCGGGCAACCTGCTGGTGACGGGCGTGCGCCCGCCGGGCACCGTGCTGATCGTGCAGTGAGCGCGGCTCAGCGTCGCGTCTTCCTGGCGGCGGGATAGGGGGCCGGGGTCTCCCGCACGACCGGCGGCCGCTCGTCGGGTCCCAGGGGGAAATCGAAGACGTGCTTGAGGGTAATGGCCAGTCCCGGAAACGACGGGCTGGTCAGCTTCGTGTTCTTCCCAAACACGCCATGCACGACGTACTTGCCGTCGCGCAGCACCAGCACCTCGACCATGTGAGGCCAGGGGGTGACGATCCAGTACTCGCCCACCCCCGCCCGAGCATAGAGCATCATCTTGATCATCCGGTCCAGATGCTCGGAGGATGCGGAGACGATTTCCACGACCAGCCGCGGCGGACCCAGCACGTGGGTGCGTTTGATCTGCCGCTTGTCGCACACGACCAGCAGGTCCGGTTGCACCACATCCTCCTCGGATAGCACAACGTCCATGGGGGCGGCGATCACGCGGCAGACCTTGCCCCGGAAGTGGTTCGCCATCTGGCGCAAGAGCTCCGCGTTGGCTTGCTGGTGTTGGAAACTGGGGCTGGGCGACATGAGGTACGCTTCCCCTCCGACGATCTCCCAGCGTTGGTTGTCGTTCCAAGTCTGGTAGTCCGCCCAGTTGAAGCGTGCCGCTTTTCTGATCGCAGGTTCGCTCATGGCATTACGGGTTACGTATCACAGGCCCACAAACTAGCGTGATCGCGGCATTCCCGCAAACATGAAACGGCAGGATTCAGTCATCCCGCGGGCATTTGTCGCGGCCGGCCCGGGAGGACCGGCCTACGTGGGACGGCGCTCCCGCGCCGTCCGGTTGCTTCACGGCGTGGTCTACCGGCGGAGGACCGCCGGCTCCAGGGCGATCCTTTGTCGGC
>CAYOBW010000129.1:0-18805 GCA_964402115.1 uncultured Victivallales bacterium
CGCCGGTGACAAACGTGCCGGTGATCTCGAACGGCGCCTGGCGCGTGCCCCTGGGCGTGACCGGCGGCAGCCGTGCCTATTACCGGCTGCGGGCGCAGTGAACCAAGCCTGAAGCAGTTGGAAGACAGACAGATCTCAAGGAGCGTAACGATATGAGCACGCACCGGATCCTGGCCGTGCTGGCATTTGTGCCGACACTGCTGATGGCCGCCGACGAACTCCGTGTGACCCTTTCGGACAAGGGCGCGGACATCTCCTGCGGCAACATGGGCGTCTTCACGCTGGCCTTTCCGCAATTGGACTGTGGCGATGGCCAGAAGCGGGAACCGATCGAGGCGCGCGTGGAGGGTGCCACCGCGACGCTGACGTACGCGGGCGGCGGTCACGTCACCGTCAGCGCAGCCGCCGACAAGGTAGCGCTGACCTTCGGCGGCATGCCCGCCGCCCTCAAGGCGTTTTCGACCGAGTTCCTCATCCCTCCGCACTACAGCGAAGGCGGCCGCTGGCGCACCGACGACAAGGACGGCGAGTTTTCCAAGCTGAAGCCCGCCAAACCCCACCTCTACCAGAACCACTCGCGTGGCTTCACGTTCTCCGATATCAACGGCAGGCGGCTCAGCTTCGCCCTGCCGGCATACACATACGTTCAGGTCCAGGACAACCGCGAGTGGAACTGGAATACCTTCTGGGTGCAATTCAAGGTTCCATTCCTGCCGGAACGCAAGACGTACGAGTTTTCCGTGTCGCGGGACGCCAGCGCAGCCCGGCGCATGGTGCTGGTGGACCGGTTCGGGCAGACCACCCAGCGCGACTTCCCCGGCAAGGTCAAGGACGAGGCCGAGCTGAAGGCGGACGTGGCTGCCGAGACTGCGTACTATGCTGGCCTGACGCCACCGGCACGTAACCGGTTCGGGGGGCTGCCCGGCAGCGGTGCGAAGCTCGGCCTGAAGAAGAGCGGCTTCTTCCACGTCGAAGCCAGGAAGTCCGGCGGTCGCGACGTCTGGGTGCTGGTCGATCCCGACGGCGATGCGTGCTTCCACCTCGGCGTTTGTGGATTCGGCCCCAGCGACGATTACACCACTGTCGAGAACCGCACCGACAGCTTCGAATGGCTGCCGCCCCACGACGGCGCCTTTGCCGCGGCCTGGCACCCGGACGGCTGGTGGAAGCCCCGCGCGACGTCGTTCTACAAGGCCAATGTGATTCGCAAGTACGGTGTCTATGACGACGAGGCGCACCTGTCCCGGCTGGTCGATCGCGTGCGCCGGCTGGGTTTCAACGCCGTGGGCGCTTTCTCCGGCGACTCGCCGGTCTTCGGCCGGAAGGGCTTGCCGCGCGTGGCCTCGCTGCCGCTCGGCGCCTGGACGCTGGGTCCCGCCATCCCGGGCGTGCGCGGCGTTTTCGACCCCTTCGACCCCAAGAACCTGGTTAAAATGGATGAGCTGTTCGCCAAGTCCGTGGCCGGGCAGGCGGGCGATCCACTCCTCATCGGCTACTTCCTCGACAACGAGCAGGCCTTCGAGGACATCTCCCGGGCCATTCCCGCGCTGCCGGGCAAGCACGCGTGCAAGCGCGCACTGGTCGCGATGCTGGCGGAGCGGTACAACAAGGACGTGGCGGCCTTCAACGCCGCCTGGGGACTCGAGGCCGAGTCGTTCGAGGCGCTGGCCGACCGTGGCTTGCCGCTGACCACCAAGGCCGCCTTCGCCGACATGCAGGCATTCACCGAGCGCCTACTCGACACCTACTATGGCGCCGTGGTCAAGACGTTCCGCGAGTATGACAGCAACCACATGCTCATCGGCAACCGCTGGCAGCCCGGCACGGCCAACAACGAGACGCTTTGCCGCGTCGCGGGCAAGTACATGGACGTGATCAGCGTCAACTACTACACCTGCGGCATTGACGCGCCGTTTGTCCGCCGCCTCTACGAGTGGACCGGCCGCAAGCCGCAGCTGTGGAGCGAGTTCTACTTCACCGCCACCGGCGAGAGCAATGTCGCGCCGAGCAACAACGACATGGCCACGCAGCGGGAGCGCGGCCTGGCCTATCGCCATTACGCCGAGGGCGCCGCGGCGCTCGGTTTCGTGGTCGGGGTCGAGTGGTTCACCCTGATTGACCAGGCGGTGACCGGGCGCTTCTTCGAAGGGCTCAACGGCGAGCGCAACAACACCGGCCTCTTCAACGTCGCGGACCGCCCGTACCGGGCGCTGTTCGCGGAGATGGCCCGGACCCATGCCGCCGTCTACGATGTGTGGCTCGACGGCAAGGCGCCGTACCTCCTCGACAGCCCGCGCTTCAGCGGCAAGGCCGGCGGCGCCGTGCGCACGGTGTCGGCGGGGCGGCCCACGGCGCCCATGGCCGTGGACGGACAGCTCGCCGGCTGGCCGGGGCGCCCGGCGGAACGCATCGGCGCCGACCGCCTTGCCGCGGGTCGCGAGAGCGGCGGCGTGGAGGTGGCCTTCAAGGTGGCATGGGACGAGGCGGCGCTCTACCTGCTCGCGAATGTCACCGACCCCACGCCGATGCAGAACGAACAGGCGGGCGGCGAACTGTGGAACGCCGACGTGCTGGAGCTCTTCATCGGCAGCGAGAAACTCGACCAGGGCGGGGCGCTGCTCTTCACCGACCGCCAGGTTCTGCTGGGTGCGGGCCGGAACAACCAGACGCACGTCGTGAATGCCGCGACGCAGCCGGCCATCGAGACTTCCGTCACCGCGGCCGTGGACGGCAAGGGCTACACGTTGGAGGCGGCGGTGCCCTGGCGTGCGTTGGACGTGACGCCGCGGGAGGGGCAGACACTGCTCTTCGACCTGGCGGTGGGCAACAGCGCGGATGGTCGTCAGCGCTCCAGCCAGCTGGTGTGGAACGGCGGACCGCGCAATTCGGCCGATCGCAGCGCCTGGGGCCGTCTGACCCTGGTGCCGTAGCCCCGCCTCGGGAAAAGGCGGGGCAACGGATGTCACCGCGTGCGGGTTTCCCCGGGGGCAAGGGCCGGCTTTCCGCTGTCCAGCCACAAGACCGGTTGGGTGATGGCATTGTTCCGGCGGATCTCGAACAGTGTCGGGTCCGGCGGCAAACGCCGCCAGAGCGCGAGGTACGGCTCCTCGTCCAGCGCCAGGCCGGCGAACAACAGGCTCGACTGACGCACGGGCCAGGCCTCCCAGGCTTGCACATCCGGAGCGAGCGACCACTTCGCTTTGTCCGCCAGGAAGGGCTGAAGGTAGGCCATGGCCTTCCGCAGGCCCCGGCCATCCGCCAGTTCGAACTTCCAGAGATTGTCGTCCGGGGTGGAGAGCAGTTGGCAGAGCGAGGCCATGTTGTCGAGTTGAAAGATCGAATAGGCGTAGGGCTTGGTGCGTTTCAGCTCGGCGGGGAAGCTCCCGTCCTGCGCCATCTGTTGAGGGACGAACACCTCCTTGAACTGGCGACGGCATTCCGCGAGCAGCGCCTCGTTGTCGGTCAGGCGGCTGAAGGCCGCGACCTGGAGCCAGTAGGCGACTGCGTGGTTGTTGGTGCGCTTGGCTTCGTCCTGACCCTTGGGGCTTGTGCGCAGCCACACGAGATAATCGCGGAACCACTGCTTCAGCTGCGTCTCGAGTTCCGGCGTGAGCGACCTGGAGCCCTTCAGCGCCCGGATGGCCAGGGGCGTTTCGACCAAGTGGAGCGTGTCGATGATGCCGATGCCGCGGGTGGGGGTGTCCTTCCCCACGATCGTCTGGGCATATGCCAGGTTGGGATTCATGCGCGTGGCCGGGTCCACGAAGAACACGTGGAGCCACTCAGCGGCCTTGGCCGCGTAGCGCTCCTCCCCCGTCACCCGGTACGCCGCCGCCAGCGCCGCGGTGACGTCGCGCATTTGCATCAGCGCAAGCCGATGCTCGTTAAAATTGCCCGGGTAGGACTGGCCATCGCGCTGCACGTAGGGCTTCCCGTCAGGCTTGTCGGGATTGGGCCAGTAGTAGTCGCTCATCGAAAAGAAGTCGTGGGGACCGCCCTCGCTCAGGGGGGCCGGGTGCTGCGTGATGCTGACAGGCGGCAGCGCCAGCGCCGCCTCGGCCGCCGCCAGAATGCGCGCCCGATCCTGCGCCACCACCCGTACGACGGCCGGGTCGGCAGGCGCCACGTCCGTATACCGGGCCTGCGCGTTGCCGATCTTCACAACGCCTGCGCCCGACCACGCCAGCAGGGTCAGCCCGGACACGGGGACGACCTGTTGTACCCGCCGCCACATATGCATGCTCCCGCCCCTTCTGCGTTTTTCATTACAGCGTCGCGTGCAGTATCCCTGCCGGCGGGCGCGGCGTCCATCTAAAGCTGCACAACTCCACGGCGCTCCCGAGCCGTCCCTGCGCCCGGAGCGCGCCCTGTCGCTCCGCTTGACGGCTCCACTCCGCGCCCGCTATGGTTGCTGCCCATGAAAGCGCTCCTTCAAGCCGGTTTCGGCGGGCGTGTACCCGCGCCGCCAGAAACGCGGTTTTTTATCAGGTTGCTCAGCTTGGTTTTCGCCGTTAACGCGGGTGCTGCCGCGGAGCTGATCGTGGATTTCTCCCAGACCAACGGTGTCATCCGCCCGCTGCACGGCGTCAATCTGGGCCCGCTTTGTTATCGGGGGATGGTTGACCTGTCCGCGTATCATCGCGAGTTGGGACTGCCGCTCACCCGCCTGCATGATGTGGTGTGGGTGAATTACGATGCGGTGGACATCAGTTCGATCTTCCGCGACTTCCGTAATGATCCCGCGCAGGCCGAGAACTACGAGTTCGCCGCCACGGACGATTACCTCGCCGCCATCGTGAAGGCGGGATCACCCATCCTCTATCGCCTGGGCGAGAGCATTGAGCACACTCCGCGCAAGTACCGCGTACATCCGCCGAAGGACTTCGCCAAGTGGGCGGACATTTGCTGCGCCATTATCCGGCATTACAACGAAGGCTGGGCCGGCGGCTTCCGCCACAACATCCGCTATTGGGAAATTTGGAACGAACCCGAAAACCAGCCTGCCATGTGGACCGGCACCGACGACCAATACTTGAAACTATATGAGGTTACCGCCAAAGCCATCAAATCGCGTTGGCCGGACTTGAAGGTGGGAGGCCCGTCCCTCGGTTACACCGGAGAATTCAACGGCAACCAATTCAAGGCGGGTGATTTCCTGCTGCGTTTCTTGCGTCACTGCCGGGATCACCAGACGCCTTTGGATTTCTTTTCCTGGCACCGCTATTCCAAAGACCCGGCCGATTACGCCCGCCGAGCCAAGGCGATGCGGCAATTGCTCGATGAGCATGGGTTCACGAAGACCGAGAGCCACTTCAACGAATGGAACTACCTGCCCAACGAAGACTGGCGGCCGCTGATGAAGGCGGGGCAGGGACTGATGCGCGAAGAATGGAGCGCCGAGATGCGCGGTCCCAAAGGAGCAGCCTTTGCGGCCTGGGCTTTAATGTCGTTGCAGGACGCGCCTGTGGACATGGCGAATTTCTACACAGCCGAGATCCAGATGTTCGGCATGTTCAACTTCAACGGAGTGCCGCAGAAAACCTTCTATGCCTTCAAAGCCTTCCGCGCCTTGCTCGACACGCCGCGGCGCGTGCGAACGCCCGATTGCGAGGCTGGCCAGGTCGCCCTTTGCGCAGGCTTGAATTCCGAGAATTCCCGGGCTGCCGTTCTCCTCAGCAACTTCGACACCGACGGTGTTTCGCCTGAACTGAGGGTTCATCAGTTACCTTGGAGCGGGCAGACTGAGTTTGAGCTGTACCTCGTCGACGGCGGGCACGACCTCCAGTTGGCGCGGCGAGGAACGTTAGGAGTTGACGGTCATCTGGCGTTGGCTGAGCTGATAGCACCTTCCGTGGCATTGTTGAAACTTTCGCCATGACCCGTGCAATGAGTGAGAGAAAGGGCCTTGTCGCTCCGCTTGACGGCTCCGCTCCGCGCCCGCTATGGTTGCTACCCACGGAAGCGCTCCCTCAGGCCGGTCCCAGCAGGCGTGTGCCCGCGCCGCCTGAAGAGCGATTTCTTATCGGAAGACTCCATGAACACTACCCGTCGCGACCTCCTTAAAACCACCGCCCTCGGCGGCTTGGCCACCTCGCTTGGCGGCGTGCTCGGCGGCACGTCCCATGCCGCGGCCGCCACCGGTCTCGTGACCCTGCCCTCCGGGATCACCATTCGCCCGGACATCGTGAATCCGCGGCCGCGGCCGGCCGGTCAGAAGCCCGTCCATAAGCTGACCACCAAGGCGCTCGGCAAGGTCCGCGTCGCCCACATCGGGCTGAGTCGCGGCATGACCCACGTCAACGACAGCCTCAATCTCGAGTTTGTGGAGGTGGTGGCGGTTTGCGACCTGCGCGAAAACCGCGCGAAAAGCGCCGCGGACCGCTGCGAGCAGGTTCGTGGCAAACGCCCCGCGGTCTACGGCGGCACCGAGCACATCTGGGAGCAAATGGTCGCGCGCGACGACATCGACGTCGTATACGTCTCCACGCCGTGGGCCTGGCATGTGCCCATGGCCCTGGGCGCGATGGAGCACGGCAAGCACGCTTTCGTCGAGGTCTCCGCCGCCGTGACGGTGGACGATTGCTGGAAGCTGGTGGACACCAGCGAGCGCACGCAGCGCCACTGTGTGATGCTGGAGAACTGCTGTTACGGAGAGAACGAGTTGTTCATCCTCAACATGGTCCGCGAGGGCGTCTTCGGCGAGTTGACCCATGGCGAGTGTGCCTACATCCACGATCTCCGGGGCATGCTGTTTGCGCTGGGCACCGAGGGCGACTGGCGGCGCGACTACCACTGGCAATACGACGGCAATCTCTATCCGACCCACGGTCTTGGGACGGTCGCGCAGTACATGGGACTCGGCCGCGGCGACCAGTTCAAGTTCCTCGTTTCCGTGAGTTCGCCGGAGAAGGGCCTGCACACGTGGCGCGATGGCCGCCACCCGAACGGCGGCAAACACGAGAAGGAAAAATACGTCTGCGGTGACATGAACACTTCGATCGTCAAGACCGAGCTGGGCCGCACGATCATGATCCAGCACGATGTGGTCAGCCCGCGGCCCTACAGCCGCATTAACGCGCTTTCCGGCACCGGCGGCACCTTTTTCGACTATCCGGCACGGCTGGCCATCAACGAACCCCGCAAGTACCGGCTCGATTCCGGCGGCTCGCACGAATGGTTGAGCGACAAGGACCTCGCCCGGATGCGCGAGCTGTTCACCCACCCGCTGTGGCGCAAACTGGCGGAACGCGCCAAGGGGGGCGGTCACGGCGGCATGGATTTCGTGATGAATTGGCGGCACCTCGACTGCATCCGCCAGGGCATCACGCCGGATAGCGTGGTCTATGATGCCGCGGCATGGAGTTCGATCCTGGAAATCTCAGCACTGTCGGTCGCCACGGGCAGCATGCCGGTGGCCATCCCGGATTTCACCCGCGGTCTGTGGAAATCCATGGAGCCGCTCCCGGTCGCCTTCCAGGAGCCCCGCCGCGCCCTCGCCATTCCGGCCAAGGTGGAGGAATGGACGCCCAAGGACTTGCAGGCCGACTGGGTGACCAAGACCTGGGACGTGAGCAAGGGCGTCACCGGACCCGGTGCATACGGCTTTTAGTTCCAG
The DNA here is from genome assembly GCA_964402115.1 of uncultured Victivallales bacterium. Lineage (GTDB taxonomy): Bacteria > Verrucomicrobiota > Kiritimatiellia > UBA8416 > CAYOBW01 > CAYOBW01. Next base: position 7,616 of record CAYOBW010000129.1, read on the forward strand.
TACACCCAGGGGGCCCACCGCCTCGACTTCCGCAAGGTGGCCTTGCTCAGCGGCGGCGCGGTCGTCGCAAAAGACGACCGGCCGGGACACACGGGAACGGAAAACGTCCACACCCTCTACCGGTTCACCATTCCCAAACACACTCCCGGCGCGGCATACACCCTCCAGGCCGAGATCAAGGCCGACGGCGGCACCGATTCCTACGGGGATATCCTGATGTGCAGGGAATAGGCGGGGAGCCTGATCGGTGCTTCCGTCCCCCCTTGCGGGCGGTTACTGCAGCGTCACCACAAGGTCCGCGATGCCGATGTTCGCGGCGTTGTTGTGGAGGTCGTGCATCAGCGGGACGAAGAGGAGTTCGTGGCCGACGCTGAGGTCCACCTCGGCGGTGAAGGGGACGGGCGTTCCGTCGCGCGGGAGCTGAAGGGTGGCGATCTCGGCGGCGCGCTGGGCGTCTTTCTTGCGCAGCGACAGCGGGAAGGTCGTCGCTCCGCCTTCCCACGGTTTGCTGCTGGCCGTGCCGGTGACCTTGTAAGTGCCGTTCCTGGGCGCGATGAAGGCGAGCACGGGGATCTTTGGATAGTCGTTTCCCTCTCCGCCCCACGGGCCGAGCGCGCCGAAGTTCACGTTGCCATCCGCGACCCGCGCGCTTGGGTGTCCGCCTTGGGAATGATCGGGGGCGATCCAGGAACCATTGCCCCAGACGAGGGGCGTGTAATTCCCTGTCATGATGGCATCGGCGGGATAGAGCCGGTCGAGCCGCCAGATGGGCTGGCCGTCCGCGGCGATGGGATTGCCGGCGGCGCCGTTCTTCGTCTGGCCCTCCCATGTGGCGGGGAGCCGGTAGCCGGTGCTCGCGGCCACGGCATTCCCGTCGCCGAGGGAAATGAAAAAGTCCTTCAGCTTGCAGTCTCCGCCGGTAAACGAGCCGTCAATCTGCGGCAGGAGCGTGAGTTCTTCGCCCGCGGCGAGCTGGACCGACCTTCCGTCGAGCGGAACCGCGCTGTCGTGCGCGATCGAGACGCCACCGACCTTCTCCACGCCGCCTGCGGTCTTCTTGAGCAAATGGAGCGTCGTCTTGTTATTGCCGTCCCACATGCGGCAGGCGGCGAGGCCGTGGAGCGCATACGTGCCAGCTTGGGGCGCGACGAACGTCAGCCCGGCGGTGCGCAGGTGACGGTCGTTTTCCGTTGGACCGTGCGAGGCGCGCGTGCCGAAGCCGAGCGTGCCGTCTTTCAGATGCGCGCCGGGCTGTCCGCCGAAGCCGCCCTCTTTTACGTTCCAGTCGGTGCCGGTCCAGAGCATCGGCTTGAAGTTCGTGCGCTTCTGCCAGTCCGCGGGCCAGAGCTGCTCAAGTTTCCAGATCGGTTTGCCGTTCGCGCGTGCGATGCTGCCCTCGCTGTCGCCTTTCGTCTGCCCCTCCCAGACGGGCGGCAGTCTCCACGTCGGCGCGGCGCCAGGCGCGGTGGTGACGAAACTGGCGTTCTTGCGGTCGAGGGGGGCGAGCGCGGCGAGGAATGCCTGTCCCGGCGTCGGCGCGGCGGTGTAGAGCAGCACGGGGCGGCCGGATTGCGCGAGCGTGAGCGTCTGCGGAGCGGGCGTGGCATTGCCCATCAGGTCCTCGGCTGTGAGCGGCGTGCCGAGGTCCGGTAGCGCGACAACGACGTCCGCTTTCGACTCGCGATCCGCGTAGGCGATGATCACGCCGCGGCCGTTGCGCAGGTCCTGGAAGATGGCGAAGTTCGCGCCGGGGGGACGCACGAAGCCAACCGCGTCGCTGAGGCCGATGTGATGGTTCAGCACGTTCCACATGGCGACCAGCGGGGTGGGGAAGCTGTACCAGTCCCATAGCATCTGCCCCGGTCCGCTGTAGTCCCAGAAGCTCTGGCCGTGTTCCTCGTAGGCGAGGTGAAAGAGAATGGTCTTCTGCTGCCCGGAGACGGTCATCTCGGCGATGCTGTCAGCCTGCGCGATGGTGCTTTGCGCGCTGGTGAGGTGCGTGCAGGCGATCGGCTCGTCCACCCCGGTATTCGTGAACGCCCAGCCTTCGTTGAACCACAGCTCGACGTCCTTCCCGCCCGCCTCGTCCATGTTCTGGCGCATCCGCTTGATGCCCTGCGCGTCGGTCAGCCAGCCCGCGTGGTAGTCGTGCCAGGAGACGACGTCGATGTGCTTCAGCCCACCCGCTTTGAAGAACGCCGCGTTCACGGGGCTGGGAATGCCGTAGACATTGTTGACCATGATCTTCGCCGAGGGATCGGTCGCGCGGATGAGTTTGGCCGTGCGGATGGTGAACTTCGCGTACTCGGTGTGAAACTTGTCCCACTTGTCGAACTCCGGCTCGTTCTCGATCTCGAAGATGACCGACTTGCCTTTGAAACGCGTTACGGCGGCCTTCACGAACTTGTCCCACGCTGTCTCGATGGTGAGGTCGTCCCAGCGGCGATCCTCCGGTCCCCAGCGCATGTCGCGCGGCAGGGGCTGGCCGCTGTGTTCCTTGTCCATGATCCATTTGGGCCAGCCGTAGAGCACGACGTGCTGCGAGAGGCCATGCCGGGCGGCGGTCTCGAACTGCGGCTCGAAGCCGTTGAACGCGTCGCCACTGTCGGGCTGGAAATTGTGCCACTTCGTTTCGGGATACCAGCGCGTCCAGCCAAAGCCGATGCGCTGCAGCTTCTCGATCGCGCCCCTGCCGCCCGCGAAGGAGCCGCCGAAGCGCTCGCGGAAATCCGGCTTGGTGGCCGCCTTCGGGTACGGGATCGAGGTGAGCGGGAAATCGGACTTGTCAATGACCGCACCCTGCTCGTCAAGCACCGAGAGGCGCGCCAGGACGAAGCCCTTGTACGTGAGCGTCAGCGGCGTCGGCGCACTGAGCGTCTGGCCGGCGGCGAGCGTCACCTGCTTGTCCACGGGCGGGGCAACGGCGGTTTTGCCCTCGAAATCCACAAGTTGCCAGCGCACGGTGACCGCGCGCGGCTGCGTGCCTGGATTCGAAACGTGTGCGAGCATCTGTGCCACCGCGCCTGTGTCGAAGGCATTGCCCGCCGCACCGTCCCAGCCGGGGAGATTCAGGCATTCCGCCACGACCTCGACCGCGCGCCGCGGCACATAGGCCGGCGCGCCCTCGCGGCCCACGGTCACGGTCACGCCGTCGATGAGGATCGGCTGATCGAAGCCGCCGATCTGCACGAGGTAATGGGGGTTCGGCCAGAAACCGTCTGGCGGCACATCGGCGGGCCAGGTGAAGGACACCCGCTTCCACGCGGCGCCGATTTCCGCGCTCTGCTCGGCCTCGCGCATCCAGAGGCGTTTCGCCTTGGTCCCGACCTCGCGCGCGCTCGGCGGCATTTGCACGCACACCCGGCCCGGTTGCTCTCCTTTCACGAAGAAGGACACGGTCAGCGGCTGCCCGCGCTCGGCCACGAAGGGTGCGCTCATCACGTTGCCTCGCGCGATGCGCAGGGCGTATGCGCCCACTGCGGCGTCACGGACCAGGGCTTGCTTCCCAGGTTCGATCTGGTGCCAGTAGAGTGTGCCGCCCTCGAAGGATCCGTTGCGCAGCCGGTTCTCGGGCGCGGCGCGGGTGGCGGTGACGAGGAGTCCGAAGGCCAGCGCGCGTGCGAGTGGGATCCTGGCCGCCTTGCTGGAGGAGCTCCAACCCTCAACATGTTTCATGCGCCATCTCCGTTCAGTGTCATGCGTTACGCAGGGTCATCCCGAAGCCGGGCCGGGAAGCGAGCTGCAGCTTTCCGTCGCGGATCACGTTCTCGCCGAAATCCACGTGTTCGTGGCTGCAGGTCACGCCCTCGATGCTCGCCCCGTTGCCCAGCCCTCCGAGCAGGTGGGCGGCGTAGACGGTCTTCAACCCGGAGCCCCAGGCGTGTGGCGAAGCGAGGGTGCGGCTCTTCACGAGCCGGGGCATCAGCGCCCGCCAGCGGGTGAATCCGTAGCCGACGATGTCCGTCAGGCGCACATTGAGGATGCCTTCGGCTTCCAGCCGCTCCAGTACGGGCAGGTTGTTGTTCTGCTCCCCGTCGGCGAGCAGGGTAGTCGCCCGGCCATGCGCCTTCGTCCACGCGTGAACCGTGCGCCAGCCGGCATCGTTCTCGACGAAAGGTTCTTCTAGCCAGTAGAGGGGGATCCCCTCGATGCCCTTCAGGAAGGCGATCATCGTCTCGGGCGTGAATCCGTCGTTGCCATCCACCAGCAGCTCGCAGTCGGGAAACGCCTTGGCGATGGCCTGCACCACGTCGATGTCCCGCTGCAACCCCGCCGCCGGCGCCATCCACCTGCCCCCACGCCCGATTTTGACTTTGAACTGGCGATAGCCGTAGTCGCGATCCGCCGCGCAGTTCTTGAGAATCTGGTCGATGCCGGAGGGCTTCGCCTCAGGGTGCAGATCGTCGAAGTAGATCATCCCGGAGTAGATGGGGTGCAACCGGGGCGCGTCCGCCCCCAGCATTTTCCACACGGGCTGTCCGAGAATCACCCCGGAAAGATCGTGCAAGGCAATGTCCAGCGGCTGGAGTTGCGGGTCGAGGATACCCGTTCCGGCGCGGAACAATTCGCCGACCGGCTTGCCCTGCACCGCGGCGAGCAGCTTGTCCGCAGCCTTCGGACCGCCGGGCAGTTCGCCCCACCCGACCGCTCCCTGGTCGGTTTCGAGGATGGCGGCCGTTACCGTCGGACCGTGCCCGTGAACGTCGATCTTGGCATTTCTGCCAACATGCCGTGGCCACGGCAGCGGCACGGCTTTCGTCTTGAGCGAGGCAATGCGCTGCGCGGACAACCGGTCTTCGGCGGCAGGGGGTTCCGCGCCGAGCCTGACGAGCGGGTGCAGGGCTGCAGCCGAGGCCGTGAGGGCGATGAAATCGCGGCGGTTCATGGTTCGATCCTCTCTTGTTGTAGGCGGCGGGGTACGCCGGGGTTGCTGGGAAGTTCACTTCGCGTGCGCCTCGCTCCGTTTGCGGGCGGTGTAGCGGCCCTCGATGAACAGCGTACCATCCGGTTTCAGCCGATGCTCAAGGTCGCCGTCAGCTGTCACGTGGTCGGGGCCGTCCACTCTGAAGGGCTTCTCCCACGTCACCTGGTTGCCCTGGCGCAGCGTGCAGACGCCGTCGGTGGTGAACGTGCGGGTGTAGGTGCTCCCGGCGTGTTGATACTCCCACGTGCCGAGCATCGCATGGTCTTTGACGGGCGCGGCCTTGGGTTTCTCCCTGGCCGTCTCCGGACTGCGGGTTTGAAGTTGCTGCAGCTTCGTCCAGTCCTTCGGCTGCGCGGTGAAATTGACGATGCGGATTTCCCGCGGCTGCAAATCGCAGGTCAGCGTGTCACCGGGCTTGCAGACGCCGGGCAAGCCGCGCGTTGAGTCTGCGAGGGGTGAGCTGACGTGGAACGGTCCGCTGCCCGGCAGCAGGCCGAAGCCGCGGTCGAGCGTGACCGTGTACGTCTGCGCGGCGGCTGACGGATTGTGGATGCTGATGTAGCCCTGCGCCTTGTCCCAGGCGGTGTAGCCGTAGACTTCGCCCGCGTCGGGGCTGCCGCCATGCAGGCGCGCGCGCTTGAACGTCGGGAACACGTCGTCCGCCCAGTACAGCCCCTCGCTGATCACGTCCCAGTCGCCGGGCTGGAGCGCGAACGGCTTGATGTAGAGCTCGATGAAGCCGGTTCCGCGCGAGATGTTCATGTAGAGGTAGCGGCGGAACTCATCCTTCGATTCGCCCGTGCCGGTCTTCTTCGGCTCATGGTTGAAGATGCTGCACATCGGGAACTGCGCATTCTGCTGGCGCCAGATTTCGTGATAGCGGCCGTCGCGGTACACGAGCTCCGCTGTGCGCGAGCTGCCCCCGGCGGCATCGCCGGCGTTGATCATCCAGACCGTGTCGACCGACTGCAGCCACCAGGGGCTGAGGAACGCGCCGTTGGAGATGATGATGTAGATGTCGGGGTTCGCCTGCGCGAGTTCGGCGAAGAGCCGCATCAGCCGCTCCGTGCCGGCCGTGAGGTAATAGATCTTCAGTTCGTCGTACCTGGCGTCGTTGAGCCGTGTGTCGCCGGACGTGAAGCCTTCGAGCCCGAGCTGCGGCATCTCCGGCAGGCCGTACTTTCCGCCGTGCAGCTCGAAGTTGCGCTGGTTCAGGTGGCCGAACACGCCGTCGAGCTTGAAGAAGCCGACACCCTGTTTCGTCAGCTCGACCATCCGGTCCTCCAGCGCCTGCATGTACTTCGGCCCCGCCATGGACATCCAGGTGTCGAGCGCTTCAAAGCCCTGCGCCCGCAGCTTGCCAACCTGACTCGACGCGCCGAAAAGGCAGCCGGGACTCAGCCACAGGCCGAGCCTGGATCTGGCGTCCGCCGCGGCTTTCCGGCTCGAGGCGAAGTCGGCGTCGAACTTGCCGTTCACCTTCCAGACCTTGTTGGACCAGTCCGCGCCCGTGTCCTGCCAGCCGTCATCGATCACGTACATCGCGAGCGGCTTGTTGCCGCGCTCGCCGACCAGCTCGCGGTGAATCTTCGCGACGCTGTTGGAGAAGGTCTCCTTGCGCACGCCGCCCCCGTAGTCGAACCACGAGTTGTACTGGACCTGCAGGCGCAGTGGGCGTACGCGGATGCGGTCGATGTACGCGAAGAAGGCATCCGTCATGAACGCGGGATCGTCGGACACGCCCATGACCGCGGCGTAGGCGCGGTAGGGTGCGTCCGCCTTGAGCTCGCGGCCCCACAGGTAGCCGGCCGACAGCGCGCCGTCTTTGACCCGATTGTCAGCGGCGGGAAACTCGATGCCCCAGAACGTGGCGCTGTTCGATGTGTAGAGCGGCTGGCCGAGTCCCGGGCTCCACTTGCCGGGAGCGTTGGCGGTGATAGCGCGCACGGTGTAGGGCTGATAAGCGTCCGGGAAGCTCAGCGCCTCGACGTCGATCCGCTCCAGCGTGATCGGTTTCGCGCTGGTGATCGTGAGCCGTTTGCGAAGGTAGAAGTCGTCCGGCGCCAGTTCGTAGCGCGCTTCGACCCGCAACTGACGGTCGGCATGCTCCAGATTATAGACCAGCGACTCCTTGGCGCGGACCGCCTTCACGACTTTGAAGTCCGCCGCGGTCAGCGTGAAGGCCGTGTCCGGCCGGTGCGTGCCCTGCGAGAACCGCAGGCGGAACTCCTCCGCGGTCGTCGGCTTTGCCGTGCGGCCTGCGCGTTTGTTGACGATTTCAACGGTTTGCAGCCTGCCTCCCTCGGTGGAGACCGTGCGCCGGAGGAAGTCGTTCTCCAGCACGTGGCTTTCAGCGGCCAGGGTTGATCCCGGCAGCGTGACGAGCAGGGTCAGCAGCGAGATCCGCCAAGCCGTCGCCCCTGTCGGTTGCGCAGTCGGGCGCCGACGCCAACGGCTGGCGGTGGGGTCGGCCTCTCGGGCGCACGTCGGTGAGTGCGGTGTGGCGGCGATTGGAATCGGGCCGTGCGGCGTTTGCGTCATAGCCTTCGTTCTCCATTTACAGGCAGAGTTCCCCTGCACGGTTCCCGGTCAACGTGTCAGTTCGACGCCGAGCCACAGGCCCCAGTCGCACGCGTTCCCATCGCCGGCGTCTTCGGTGATCAGTTCGAGTTCACGGACGCCCGCGAGCGGGATGTCGAACGGCGCCGCATGGCTCGCTTTGACCGTTTTGGTGCGGAGTACTTCCTTGCCATCGGCGCGGATGACGAAGACGACCGAGCCCTCGGCAAAGGGCTGTTGTTGCGGCAGGCCGCACTTGCCAATGAGGCGCGTCCAGCCGCCGGCGGTCAGATCGTAACGATAGGTTGCCGGGGCGTGGGCGAAGATGCCGGTATCGAAGAGTTCGGCGCCGGAAATCAGCAGTGCATCGGGGCGCGGCAGGTTGTCGTAGGTCGGTTTCAACCAGCCCACTCTCGCCTGCGCGGGCGCAACGTGGGAAAGTGGGACGGACTTCACGTCGGCCGGCACGGCTGCCGGCGGGAGCTTCGGCGTCTGGCCGGTGCGTCCGGCGAGGATCGCGGAGGCGATACGGCGGGCGCGGCTGTCAGCCGGCAGCGTCTCGCGGAGGGTGGCAGCGTGTTGGACGTTGGTCTCCAGCGCGGCGAGGAAATTCTCCAGCGCAAAGGTCACATCCAGCGCGGCGACATCGGGCGTGCCGTCGCGAGCCACGCGGTATTCGGCGTGAAACTGATGCGTGGCGCCATTCGCGAGGCAGGCCCGCAACCGTAGTGCAGCGGACTTGCCTGGCGTCAGTTCGTTGCACCGCAGGGTAAACGTTCCGTCCGCCTTGGGGACGGTGACGACGGTGCGCGCGTCGTAGTCCGAGGGCGGGTCTTGCGGGTCGAGGTAGGCGACGACCGCATGGACGGGCACGGCTGCCGCCACCGACCCGGAGACGACGAACTCGCCTGGCTTGGTGGTGACCGCCAGGCCGGAAAACTTCGCGCTGGCGGGCAGGTTTAGCCCTTTCGCGGAACCGCTGAAGAGCGGATGCGACGCGAGCTGCAGGGCGCTGGCCAGTGCGAGGAAGCTGCCCGGGCCTTCGCCGCGCAGGTGACTGGCGTACGTCCGGTTACCGGCGCCCATCAGCGACTTGCCGAGCGTGCGAGCCTCCGCGGCGGTTTCACGGCAGTGGGGGAGTCCGAGCGCGTGGCCGAGCTCGTGCGCGATGCCGCCGATGAAGATCGAGTTGTGTTTGCCGAGAGAGATTCTGCCGTACTCGCCGTCCTGAAGCAGCGGTTCCTTGAGCGTGAGGTTCTTGACGTCGAGCCCCGGATGATCGAGCTGCCACGCGATGCCGCTGCGGCTGGTGCCGGAGCCCATGTACGGGCTGTGATGCGAGAAGGTGCGCGCCTCCGGATCCCATTTGCCCAGGTTTGTGAAGATCACGACGGTTTCCCGTTCGGGATCGAGACCCGCCGCGCGCAGCACGCGCCAGCAGTCCTTGCGGATGGGGGTGCCGCCGTCCTGCTTGGTGTAGTCGTCGTACGTTCCACTCCCGACCGCTTCGTGGATCACGAGTGCGCCTGCCGTGTCGTAGTCCAGCGGGAAGGACAGCCGACCGAGACCGTTGCGCTCCATCTCGGCGGCGTAGAAGTCGCGGATATGCTCCATGATGCCGCGCAACCGCGCCCGGTAGTTGGCCGGGAACTCGCGCTCGCGCGTGCGCCAGCAGATGAGGTGCAGTTTCTTCGTTGTCGGTTGCGCGTCGTCCGCGCGATACGCTTCCAGAATGCGCCGGGCCGCTTGGGGCCGTTCGTCCGTGCCGGCGTTCGCCCCGGCGAGGGGGCCGGCGGCCACAAGGGCGGGGAGCAAAGCCCGCAATCCCCGTGCGAGAAGGCCGCGCCTGTTGGACTCGGATAACATGGGCACTGTCATGCGCGCACTCTAGCGGACGAACGCCGTTTCGAGCAAGGACGACCGCCGCGGGCCGACTTCGGGGCGGTGGGGTGTCTGCCATGCCATCCTGCATGATCAGCGTGGATGCGTCCACAACTTTGGCACAACGGTTTGCGTTGTTAGCCGCTAAGCGGCATGGCGGGTTGCGTCCATGACCGGCTGCGAGTCATGCTTGTGCCCGTGCCAGGCACGCAGGGCCGCAGGGTTGTCTGTAGGGCGATGGCCTGTCTTGCGAATGCCGTCGGACATAGAAGATTCCGGCGGGTGGTTGGGCGGCGCAGGAGTTGACGAGTTGGATCGCGATGTGGCTTATCTTGGACGTGACGCAACCGGTTGGTGGGGCACCGAGCCGTGTTGTGCACGGTTCACGGCATAGGTGCTGGTCAGCGCAGGACTGTGCGACGCCGGCGTTGCCGACCGTCATGCCCACTACCTGTGCGCATCGGAAGCAAGTCGTCGTTAGCCAGCGGCTTTCCGCAACCGCCGGTAGCTCACGAGCCGTATGCCTGGGGCGCTTTCCGTGTCAGCTTCCGCGTGTGGACGTGGACGCAGGTCCGCGAGCGTCATGACCGTCGCGAGGAACTGCCGGGTGCCGATGACCAAGCCATCCACCCAGTACCGCACACGCCGATGGGTTTGCGTGCTGAAAGGCAGGTGCTCGGTCGTCGCAGTCAGTCGTACGTCGGCCTCTTCCCCCTGCCCATTGAGGGCCCGGACAAGCGCGAAGTGCCGCCGCAGGCCGTCCCGCAGATTGTCCAGGTTGTGCGCGGTCAGCAACTCCTTGCAGCGTGGCAGGATCCGCGCCTTGACGCTGTCTGCAAACGGGTGGTGGCCGGTGCTACACCAGCGACTGTAACTGCAGAAGCGGTACGCCGCGGGGTCCTCCACCAGGAAGGCCCGCACCGGGTTCATCTCGATGTACTTCCAGCAGTCCCACACGGCCATGCCGCTCTCGAGCAGCGTGTGCTTGAAGCGACTGGCCCACAGTGAGCCGCGGCGTGGACCTTCGAGCGACTGGTTAAACCAGCGGCTGAACTGCCCCTGCAGGTCGTGCATGAAGCAGCTGATGTCGCGCATTTGTGCCGCCAGTTCGCGACAGGCAGCTGAGCCCGGCGCCAGTTTCCGCCGAAAGTGATGATAGGCGGCGTAACGCTTACATACCTCCTCATCGGACGGCCGTTCAGCTGGCGCATAGAGCAGGATGTGAAAGTGGTTAGACATGACCACAAAAGCAAGCACCTCAACGGTATACAACTGGCATAGGCGTGTCAGCAGAGCGATGAACTGCTCCTTCTCGACGTCGCCGAACGGCAGGTGCGTCGGGCTCCCCGCCACGCGATTATAGACGTGATAGAACATCTCCTGTCCTGCCGGCTTCAAACGCAGTGGTCGCATGGCTTGCCTCCTGACTCTCGGGAGATGCGTAATCTCCTTATGCGTATAGGAAGCCGCGACTCAGTCCGGATTCCGCGAAAATCGCAGACTTTCTTATCGGCCAGACCGGGACGGTTTGGCACCGGCGCATCCTGCCTGGCACCGGCAGGCAGGCGCATCGTGCCGGCGCATCGTGCCCGGCACTGGCACTACGGCATCGGTGCCAGGCACCGCACGCCCGGCCCATTGGCGCCTAGCACCTTGGTGCCTGGCACCACAGGCTTGGCCCATTGGTGCCCATTGGCACCTAGCACCTTGGTGCCTGGCACCACAGGCCCCAGGCCCCCAGGCCCCGCCGGCCCATTGGTGCCAGGCACCGCACGCTTCGTCAGCAGCAGGGCGGCAAGCGTAAGTCGCGCGTTCTGCGTCGCACG
>CAYOBW010000130.1:0-18793 GCA_964402115.1 uncultured Victivallales bacterium
GGAAGAGCGAAAGGGTTGAGGGAGGAATGCCCACTCGGCGTCGGGGTCGGTATCGAATCCCCCTTCGATGCGTTCAGGGAAGCAAGCCGGAGAGGAAGGTCGACCCCGATACCGATACCGACCCCGATGGGAACCGGAGAAGGCGGAGAAGATGAAGACGCCAACACCGCTTACCAGTACTCCTCATTCCGCCCTCGGAATGAGAAACCTGTGAAGCTTGACGTTGGATTTAGAATGAGATGAACAGGATAGTGGAAATCGCCGCGTTGATCGCATCGGCGCTCCTGTGTGGCTGCACCACACACACGACTACCGACGACGGCATGAAACCCCTTCCGTTCACACCGTGGGGTGTGGGATACTCCGTCGTGGTCGAGTCGCCGACGGAACTGACGGGGCAGACAAATGCAGGCGGTCGGTGCTCCTTCGAGTCGAGTGGTAGGAGCGGCCATGTGTTTGCGGGCACGCGATGCGAGTTCCGAGAAATCCCGATGCAGGACGAGAAGTGGCAGCTCTTCGGGCCGGGCGGAATGGGCGGCGGGCGGCCCTACTGGGGAAGATACCGCATTCGGGCCGCGCCCCTCGGCCTGGAGTTGGTTTTCTTCGATGCGGACCAGGTGCCAGTGTGGACGCGCACATTCACCAACACATGCAGGGGGACAATCCAACCTCCGCCTCCAAACTAGCGTCGCTAGCTCGCTTCGCTCGCAGTTTGAGGCAGGCGTTCGGCAGCGGAGGAGACCGCACCGTGAACCTTGTCGTGAACTGCCCTCCGACTGACTACAGCGTGGTCTTTGTCGTGAACCAACTCGGCGCAGTTCGCGACAAGGTTGACGGAGTAGTCGGAGGCGAGGTAGTTCGCGACGAAGTTCAGGGGATAGGGAAGAAGGCCGCATCGTCCTCGTCCTCAGTGAGCGCAGCGAACGGTCCTCGTCCTCGAAGCTGGCGAGGGGATTCGAGGACGAGTGCGGGGGCCTGGCTTGCGCGAGCGGGGGAACGAAGCGTGACAGCGGCAGATCTGTGCGAACCAGCCGTCGGAAGGTACCGCCTCGCGATCCACTACGTCGCCTGGGTCTGCGAGAAAGCCGACGGTCTGACGGGCAACCACCGCCCGGCCTCCGCTAAAGCCCGGTCGCCACGGCGGGGGCGGGGGTGAGGGCGGCATCGGCCGCGCGCAGGGCGGCCACGCGCCGTCCATCGGGGGCCGTGACCACGACTTCGACGGGATTCGCGGCATCCTGCGCGAGGGTGATGCGGACCGCGCCACGCGCCGTTTCCGCCGTCACCACGAACCGCCCGCCCGCCTGCTCCAGTCGCGCCGGCCCCGGCGCCGGCTGGCTCACCCGGTAAGGCCGCACGACCGTCACGAAGCTCTGCTGCGCCGCCGCCTCGGGAGCGGTGGCGGTCAGGTGCCATTCGCGCAGCTTGATCTTGGGCCGCGGCGGCACGTCGAACTGGTCCGTCTGCCGCAGCTCCAGCCCGGCCGGCGCCAGGAAGGCCACCCGGCAGGCGGCCCGGCCGTTCGTGATCGCGATGTCGCCCTGGGCGCGCACATCCATGGCCACCGGCGCATGCAGCCGCCACTCGAAGCGGTGCGGCGCCGGGGCGCACAGCTCGTCGTAGATCACGATCAGGTCGGGCTTGACGAACACAACGTGCCGGGCGAACCGGTCCAGCTTGCCGCCATACGCCTCGGCCGCCTCCCCCGCAACGTAGTCGAGCGCCGGCGAGGTGTGGAACCCGGTCAGGCGCCCGCGCGCGCCCATGGTGCGCTTCCCCTGCCCTTCGCCGTCGTCGAACGTGATGCTGTTGACCGACTTCGTGGCCCACATCCAGTCACGGTGGTGGGCGCTACCGTACTGGTCGCGGCGGCCGGTCGGGATCAGCAGACGCTCGCCGTAGGCGTACAGCAGGAAGCTGTTCTGCGCGTCGTAGCCATGGCTGTGCGTGCCGAACGGACTGCTCTTGAAGACGATTTCGACGTTGTTCGAGGACGCGGTGAGGTCCGTGTTGAGCACGGCCTGCCCGATGCCGCGGAAGACGATGGAACTCGGCAGGTTGGTCGGCGCCACGGGGGTCACCGGCTTCCGCCCGCCACGCAGGAACTCCAGGTAGCCCATTTCCGCCCCGGGCCGAGGCTTCGCGGGCGGGCGCGCGCCCGCCTGCTCCGCGTACCACTGCCAGTGACCGTTGCCCGTGAGCGACGCGAAGTCGCCCGCGAGCTCGGCGATGCCGCGCCCCGGCGCGCGGTCGCACAAATCGCCCATCCCGCCGGCGGGCGCCCCCGGCGGCAGCAGGTAGAGCGGGTAGTAGCCGATCTTCGCGAAGTAGGGCAGGGCGAACACGTCCACGCCGGTCGCCGTACGGAGCGCGTCCGCCCAATGCGCGAAGCGGCCGATGTAGCTGCACCAGTACGAGCTGCCCTCGTGCCAGCCGCCGTCGTCGTCGTTCCAGACGGGGTAGGTGCAGAACTGCTTGTTGATGACGAACCACAGCCAGTCGGCCGCCTCGGGCACCTCGCCATGGAAGGCGATGGCCGCTTCGCCGAGCTTGTGCCAGGCCCGGTTGGCGTGGCTTTCGTACGGCTGCCAGAACTGCTTCCGGCTGAGATGCTCGTACATGTCGCGGCCGCGGACGGCGACAACCGCCTGGCACCGCGTGCGCTCCTCCGCCGTGAGCAGGTCGTGCACGAAGGTGTACGTGCGGGCAAAGTGGTACATGAACGGCAAGCCCGCCTCGTCGTTGTATTTGAACCCGGTGCTGCCGCGCGGGTCCCAGGCCGCCGCGTCCAGCAGCAGGCGCCGCGCCAGCTGGCCGTAGGCAGGGTTCCCGCCCAGCCGATGGGCAAAGCCCAGGGTGGCCGCGCCGTCCAGCGCCGCGATCGTGTACTCGCGATTGCCCCACCACATCTTCATCCACTCGTCGCTCTCGCGCGCCAGTCCCTCCGGGTAGAGCGGCGGCTCGGCGGAGGGCGGCGGCTGTTTCAGGAGGCGATCGCAGCGCCTCGTCAGGGCGGCGAAGTCCGCCGCCCGGGCGCCGTTCGCGAGGGACCGCAGGGCCGCCACCTGCTCCGGCCGCACAAACAGGCGCGGGTGCGCGACGGGCAGGCGCGCCAGCACCTGCGCCCGCGACGGCAGCGGGAAGACCGTCGCGCTGCCATCCAGGCGAAACGTCCGCACGCGACTCCACTCCGACGTCATGCCCCGGGCGGTGGCGTAGCGAAAGCGCCAGTGCCAGACGCCCGCCGACAGCGCCTGCGTCGGGCAGCAGGCATTGAAGATCAGGCCCGTATAGGCCAGCGAGCCACGGACCAGGGCGGGGTCGGGCGCAAGCGCCAGCTGGTACGTCGCCGCCTCCTTCTGCGGCCGCCAGACGAAAGCCGGCGGGTTGCGTGTGACGGGTTGACCGTCAAAAGGCCGGAAGCCCCACTCCCCCGGCACGGCCGGAGTTTCATCCGGCACGAGCGGAGCCCCCGCCAGTGTCGTTCCGCCCGCGACCGCGACCGCCACCGCCGCCGCCAGCGCCAACAAGCCTTGATGCAACCAGCCCTTGCGTTTCATCCCGCGGAGAGTGCCCCGCCGCGCCCCACGGGGCAAGGGGAAAATCCCGCGGGGGGTAATGCCTCAGAAGCTGTGACGCAGGGGGGCATAACGGCGGAGACCGCCGTCTCCACGTTCCGTCGCCTGCCCGCGCGATGGAGACGGCGGGCTCCGAACAGGTTGCCAGCCGATTGACGACGACGACGACGATTCGGAAACGCACCACGGTAGAGTGAATCAACACGCCCTGCAGGCGGTTCTTCGGCCGTCATGCGAATGCCGTGTCGCCCCCCCCGACCATTGACAGGCCCTCCTCCCCGTGACACGCTTGCCTCTGCTGGAAAGACTTGGAGCAGGCAAAGCAGACGGCGTGAGCACGGCGCCCCACGCCTTATCAAGCTGTACGACGCTGTCACGTTTGCTGTGACGTCGGCTGTAAGCTGACGTTTGCAGTGGTGACAGTGACTGAGCCATCACTGTTTGGTGGTCCGCATGGACGCAAGCCGGGAAAAAGAGTTGCTCGACCGCTGCCGCACGGATCCGGAGGCATTCGGCGAGCTGTACGACGCGCACTTTGACGCGATCTTTCGCTACATCCTGCATAGGGTGGGCAACGTTACGGTCGCGCAGGACCTGACGTCGCAGACCTTCTTCAAAGCCGTGCGGCGGCTCGGGGGGTTCATGTGGCGGGGGATAGCGGTGTCGGCCTGGCTGTACCGGGTGGCGGGCAACGAGGTGAACAGCTACCTGCGCCGCCACTACCGACGCAAGAAGCATGAGGAGCCCTGGGCGGACTACATGGAGGCGGTCAACCACGTCTCCCCCGATCAGGAAGCGCAGGACGCGGAAGCCGAGGTCAAACGCAACGAGTTGTACGGGGTGCTCAACCGACATATTCAACGGCTGGACGAGGTGGATCAGAGCATATTGACGCTCAGGTACTTCGAAAAGAAAAGCTACGGGGAAATCGCCCAGATCCTGGGCAAGCGTGAAGGAACGATGCGCATGCGCGCCAGCCGGGCGCTGGATCGGCTGAAGGACTTCTTGGCAGAGGAGGAGATTGACTATGAACACTATCGAGAAACTCTTGGAACGGACCACGCTCCCACAGGTCCAAGTCCCCTATTTCAAACAGAGGCTGCGAGCACGGCTCCTTGACCGTATCGAGGTGGCAGTGCCGACGTTCGGACTGGCCTTCGGGGTCTCGGCCGCCCTGGCGGCCATCCTGCTCGTGGCCGTGACGCTGTTCGTGCTGCGGCCGGAGATCCCGCAGCGCATCCGCCTGGCCCTGCGCGGCGAGTCGCGCCCCGCGGCGGTCGAACCGGGCGTGCAGCCCTCTGTGGAACCGGCGCTGGCGACGACGGTCCCCCGCACCCCGCCCGTCGCGCCGCCCGCGCTGATGGCCGAGACGGTTACGATTCCGCGCATCGAAATGGTGCCGTCCGACCCCGATGCCGAACTGATCCGTCGCGTGGCCAGGGCTGCCGCGGACGGCGCCCCTCTGGATGCCCGCCCGGTGGGCGGCGTGCATGTGCGGGAGTATGAACTCAGCGATGGACAACGCGTGATGGTCGTGGACCAGGTACGCTCCAAGCCCGTCCAGCCGGTCATGAACTACTACTGAGACCTGAAAGGGAGTGAGGTTTCGTGAAAAACACGCTTGTCCTGGCCATCCTGCTGATCTTGGGCAACCAGCTCTCCCGGGCGCAGAGCGCTGGCGTCAACGCGCAGGTCCGCATCTTCACCAACGTCGGCACGCATGCGCAGCACCGCCTGCCCCCGCTGCCCTCCAGCCGGGATTTCACCAAGACCGTCGTGCTGAATCCCACCACGCGCCCGTACATGGGGCTGCTGTTCCGCGACCTCACCCCGCAGCTGGCGGACTTCTTCGAGATCAGCGGCAGCGGCGCGCTCGTGGAAGCCACCGAACCCGCCGGCCCGGCCGAGCAGGCCGGCATCAAGGCCGGTGACATCATCACCGCGCTGGACGGCCTTTCGGTGACGAACCGGGAGAACATTTTCGCGCGGCTTGACGCGCATAAGCCTGGCGACGCGCTTACCGTCGCGCTGTTTCGCAAGGGCCAATCACGCACCGTGAACCTGACGCTGGCCGCCCGCCCGACGCAAAGCGGCACCGTCAGCATGCAGATCGAGGGGGACACGGCAGTCGGTCAGTCGGCCGTCTACGGCAGTTCCGAGACGATTGACGTCGGCGCGCTCATGCGGGCGTTGCGCCTGCACATGCCCACCCCTCCTTCCCTGCCCGGCCCCGGCCATGCCGCGTACACCAACCTGCAGCAGGAGATCAACCAGCTGCGGTCCGAATTGCAGCAGTTGCGCATGGTCGTCGAGAAACTCCAGAAACCCTGACGCTTGGCGCCCGGCGCTTGGGACGCTTCACCTCGCGGCCACGGACTCCCTCAGCTGGCGCACGGCGGTGGTGGCCTGTTCGCTGTGGCGACGGATTTGCTCCCAGCGACCGGCCGATATGTCTTCCTTGCGGGCCATCCAGGTGCCGCCTACGGCCGCCACGATCGGGCAGGCGAGGTACGGGGCCAGGTTCTCGAACTTCACCCCGCCCGTGGGCACGAACCGTACCCCGGTATGTCCATAGGGTCCGGCCCAGGCGGTCAGCGTGGCAACGCCGCCCAGGTTCTCAGCGGGAAAATACTTGAGAAGCCGGCAGCCCAGCGCCAGGCCCTGCTCCACTTCCGACGGGGTGGCCACGCCTGGCACGAAGAACAGGCCGGCGTCCTGGGCGCATTTGACGATGTCCGGGTTCAGCCCCGGGGCCAGGGCAAAGCGCGCGCCCGCCTCAACGGCCGCCCGCACCTGCTCCCTGGTCAGCACCGTGCCGGCGCCTACCAGCATACCCGGACGTTCCGCGCTGAGCTGCCGCAGGGCCTCTGCCGCCACCGCCGTGCGGAACGTGATCTCGATGATCGGCAGTCCGCCCCCAAGCAGGGCATCGGCCAACGGAAGCGCGGCGTGCACGGACGCCAGGGATATCGCCGGCACAATCCCGACAGACTCGATTACGCTTTGCACGGCCGGATTCGTCATGGAAGCACGCTTCCTTTCCCGGTTGAGCCCGCTTCAGCCAGCAAGGCCTGCCGCAATTCCCGGCGCAGGTCGCCGGGCCGGTTGGTAATCAGCGACGTCACGCCCAGGCGCGCGTAACGCGCCGCCTCGGCGGCATCGTCCACGGTCCAGACGTGCACCTGCCGTCCGGCGGACCGCACCGCATCCAGAAAGGCCGCGTCCAGCCGCGGGTGGGCCTGGCTGCCGAGGGCTGTGGCGCCCGTCTGTTCCAGGACAGCCAGAACGGCGGCGGGCGACGGTGTGAGCTCGCCGACCGCGCTGACCGCGAACTCGGTCAGCCAGACCGCCGGGCAGTCAGGCAGCAACCGGCGAGCCGCCGCCACCACTTCCGGTTCGAAGGCCAGGATCGCGAGACCGGCGCGGGCGGCGGCCGGCAGCGCGACCGCCTCCCGCGCCAGCGCTTCCACGCAAGGCACGCCAGCCTTCACCTCGGCCAGGAACAGCTTGCCGGGGGGCACGGTCTCCCACACCTCGGCCCACGTCGGCACGCGCCGTCCCATGTAGCGGAAGCTGTGCGCCACGCCCACGTCAATCCGTTTGAGTTCCTCGAGAGACAGACTGGCCACGGTCTTGTCCACACCCGCCATGCGCCCCGTGCCGGGGTCATGGTTGCAGACAAGCGCGCCATCGCGCGTCAGGCGCCAGTCGCTCTCAATGCCGTCAGCCCCCTGCTTCCACGCCAGACGAAAGGCGTCCAGCGTGTTCTCGGGCGCCATGTGCGAAGCGCCGCGGTGGCCGACGATCAACGGCAACGCAGCAGTCATAAGCACTCATGTGGGCTTTGCCCACAACCCTCACCCCAGCCCTCTCCCCGTGGGAGAGGGCGGAAACATCTTGTTTTTCTGCGCCGTTTCCGGCGGTTAAGGCACTAAGGTCCCCTCTCCGGAAGCCGGGGCTGACAGCGTCAGCTCCGCGCCAGCGTCACGCCAGGGGCGGGGGCTTGGGCAGTCCATCCAGCGAGGCGAGGAACCGTACGCGCTCCTCCTCGGGCAGCGAGTAGTCGGACAGCTTGCCGTCGAAATAGGCTTCGTAGCCCTTGAGATCCATCAAGCCGTGCCCGGACCAGTTCATCAGGATGACGCGCTCCTTGCCTTCTTCCTTGGCGCGCTTCGCCTCGCGCACCGTCACGGCGATCGCGTGCGCCGTCTCGGGGGCCGGGATGAAGCCCTCGGTGCGGGCAAACAGAACCGCTGCCTCGTAACACTCGAGCTGGTGAACGGCCTGCGCCTCGATCAGCTTCTCGCGCAGGCACTGGCTCACCAGCGGCGCCATGCCGTGGTAGCGCAAACCGCCGGCGTGGATCGGGGCGGGAACGAACGAGTGGCCCAGCGTATACATGGCCAGCAGCGGCGTCATCATCGCCACGTCGCCCGAATCGTACGCATACACGCCACGGGTCATCTTCGGACAGGACTCCGGCTCCGTCGCAATGATGCGCGCGTCGCCCTTGCCCGCGATTTTGTCGCACACGAACGGGAAGCTGATGCCGGCGAAGTTCGAACCGCCGCCCGCGCACCCGATGATGACATCGGGATACATCCCCAGCTTCTTGAACTGCTTCTGCGCCTCGAGGCCGATGATGGTCTGGTGCAGCATGACATGGTTGAGCACGCTGCCCAGCGAGTAGCGGGTGTTCTTACTGGTCACGCAAGCTTCGATCGCCTCGCTGATCGCGATGCCCAGGCTGCCGGGGGTGTTCGGATCCTTCTCGAGAATGGCGCGCCCTGTCTGCGTGTCCATGCTCGGGCTGGGGACGCACTCGGCGCCCCAGGTACGCATCATGAGCTTGCGGAAGGGCTTCTGGTCGAAACTGATCCGGACCATGAAAACCTTGCATTCGAGCTTCATCAACTGGCAGGAGAACGCCAGCGCGCTGCCCCACTGCCCGGCGCCGGTTTCGGTGGTCAGCCGCTCAATGCCGAAGACCTTGTTGTAGTAGGCCTGCGGCACGGCGGTGTTCGGCTTGTGGCTGCCGGCGGGCGAAACCCCCTCGTTCTTGTAGTAGATCTTGGCCGGTGTGCCCAAAGCCTCCTCGAACCGGCGGGCGCGGTAGAGCGGCGTGGGGCGCCACGTCTTCAGCACGGCCAGCACAGGCTCGGGAATCGGGATCCAGCGCTTCGTGCTGACCTCCTGCTCGACGATGTTCATGGGGAACACGGGGGCCAGCATCTCGGGCGTGATCGGCGTGCCATCAGGCGTCACGGGCGGAGGCACGGGGTGCGGCAGGTCGGCGGCCAGGTTGTACCACTGCTTCGGCATCTCGTCTTCGCGCAACGTCACTTTGATCAACTCGCTCATGCAATCCTCTCTTTCTAGTTTCCCGCGGGGCGGCACGCACCGCCCCGCTCTGCCTGGCCACTCCCGTCGCCGCGTCGTCTTAGAAGTTCATCCCGACACCGGCGGTCACGATCAAATCGTTCTTCTCCAGATTGTCAGCGGGCTCGCTGTCGTACTTGTCCTGGGCGACAAGCCGCAGGTTCGTACGGGCGCTCAGCGCCGCTTCGACGCCAAGTTCCGCCGCGAGCAGGTAGTTGCCAAGGTCGTCGGCCTTGGGCAGGTACTCGACCGATTGCCACGCCTTGGCCGTCGCCGAGATCCGGCACTCGTAGCGCTCGCCCAGGCGGTAGGCCAGGTAATCGTCGTCCGCCGTCCGCTCCATGTCCTCCTTGACGTAAGCCACACCGGCTTCCACGCCGAGCCGCGCATCCTTGCCCTCGTAGAGATAAATGCCTACGCCGGGGCCCACGATCAGCCGGTAGCGCACTTCGGACACCTTGTCGTGCAGCAGGGTCGCATCGCCGTAGTAGTAGACCGGGTTGGTCTTCCACTTGTAATTCGCGCTGCCTTTGACGTTCTGGGCCGTGACTTCGTCCACCTTGCGCCCGTCGTCGGTCTCGGTCTGGGTCTTCCCGTAGGTTGCATCGACGCCCACGCGCACCGCCTGGTGTTCCCAGTCGCGCTCAACCTTGGCCGAACCCGTCGCCAACGTGCTCTGGCTGTTTCCGTCCGTCAGCGTCACGCCCACGGCGAGGGAACGGTCCCAGCGGTTCGTGCCCGCCAGCCCGGCGCGTGTCGTCAAACCGCAACAGACCCCAACGGCAACCATACCCCAAGCCAGTCGCACCCGCATCGTCATGTCAGTTCCTTTCATTTGCCGCACTCGAAACGGGGGGGATGGTAGCGCCTGACCGGGGAATCTGACAAGCCGAATTGGACGACACCCTTAGAGGGCGAAACGTTCGTCGTGCAGGCGTGCGCGCGGCAGGCCGAGGGCCGCCACGGCCGCGCGGACGGACCGCATCATCACCGGCGGCCCGCACAGGAAGACGTCGCGTTCCCGGACGTCGGGCACGAGCCGTTCCAGCCGCTCCCGATCAATCGACCCCCGCTCCCCCGCCCACGTCGGATCCTGGCTCAGCACCACCACGACGCGCATCCGGCCGCCGGCTGCGCGAACCAGGGCCTCCAGCTCGCGCTCGAACACGACCGAGTCCCGGCGGCGGTTGCCGTACACCAGGACCACGTCGCGCCCGGCCTGCACAAACTCCTCCGCCAGCGCGCGCAAAGGGGTAATCCCGATGCCGCCGGCAATCAGCAGCACGCGGGGGTTCGTGCACTGGCGGGCGGTGAAGAGGCCGTGCGGCCCATCCACGAGCACCCGTGTCCCCGGCCGAAGGTCCGGCATCCGGCGGGTGAAGTCGCCCACAGCCTTGATGGTCAGGCGCAGGCACTCGCCCCCCGGGCGGCAGGAAAGCGAGAACGGGTGCGACTCCCAGCGCAGCCCGGGCGCCAGAAAACGCACCAGCAGGAACTGCCCGGCTTCGGCGGGGAACGCTTCCAGGCGCCGGCCGGTGATGTAAACCGAGGTGACGCCATCGACTTCGGGCTCGACCCGCGCCACGGCAAAACGATGCCGGGCAAACGCCCTCAGCGGGCGTACGAGCCGGTAGGCCAGCAGGTTCCCGAACACGAAGACGTGGAGCGCGATCCAGTACCAGGCGAACCAGCGGTTCTCCGTGAAATCGCTGCCAACGGCCAGTTGGTGCCCGAAAGCCAGCACCAGGGCGAGATAGAGGCTCAGGTGCGTGGCGTACCAGATCTCGTAACGGAGGCGCCTGACGAGCACCGCGACGGAAACGGCGCTGGCAGCCGCGACGATGCCCAAGCCGATGATCGCGGCCGGCAAGTCCTCCCACTGGCGGACGAAATCGAGCCACTGCGCCGCCGCGCCCGTCCCCGCCTGCGCGGCATGCCCCAGCGTCAGCAGGATCGGGTGTGCGACCAGCAGCGCCAGGAGAGCGAAGCCGACCCGGTGGTGTAGGTGCGTCAGGCGATCGAACCCGAACAGACGTTCCACCCAGCATACCCGCCCGATCAGCAGCACTTGCAGGAGGATCGCAAAGGCGGCAAGCAGGCCGGCCAGGCGGCCCCACGCCAACATCTGCCCGGCGGCTTCGCCGGTGAGCCGGTTGCCCAGCGGGTGGTTCACATGGTAGGCCAGCCACACGCCGACAATGACGAGGAGTTGCACACCCAGCAGGCTCAGCAGAGCGGCTTTCTTCATGGCAGCCCTCATCCTTTGGCGCACCCGCGCCCAGGGGCGCCTGCTCCCCCTTCACGCGGGCGGGAGGCGTGCCACTGGCCCCGGATCCCCGGGCGGACCTGGCGGCACGCCTCCGTCGCAGAGGTCACTTCACTTCGTCGAACTTCGTGCGCGGCGCCTCGCAGACCGGGCACTTCTTCAGGCTTTGGTCCATGCTGGTGTAGCCGCAGATCTGGCAGACCAGGAACACCTTGCCGGCAGCCTTCCACCCTTCCAGGTCCTTCAGGGCCGCGCCGTAGAGCTTCGCATGCTCCGCCTCGGCGGCCATCGCCCCCTTGAAGGACATCGCGGCCCGCTTGTTCTTGTCGGCCTGGGCCTGTTTGATGAAGGCCGGGTACATCGTCTCCTTCTCCTCGGTCTCGCCCTTGATCCCCGCCTCCAGGTTCTCCCGTGTCGATTTCACATCCGGCGCGCCGACCTCGGCTTTGGGCTCAGCGCCGAGCGACTTGATGATCTCGCCGTGCTTTGTCGCATGGATGCTCTCGGACTTCGCCGCGGCGCGAAACAGGGCGCCAACCGCCAGGTAGCCCTCCGCGTCCGCCTTGACGGCAAAAGCTTCGTAGCGCGCCTTGGCGTTCGACTCGCCGTTATAGGCCGCCTGCAAGTTGGCCAGCGTGGTCGGCCCCTCATCCGCGGCCTGCAGCATGCCCGCCAGGCCCACAACCAGCATCGCAACAGCTCCCCGCCCCAAACTCATCCTGCTCATACAACCTCCTCGTGCGACACCCGCGCGCCCCATGCCCGCGGAATCGGCCGACACCATACTACCCCGCGCACGCATTCGGCAAGTGGGGAGAATACCCCATGCTCCTCGCCCGAGCGGCGTTGTTCCCGCTTCGCTTCCAACCCTTCCGAGCAGTCTCTACCCCCCCTTCCACTAACTCTCGCCTCCCACAGTGTCCCCGCCAGGTCCCGAGCCACGATGCGCCACCCCTCTCCGCCGACACCCGTGACACTATTTGGGTGTCACCGAGCCCCCGAGCGCATTCGTCACCGCTGTGGCGGGATCAAGAGGAAGGGGGGAAACCTGCACTCCGCAGGCATGCGTTCCCGCCAAGCTGTCGGTTATGGCGGACCGCTTCCATCCTTCGCCGCACCACGCGCCGGCAATGCGTTTGTTGAAGGTTGAGACGCGATCCCTATGCCTTGGCAGACGGGTAAGAGGCGGCCTTCTCGCGTAGCCCCCGACGTGAGGAGGGGGACGGGCCGCTTGAAGCTGCCGTCCGCCTCGTTACCTCGGCGGCTACGGGGATGGCGAGGCGGCGTGCGTTCCTCCCCGTAGGCCACCAGGAGAATCAGCCATATCTCAGTGCGGATGCGCATGCCTCAGGACGTGCGGCCGTTCCAGGCCGTGGGCGAGCATGAGGGCTTCGTCGCTCAGAATGTCCAGGGTCGGGCCGTCGGCGACGACCCTTCCGCCGTCGAGCACGATCACGCGCGAACAGACTTCGACCACCAGTTCCAGGTCGTGCGTGGCGATGACCCGGGTGTGTTCGAACGACCGCAGGAGCTCGATCAAGCGCCGCCGCGCGCGCGGGTCGAGGTGGGAGGACGGTTCGTCCATGACCAGGATGTCCGGCTCCATCGCCAGCACCGTAGCGATGGCCACAGCCCGCTTCTCGCCGGCGGAAAGGCGGTACGGCGGCCGCTCCCGCACGTGCGTCATCCCCACCCGCTCCAGCGCCCGTGCCACCCGGCCCGCAATCACGTCCGCCGGCAGACCGGCGTTGAGAGGCCCGAAAGCGACATCCTCGACCACGGTCGGCATGAACAGCTGATCGTCGGGATCCTGGAGCACCATGCCCACGGCCCGCCGCGCCAGGGCGGCGGTTTCGCGCGTCAGGGGCGTATCCCCGATAAGCACGTCGCCGGTCGCAGTCCGCAGGTAGCCGTTGAGATGCAGCAGGAGGGTGGACTTGCCGGCGCCGTTGCCGCCCACCAGCGCCACCGCCGCGCCATGCTCGATGCGGAAAGAAATCCCCTTCAACGCTTCCGTGCCGTCCGGATAGGCGAAGCGCAAGTCGCGAACTTCAAGGAGGTGGTGACTCATGATTCGATTCCCGTGAGCAGGAAGCCCAGACCGCGTGCAAGATTCCAGCCGCGCGCGGCGGCAAAGAAGGCCAGCCAGCCGCAGACGAAGCCCCAGTCGGACAGGCGGAAGGACGGGCGGGAGGAAACGCGCACCTCGCCATCGAAACCGCGAGCCACCATGGCGCGATAGACGCGCTCCGCCCGGTCCATGGACCGCAGCAGCAAGTGGCCGACCAGCGAACCGTAGACCCGGAAAGGCAGGGAACGCCGCCCGCCAGACCGGAGCGCGACGCTCCGCGTCATCTTGACCCCCTCGTCCGCCACGACAAACAGGTAGCGGTGGAGAAACAGCAGCTGCATGACGAAGACCCTGGGAACCCCCATTTGCGCCAGCCCGGCTCCCAGGCGCTGCATGCCGGTGCAGGCGATCAGCACGAGGGCCGCCCCGACCGTGAGCGCGAAACGGAACATGATGGAGGCGAACGAGCACCACCCGCCCGTAATGACAACCGGTCCGAGGAGGGCAACGGGCTGCCGGTCCAGGAGGGGGTTGAAGATGCCGACCACCAGCGCAAAGGGCGCCGCCACGAGAATCTTCTTCAGGATCGGCCCCGCAGGGATGCGGCCCAGCGCGACAAGGGCGACCGGATAGAGCAGCAGCGGGGTCAAAGCGGAGAGCGCGTGGCGGGGAAACGACACGACCACGACGATAAACGCAAGGGTGACGAGCGCCTTGGCCCGCGCATCGACACGGTGCACGGGCGTGTCCAGCCGCCCCAGTTCGTCCATCCGACCAATCTCAACCCAGTCCGCTATGCCCATGGCACTCCCCTATCCATCAAGGCTCCTGCAGCGTCATGGCTTTCCGGGCTGGCAGGGGGCCGCACGCGCTTTGAGCGCAAGCCCCACCAGGCAGGCCAGCGCCAG
Source organism: uncultured Victivallales bacterium (assembly GCA_964402115.1). GTDB lineage: Bacteria > Verrucomicrobiota > Kiritimatiellia > UBA8416 > CAYOBW01 > CAYOBW01. Next base: position 14,203 of record CAYOBW010000130.1, read on the forward strand.
GGACAGCAGGCCGCCGACGAGGCCCGCTACGGAAGTGCCGGCGCGCACCGCCGGCCACGGTTCCGGGTCGGCAGCGGCTGATCCGCCGGGCGCGGCTTCGGGCGCGTCGGCCTTGAAGCCATAGCCGGGCAGAAACGCGGTCTTCCTCTGCAAGTCGGCCAGTTCCCGATGGGCTGACGCCTCCGCCCCTGCCAGCTCCTCCCTGCCGCTCACCCTGAAGATCGACCACTCCAGGCCATCGGGATGCGACGACGCGAACCAACTCCCCACCCCGCCCAGGACGACCGCGGCAACGGCCAGACCCAACAGCACGGGACGCGGGTTGGTGGACGCGCCAGCCGCCGGGGCCGCCGGCAACGCTTCGGGGCGCGCCCGGGCGACGAACGCGACCACGGTCGCGGTCGCCAGGCCCTCGACCACGCCGATCGCCAGATGGATCGGTAGCATCACGAGGAGAAAAGCGCCGAACGGCAACTCCGAGAGACCGGACGCGGTGGTCTCCAGCACGACGCCAAACGCCCCCAGCTGCAGCCCCGCCACGCCGGCCACCACAGCGGCCACCCAGGCCCGCGGCGTGCCGTGTCGCCCCCCGGCCAGCGCGCGGTAGAGCAACGGGTAAGCGCAGAACGCCGGGAAGAAGCCCAGGTTGAAGATGTTGCAGCCCAGGGCCAGCAGGCCGCCATCCGCAAAGAAGAGCGCCTGTACGGCCAGGACCGAGGCCATGACCAGGAAGGCCGCGTGAGGGCCGAGCAGCACCGTCAGCATGAGCCCGCCGCCGAGATGGCCGCTCGACCCGGTCAGGGGAATCGCGAAGTTGATCATCTGCGCGGCAAAGATGAACGCGCCCAGCATGCCCATCAGGGGCACGAGGTTGTCCCGCTGGGTCTGCCGCACGACGCGCGCGCAGTAAGCGATCAACCCGCCCGATACCACCCACAGAGTCCCGCCCACCGCGGGCGAAATCAACGCGTCGGCCATGTGCACGTTCTGGTTCCTCCCGGCAAACCGACCGGCCTGCGCAAGCCCGGACACGACCGGCGCGTCCGCCGACAGGATCGGTCCGAACGCTTCGCAAGCTTCACCTGCGCGGTCCCTTCCGGCGCGCCTACCCCGTGCCGCGCCATACCTTCACGTAATATTTATCACCACATCGTAACACGAGACAAGCAAAACCCGACAGCAAAACCTGCAGCAGCCATTCAGCCATTCGCCTTATGGCCGAAGACCTCCTTGTCTGAGACTTCAACGAACGGACCGGCAGAGCGCAGGGACGGCGCGGGAGCGCCGTCCAAGGTAGGACGGTCCATACCTTTTGGGCAACGGCTAGACCTCGCGGTAGATCGCCCGGCATGAGATGCTGGCGATGACCGACTTGGGAACAAGGCGGGCAGCCAGGGGGATGAGCTTTGCGCGGCCGCCGTAAATGGAGACGGACCGGTGGTGGTCGGCGTCGCGCAGGGCTTTCCGCACGACGTCCTCGGCGCGCGCCTTGGTCGTGAACATACGCTTCTGCCGGTGCGACCCCGTGTGGGCCACGCTGGAGAACTCCGTGTCCACCGGCCCCGGGCAGACGGCGATGGAGTGCACGCCCCGCCGCTTGAGCTCCGGCAGCAGCCCGATGCTGAAGTGGGTCACGAATGCCTTTGTCGCCGCGTACACCGTGAAGCCCCCCAGCGGCGCGAACCCGGCCACGGACGACACGTGCAGCAGGCAACTCCCCGAAGACATGTGCGGCAGACACACGTGCGTCAGGTGCACAACCGCCCGCACGTTGACGTCGATCATCTCGAGCTGGTCCGTCAGCGGCAGATCGGCGAAGTCGCCCAGCTTGCCGAACCCGGCGTTGTTCACGAGATACCGCACGGCCGGGCTCTCGCGGGCCAGCAATTCCCGCACGCGGTCAATCTCCTGCGGCTGGCGCAGGTCGAGCGGCAACACGCGCGCCGGCGTGGTCAGCGTCTTGCGCAGCGCTTCGAGCCGGTCGCGCCGCCGCGCGATCAGCCAAAGTTCGTCCAGCTGCCGCGCGTCCAGCTGCCGCGCAAACTCCGTTCCCAGTCCAGCCGATGCCCCCGTCACGATTCCGATCATCATCCCGCCTCTCCTTCGCTGCCCGCGGGCTCCCCCGCCCCCGGCTCACCCGCCGCCCCCGCCACGCCCAGCACCGCCTCCAGCAGGGCCAGCGCCCCCGCCTTGTTCGGGATCCGCCCGCGCACGGCCGAGTCCATGTCCGTCAGCGCCCCCGGCGGCAGCGCCGAGCCCACGCACGACGGGCAGCCGTCCGGGCAGCCGCACTGGCCAATCACGTCCGCTATCGTCCGCAGGATGGCGCCGAAGCAGTCATGGCAGCGGCGCGCATAGCCCATGCCCCCCGGGTAGCGGTCGTGGAGAAACAGCGCGTCCACGCCGAGGTTGCGCGCGTCCACGACCGTGCCGACGTCCTGCGTGTCGCACATGACGAAGAACGGCGCCACCTCCACCAGCACGTTCGCGATCCCGATCAGGGCCTCCCCGACAATCAGCTTGCGCGCCTGCAGCGCCTCCGCGACCGCCGGGGGCGGCGCGTACCACATGGCGACGGTTTCCATGGCCTGCGGCGGCAGTTCGAGCTGCTCGTAACCCAGGCTGTCGCGCGAGTGGAAGCGGATCTTCTTGAACATCGGAATCACGGTCGTCACCGTCACGTCGCCAAAGCCCAGCAGTCCCGCGGGCACGGCCTCCTCGCGCGTCTTCGCGTCGATCCGCACCTCCGACACCGGCACGGCCTGCGTGTAGTAATCCAGGTCGCGCCGCTGTACGAAGGCGATCTTCTTGTCGAAATCCAGCCGCTCCACGAAATACGTCTCCCCCCCGTGCAGGTACACGGCATGGGTGTGGAGCTGCGCAAGCGCCGACAGCTCGTCCATGGTCCCGATGACGCGCTCGCCCGCCGCCTCGTCCTGGATCGTGTAGACGGGCCCCGAGATGTTCCGCAGGCTCACCTCGGCCGCGGGAAAGGCGGAGCTCGACCAGAACCAGCGCTCGTCGATCCGGCGCACGGCGGACTCCTCCTCCAGCAGCTCCAGGATGGGCGCGGCATACGGCCCGAAGGCCTCCACGTCAGCCGGGGTCAGCGGCAGCTCGCTGGCCGCGCACTTCAGGTGCCCGACGACGATGTGCGGATTGTCGGGGTCCACGATGGCCTGCTCGGGCGACTGGCCGAAGAGGTAGTCGGTGTGCGCCATGAGGTACTGGTCGAGCGGCGCATTCTGGCCGACGAGGAAGACCACGGCCTCCTCCCGCCCGCGCCCGGCCCGGCCCGCCTGCTGCCACAGGCTGGCGATCGTGCCGGGGTAGCCGACGAGGATGCACGCGTCCAGGCTGCCGATGTCGATCCCCAGCTCCAGCGCGTTGGTGCTGGCCACGCCCAGGATCTCCCCCGCGGCCAGCTTGCGCTCGATCTCGCGCCGCTCCTCGGGCAGGTAGCCGCCCCGGTAGGCCTGGACCTTGTCCGCCAGCTTCCGCGACACGCCGCGCAGCTTCTCGCGGCAGTCCTTCATGATGAGCTCCGCCGCCTGGCGCGTCCGCACGAAGGCGATGGTCTGGACGCCCTCGCGCACGAGCGCCGTCAGCAGTTCCACCGCCTCCCAGCGGGAGCTGCGCCGGTCGCCGCCGACGCGCCAGTTGCGCGGGTCGCCACGGGCCGCGGTATCGAGCGGGGGCGGATTCCAGAAGACGAAGCGGCGGGCGCCGCGCGGGGCGCCGTCGTTGGCGACGAGCGTCATCGGCCGCCCCGTCAGGCGCGAGGCGTGCGCGGCGGGGTTCGCGATCGTCGCCGAGGAGCAGATGAAGCGCGGGTTCGCGCCGTAGTGCCGGCAGATGCGCGACAGCCGCCGCAGGACGTTCGCGAGGTGCGAGCCGAAGACGCCGCGATAGGCGTGGACCTCGTCGAGCACGACATACTTCAGGTTTGCGAAGAAGCGGTCCCAGCGCGCGTGGTGCGGCAGGATTCCCTGGTGCAGCATGTCCGGGTTCGTGAGGATGATCTGGCCGCCATCGCGCAGCTTGCGCCGCAGCCCCGCGGGCGTGTCGCCATCGTACGCGCCGGCCAGGAACGGGATGCCGGGCGCCGCGGTCTGCCACGCCCCCAGCCCCCGCAGCTGGTCCTGCGTCAGCGCCTTCGTGGGATAGATGAAGAGCATCGTCGCGCGGTCGTCGGCCAGCAGCGCCTCCAGCACGGGCAGCGTGTAGCACAGCGTCTTGCCGCTGGCCGTGCCGGTGACCACGACAACGTCCTCGCCGCGGCGCACGGCCTCCAGCGCGGCCGCCTGGTGCTCGTAGAGCCGCGGAATGCCCAAACGCCCGAGGCCCACGGCCAGCGGCTCCGCCAGGCCCCCGGCCACCGGCCGACAGACCGCCTCCCGCTCCGCCAGGGTGCGCACATGCACGATCTGGTCCTTGAAGAAGGACTCCCGCTGTAGCCGCTTGATGAAGGTCCCCGCGTCCATGCTCGCCTCTGCCTCCCCGTTTCGCTCGTTGTCGCACCTGTGACAGCTCAGGCACCCGCACGTTGTACTTTCTTTGCGACCGCGGGGCAAGTCTCCCATCCCGGGCT